>JBDSRZ010000067.1:0-13022 GCA_039929025.1 Usitatibacter sp. | reverse complement strand
CCGGCGCGGGCTTCGGCGCCTCGGCGGCGGGCGGCGGCGGCGCCGGCTTCGGCGGCTCCGGTGCCTTGGGCGGCTCCGGTGCCTTGTGCGACTCCGGTGCCTTGTGCGACTCCGGTGCCTTGGGCGGCTCCGGTGCCTTGAGCGCATCGGCGGCCAGCGGCTTCAGGTTGGTGTGGGTATCGCTCAGGGCCTTATCCGGCGCGGGCGGGGGCGCGGCCTTGGCGGGATTCCTGATGATCATCGTCTTCTCGAAGTCCGCGGCGGTGGCGGCGGTCGGCGCATCGTTGAAGTACTTGAGCCGGTGCTTGCCAAGCTCGACCACGTCGCTGTTCTGCAGGAAGTGCTTCTTGATCGGCTTGCCGTTCACCATGGTGCCGTTGGTGCTGCCCAGGTCCTCGATGAACGAATCGTTCAGGATGGTAATGATGGCCGCGTGCTCGCCGCTCACCGCCAGGTTGTCGATCTGGATGTCGTTGTGGGGTTTGCGGCCGATGAGAGTCCGCTCCTTGGAGAGGGTGAACTCCTTGAGCACCTGCCCGTCGACGCTGAGAATCAGCTTGGCCATGGTCTTTGTCCTTGCCTGTTACCTGAATAGTGCCTTCAAGCGGGCGAGCCATCCGCGCGCGATGCCGTAGGGCTCGGCCACGCGGATCAGCAGCGCCGAAATGTTGTCGCGGCCGCCGTTGTCGTTCGCGGCCTGCACCAGCTGCTGGACCGTGAGATCGGGGTTGGTCTTGAGCGTGAGCATCGTGAGCCGGATCTCCTCGTCCTCCACCATGTCCGAGAGCCCGTCGGAGCAGAGCATGAAGATGTCGTCCAGCCTGGTCTCGTAGACGTGGATCTCGGGTTCCACCGTGGGATCGATTCCGAGGGCGCGCGTTACCAGGTTCTTGTTCTGAGACAGCTTCGCCTCCGCCGGGGTGATGAGGCCGGAGTCGAGCTGCTCCTGTAGCAGCGAGTGGTCGCGAGTCACCTGCTCCATCTGCTCGCCGCGAAGCCGGTAGAGGCGCGAGTCGCCGATGTGGGCGACCGCGAGGAAATCGTCGTAGAAGAGGCACACCACCAGCGTCGTGCCCATCCCGGCGCACTCGGGGTTGTTCTGCGAGGTGTTGAAGATCGCCAAATTGGCGCGCGCGATGTGCTCGGCAAGCGTGGTCTCGGCCTTCTTCTTGGCCGCGTCACGGTCGAGCTTGTCGACCTCGCGCAGGTTCCACTCCCCCTGCACGCCGTCGGCGATGAGGGCGGTGGCCATGCCGCTCGCGACTTCGCCCGCGTTGTATCCGCCCATGCCGTCGGCGAGCACGTACAGGCCGATCTCCGGACGCGACTCGATGCAATCCTCGTTGTGGTCGCGAACGCGCCCCGGATCGGTCAGGCTCGCCGACTGGAGCGACTGCGAAAGATTCATGTCCCGTGCGCCTGTTCTCTCATACCGTTTCCGGCTTTTCTTGACGCTGTCCCCGTCGCCCGGCTCCGCCCAGCAGAAAACAACGCGAAGGTGCCACGCGACCCGCAAAAACTCGCTTTTATAATAACTTAAAAAGCTTTTTTCAGAAACAATCCCGCTTCGTGCCCGATGTCCATGATTTCTCGGGGGCTTTCACTTCCGCCGAGCCGGCACAACTCCTGTTCCGACGCGGCTTTCCGCGCCGACGGCAGTCATTATACGATTGGGTTTCGCCCCGCCCTTTCCCTGAACTCCCAAGCACCGCATCCAACCCCCGCCGCACACTCCCCGAGGCCGACATGGACCGCCTGCAAGACATCGATCCGCTGGAAACTCGCGAATGGGTCGATTCCCTCGACGCCGTGCTCGAGCTCGAGGGACCGGAACGTGCGCACTTCCTCCTCGAGCAGCTGGTCGACAAGGCGCGGCGTTCCGGGGCGTACCTGCCCTACCGTGCCCAGACCGCGTACCTCAACACCATCCCGCCGCACATGGAGGAGCAACTGCCGGGCGACCACGCGCTCGAAGCGCGCCTTCGCTCCTACGTGCGCTGGAACGCGGTGGCCACGGTGCTGCGCGCCGGCAACAAGGACCTGGAGCTCGGCGGGCACATCGCGAGCTTCGCCTCCGCGGCGACGCTCTACGACGTGGGCTTCAACCATTTCTGGAACGCGCCCAGCGAGCAGCACGGCGGGGACCTCGTCTACATCCAGGGGCATTCCTCCCCGGGCGTCTACGCGCGCGCCTTCCTCGAGGGCCGTCTCACCGAGGCGCAGCTCGACAACTTCCGCCAGGAAGTCGACGGCAAGGGCATCTCGTCCTATCCCCACCCGTGGCTCATGCCCGATTTCTGGCAGTTCCCGACGGTGTCGATGGGCCTCGGGCCGATCCAGGCGATCTACCAGGCGCGCTTCCTGCGCTACCTCGAGCACCGCGGCCACGCCAAAACCGAGGGACGCAAGGTGTGGGCCTTCATGGGCGATGGCGAGATGGACGAACCCGAGTCGCTGGGCGCCATCGGGCTCGCCTCGCGCGAAAGCCTCGACAACCTCATATTCGTCGTGAACTGCAACTTGCAGCGTCTCGACGGCCCGGTGCGCGGCAACGGCAAGATCATCCAGGAGCTGGAGGCGGTATTCCGCGGCGCCGGCTGGAACGTGATCAAGGTCATCTGGGGCTCGTATTGGGATCCGCTCATCGCGCGCGACAAACAGGGGTTCTTGCTGAAGCGCATGGAAGATGCGGTCGACGGCGAGTACCAGAAGTTCAAGAGCCGCGACGGCGCCTACGTGCGCGAGCACTTCTTCGGCAAGTACCCGGAGCTCAAAGCGATGGTCGCCAGCATGTCCGACGAGGACATCTGGCGCCTGAATCGCGGCGGCCACGATCCGCACAAGGTCTATGCCGCGTACGCCGCGGCGGTAAAGCACAAGGGGCAACCGACCGTGATCCTCGCCAAGACGGTGAAGGGTTATGGGATGGGCGCGGTGGGCGAAGGCAAGAACATCGCGCACCAGCAGAAGAAGATGCCGATCGAGGCGCTCAAGCAGTTCCGGGACCGCTTCAACATCCCGATCGCCGACGACAAGCTGGCCGACATCCCCTACTTCAAGCCGGCGGACGACTCCCCGGAGATGAAGTACCTGCGCGAGCTGCGAGCGCAGCGAGGCGGGTCATTGCCCCAGCGCCGTCGCAAGACCGCCAGGCTCGAGGTGCCGAAGCTCGAGTCGTTCAAGGCGATCACCGACGCCACCGGCGAGGGGCGCGAGATCTCCACCACGATGGCGTTCGTGCGCATGCTGACGGCCCTCGTGAAGGACAAGAACCTGGGCAAGAACGTGGTGCCGATCGTGCCGGACGAGTCGCGCACCTTCGGCATGGAGGGGCTCTTCCGCCAGCTCGGAATCTTCTCCCAAGTGGGCCAGCTCTACGAGCCCGAGGACAGCGACCAGCTGATGTTCTACAAGGAGGACAAGACCGGCCAGATCCTCCAGGAGGGCATCAACGAGGCGGGGGCGACGTGCTCGTGGATCGCGGCGGCGACCTCGTACGCGAACAACAACGTGCCGATGGTCCCGTTCTACATCTTCTACTCGATGTTCGGCATGCAACGCGTGGGCGACCTCGTGTGGGCCGCCGGCGACATGCGCTCGCGCGGCTTCCTGATGGGCGGCACCGCGGGACGCACGACGCTGAATGGCGAGGGCCTGCAGCACGAGGACGGCCACAGCCACCTCATATCGGCGGTGATCCCCAATTGCCGGTCGTACGATCCCACTTTCGCCTACGAGGTCGCGGTGATCGTGCAGGACGGGCTGCGCCGCATGGTCGAAGAGCAGGAGGACGTCTTCTACTACATCACCCTGATGAACGAGAACTATCCCCACCCGGGCCTGCCGGAAGGCGCGCGCGAGGGGATTCTCAAGGGGATGTACAAGCTGTCGGACGCGGGTGATGCCAAGGGGCCCCGCGCGCAGCTGATGGGCAGCGGCACGATCCTTCGCGAGGTGATGGCCGGCGCGGAGTTGCTGAAGAAGGACTGGGGCGTGGCCACCGACGTGTGGAGCTGCCCGAGCTTCACCGAGCTGCGCCGCGACGGCATCGACTGCGCGCGCTGGAACCTGCTCCATCCGACCGAGAAGGCGCGCCTTTCGTACGTCGAGCAATGCCTCGCGCCGACGAAGGGCCCGGTGGTCGCGTCCACCGACTACATGCGGACCTTCCCAGACCAGATCCGTGAGTTCGTTCCGCGCCGCTACAAGGTGCTCGGCACCGACGGCTTCGGCCGCAGCGATTCGCGCGAAAACCTGCGCCGCTTCTTCGAGGTGAATCGCTACTTCGTCGCGGTCGCCGCGCTGAAGGCTCTCGCCGAGGATGGCGAGTTGCCGGCGGCGAAGGTGGCCGAGGCGATCAAGAAGTACGGCATCGACGCGGCGAAGCCCGCGCCCTGGACCGTCTGAAGCGCGGCGAGCACCAAGAACCAACAACGAGGAGAACACGTTGGCCGCAATCGAGGTGAAGGTCCCGGACATCGGCGATTTCAAGGATGTGCCCGTGATCGAGGTGCTGGTGAAGGTCGGCGACACGGTGAAGAAGGACGACTCGCTGGTGGTGCTCGAGAGCGACAAGGCGACGATGGAAGTCCCCGCGCCATCGGCCGGCACGGTGAAAGAGATTCGGGTGAAGCTCGGGGACAAGGTGGGCGAGGGCACACCCATCGTGGTCCTCGAGCAGTCGGACGCGGCTGCCGCGCCCGCCGCGAAGGAAGCCCCTGCCGCGAAAGCGAAGGCCGACGTTGCGGCGCCGCCCCCGCCACGATCGGCTGCCGCGCCCGCGCCGGTCCCAGCATCGGTCATGGCACCCGCTGCGGCCCCGGCACCCGCTGCGACGCCGGCACCGTCACCGACTGCTTCGCTCGAGCCGGCGGAGAGCGACACAGCGCCCGCCCATGCGAGCCCGGGCGTGCGGCGCTTCGCGCGCGAACTCGGCGTGAACCTCGCGCTGGTGAAGGGATCCGGTCCCAAGAGCCGCATCCTCAAGGAGGACATCCAGGGATTCGTGAAGAGTGCCCTGGACCCCGGCTTGGGAATCGCCGGAGCAGGCTCGGGCGCCGCGACGGGCCGCGGCATTGCCCTCGGCCTGCCCGCCTGGCCCAAGGTCGACTTCGCCAAGTTCGGCCCGATCGAGACGAAACCGCTCACGCGCATCCAGAAGATCTCGGGCCCGGCGCTCGCGCGCAACTGGGTGATGATCCCCCACGTCACGCAGTTCGACGAGGCCGACATCACCGAACTCGAGGCATTCCGTGCGCGCATCAACGAGGAGAACGCCAAGGCGGGGCTCAAGCTCACCCCGCTCGCGTTCCTGGTGAAGGCGGTGGTCGCCGCGCTCAAGAAATACCCCACGCTCAACAGCTCGCTCGACGCCGACAATTTGATCTTCAAGCAGTACTGGAACATCGGCTTCGCCGCCGATACGCCCAACGGCCTGGTGGTGCCGGTGATCAAGAACGCCGATCAGAAGGGCGTGGTGGAGATCGCCAAGGAGTCGGGCGAGCTCGCCGCGAAGGCGCGCGAGGGCAAGCTCGGCCCTGCCGACATGCAGGGCGGCACGTTCACGATCTCCTCGCTGGGCGGAATCGGCGGCACCGCGTTCACGCCGATCGTGAACGCGCCCGAGGTGGCGATCCTCGGCGTCTCCAAGGCAGGCATGAAACCCGTCTGGGACGGCAAGCAATTCGCGCCGCGGCTGATGATGCCACTGTCGCTCTCGTACGATCACCGCGTGGTGGACGGCGCGCTCGGCGCCCGCTTCACCGCGTTCCTCGCCCAGGTCATCGCCGACCCGCGGCGCGCGCTGCTCTAGGACCGCCATGGCCGCCATCGATATCAAGGTCCCCGACATCGGCGACTTCAAGGACGTCCCCGTCATCGAGATCCTGGTGAAGCCGGGGGACGAGGTGAAGAAGGAGGACTCGCTCGTCACGCTCGAATCCGACAAGGCGACGATGGAAGTGCCGTCGACCCATTCGGGCGTCGTCAAGGAAGTCCGCGTGAAGGTGGGTGACAAGGTCGCGCAGGGCACGGTGATCGCGACGATCGAGTCGGCGGAAGCCTCGAAGCCCACGGCACCGGCCGCCACCCCGCCGCCCTCCAGGACCGAGGCCCCGGCCTCGCCACCGAAGGCCGCGGGCGGATCCGAAACCCCGGCTTCCCCGGCGAAGGCCGGGGCTCAATCGCCGTCCGACGTCCGCCAGGCCCTCAAGTCCACCCTCGCGAGTCTCGATGCCGACATGCATGCCGAGGTGCTGGTGCTCGGCGCCGGCCCCGGCGGCTACACCGCCGCCTTCCGTGCGGCCGACCTCGGCAAGAAGGTGGTGCTGGTCGAACGCTATGCGACTCTCGGCGGCGTCTGCCTAAACGTGGGTTGTATCCCCTCCAAGGCGCTGCTGCATGCCGCTAGGGTGATCGCGGATGCCGAGGAAAGCGCGCACATGGGCGTGACTTTCGGCGCCCCGAAAATCGAGATCGACGGCATCCGCAAGTTCAAGGACGGCGTCGTCGGCAAGCTGACCAAGGGCCTCACCGGACTCGCCAAGGGGCGCAAGGTCGCGGTGGTCGTGGGCAAGGCGCAGTTCGCCTCGCCGCAGACGCTCGAGGTGGAGGCGAGCGACGGCAGGAAGGTCATCTCGTTCGACCACTGCATCATCGCCGCCGGCTCCCAGTCCGCGCAGATCCCCGGCTTCCCTTACGACGACCCGCGCCTGATGGACTCCACCGGCGCGCTCGAATTGAAGGACGTGCCCAAGCGCCTGCTGATCATCGGCGGCGGCATCATCGGCCTCGAGATGGCGACGGTGTACGACGCGCTCGGCTCGAAGGTGAGCGTGGTGGAATTCATGGACCGCCTCATCCCCGGCGCCGATCCCGACATCGTGAAGCCGCTCGCGAAGCGGATCGAGAAGCGCTACGAGAAGATCATGCTGAAGACAAAGGTGGCGCGCATCGAGGCGCTGCCCGAGGGCCTCAAGGCGCATTTCGAGAGCGCCGATGGCGGCGCGGCCCCGGCCGCGGAAACCTACGACCGCGTGCTGCTCGCCGTGGGGCGCCGTCCCAACGGCAAGAACATCGGCGCCGAGAAGACCGGCATCGCCGTGAACGAGCGCGGCTGGATCCCGGTCGACCGGCAGATGCGCACCAACGTCGCGCACATCTTCGCGATCGGCGACATCGTCGGCGAGCCGATGCTCGCCCACAAGGCGACCCACGAGGGCAAGCTGGCCGCCGAGGTGATCTCCGGCATGGACCACCATGTGTGGGAAGCGCGCACCATCCCCAGCGTCGCCTACACCGATCCCGAAGTCGCGTGGATGGGCCTGCAGGAGCCGGAAGCGAAGGCGCAGGGAATCGAGTACGAGAAGGCGGTCTTCCCCTGGGCCGCCAGCGGCCGCGCGCTCGGCATGGGCCGCGAAGAGGGCGTGACCAAGGTGCTCTACGAGAAGGGCACCAAGCGCATCCTCGGCGCCGGCATCGTCGGCGTGAACGCCGGCGAGCTCATCTCCGAATGCGTGCTCGCGCTCGAGATGGGCGCGGATGCCGAGGACATCGGCCTCACGATCCATCCGCACCCGACGCTCTCCGAGTCGGTGTTCTTCACCGCCGAGATCGCGGAAGGCTCGATCACCGACATGATGCCGGCGAAGAAGCCGGGGTGACCGTGAAGGACGAGCGCACCGCCGCCGCGCGGCTCGCGGACTGGGGGTCCGACTCCAGGCGCGTGTTCGCCGCGGCGCGCGATCCGGCGCGCCTCGCCGCCGCCGTGGTGACTCTCCACCGCCGCGTCGACGAAGTCCTCGAGACTTCCATCGCGGGACACGGCGTGCGGCTCGCCTGCGAGCGAGGCTGCAGCTACTGCTGCCACCTGCGTGTCGACGTGCAGCCCTACGAAGCCTTCGCCCTCGCCGGATGGCTGCGCCGCAGCTTCGATGCCACGCGCCTCGCCGCGGTGATCGCGCGGCTGCGCTCCAACGTGAAGCGCACGCGGTCACTGGGGGTGGAAGCGCGCAAGCGCACCAACCTCGCCTGCGCCCTCCTGGGCGATGACGGCGCGTGCAGCGCCTACGAGGCGCGGCCGGCGCAGTGCCGCCGCTGCCACTCGACGAGCGTCGATCCGTGCCGCGCCTTCCACGACGATCCCACCGACGACTCGCTCGAGAGCGGCCAGCACCAGGCCGTCGCGCACAACGCGGCGGTGATCATCGCCCAGGCTCGCAATGCGGCCCGCGACGCGGGCCTCGACGAGGCCGCCGAGGACATGAACGTGGCGCTGCTGGAGGCGCTCGATAACCCGAAGGCGTGGCGCCGATGGCGCGACGGCAAGAAAGTGTTCGTGGACGCGAACCGCCGGTAAGAATTCAGGGAAGGACCGCGGCGGAAACGATCGCCAGGCCGGCGATGACTGCGAGGCGCTCGGCGCCGAAGAACGCCTTCGGCTTCGCCTCCGCGTCGACGATGCCCGCGACCTCGCGCGCGCCGGACAGGATCGGCACGCACGCCTCGGATTGCACGCCGTCATCGCAGGCGTAGAAACCGCCGCCCGCCTCCACGTGCTTCGCCACGTCGTCGATCACGGCGGTGCGCGCGGTGAGCCCCACGGTGCTGTTGGTGCTGCGCTCCGCGAACTCGGCGGTGAGCGGGAACTCGGCGCGGCTCGGGCGCCCCACGTAGGCCACCTTGACCAGCACCGGGATGCCGATCGCGTTCTCGCGCCGCTGGTAGATGCCGATCCAGTCGGCGCCGGTGGTTTCCCGGGCGCGCTCGGCGAGCCTTTCCAGGAGCGCCAGGCGGCGCGTAGTCTGGTCGCTGCGCCCGCCGAGGATCGCGGTGAGGTCGTAGCGCATCGGCGCCAGCTGGTCGACGATCGAGCAGGTGCCGTCCTCGGTCATCATCGGCACCGGGTAAGTGTAGAGCGAATCGAGGTTGTCGATCGCGACCTTCTCGCCGAGGGCTTCCATGAAGTCGCGCACCGCGCGCTCGACGTCGGACTCGCGCCCGGCGAGCGATTCCAGCCCGCTGATGCGCAGGAAATCGGCGATGCGCGAGGCAGGTGCGCTCACACCGTCACCGGCTTGGGCACGATCGGCGGCCGCACGTCCCACTCGAAATCGAGGCCGCGCGCGCGCATCCAGTCGGCGACCGCGAGGCCGGTGGCGCGCCGCCAGGGTCGCAGCCGCGCCGGTGCGATGCGCCGGTATTCGGCGAGCTCCTCACCGAGCGCGATGGTGCCCGTCGCGACCGCGCTCGACCAGCGCGCCCACCGCGGGTGTGGGGTTTCCCCAGTGGACGAAGGCGCAGTCGGGACTGGTGCAGGCGAGCCGGTCTACGGGGCCGCCGTCGCCTGGAACGGCACGGGGAGCGAGCCCTGCGGCGCACCACGGGCAGAAGCGGAATTCCATGCCGCCATTTTCTCACGCTCGGCGTGGGCGGCGGGATCGAGGAGCTCGAGGTAGCTCTCGGCCATCCGGGCGATGCCGTGGCGGTCGCGGGCGAGCGACCACGCGCGGTCGGCGCGCGCGCGCGCCTTGGCCGGCGCGGCGAACGCGTCTTCCATCGCTTCGGCCACCTCGCTCGCCGAGGCAGCCTCCGGCAACAGCCATCCGGCGGCACCCTCCTCCAACATCACGGCGGTGCCGCCGCTAGCGTTGGCGATCACCGGAATGCGCGCCGCCATCGCCTCCAGCACCGCGTTGGGCGAGCCCTGGTGGGTCCCCAGGACGATCGCCGCGGTGTAGCCGCCCTCGAGGTGGACCAGCGACGGGCACGGCCCGCGGAAGGACACCGGAAGACCGCCCGCGCGCTCGCGGATCGAGGCGAGATAGGACTCGTCGCGCGGCTCGGCCAATCCGAAGATGTCGAGGCGCGCAGCGCGGTGCGAGCGCTGGACACGCGCGAAGGCCCGCACGATGGTATCCAGCCGCTTGCTCGACGCAATGCGCCCGCTCACCACGAAGCGCGGCTCGGCGCACGCGCGCCACGGCAGCTCGCGCAATGCGACCCCGTTCTCGATCACCACGACCCGCGCGCACGGCGGATGGGCACAGGAGTCGAACTTGAGCACCAATACGTCGAGGCGCCGGTAGTACTCGTCGATGCCGTAGCTCACCGCCTCGGCGAACGGTGCCGCCGCGGCGAGCTCCTCGAAAGCATAGGCGCCGGGGCTCACGTCGATCAGCCGCAGCCCCGCGGGCGCGAACTTGGCGGCGAGCAGCTTCACCTTCGGGTCCACGTTCCAGAAGCACAACGTCCGCGCGCGGCTCTGTTGGGCGCGCGCGAGCAGCGACTCCGACACGGCGACCGGGTCTGCGTCCGCCGAGGGCCGGAAGGCGGCAACGCCCCGCGAGCGCAACTGCAGCGCGAAGGCGTCGCTCGTCGACTCGCCGCAGACCGCAATCTCCAAGACATGCCGCCCGGCGAGGGCGCATGCGAGGTTGGCGAGAGAGCGCTGCGCGCCGCCGGCATTGAGGTTCGCGGTGACGAAGAGGGTCTGCACCGGCGCCCCCTGCGCGGGCCGCGCGGCGAGTGCCATCGACCACGCGCGCGGCACGCGCATTCCCGGCCGTGGGCGCAGCTCAACGCGTACCGGCAGGCGCCCGAGGCTTGCAGCGAATGCCGCGGGCGACGCGCCGGGGGGCAACAGCTCCAGCCCCTCGCGGGCGAGCTCCCGCTGGCCGCCGACTTCGGTCGCCACCACCGGCAGGCCGGCGGCGAGCGCCTCCTGGGTGGCGATCGACAACCCCTCGAAGCGGCTCACGTTGAGGAACGCGTCGCATGCCGCGAGCCACGGCTCGATGCGCGGCGCGAACCCCGGCAAACGCAAGCGATCGGTGACGCGGTGGGTGATTGCCGCCTCAAGGACGCGGTCCAGCTCCGCCAGCCCGGGGCCGTCGAGGACGCCGCCCACGATGGCGAGCGCCGCGTCGCGTTTCGCGGCGAGGCGCGCCAGGACCGCGGCCGCGCGGGGGTAGTCTTTCTGCGCCTTGATCGCGCCCGCGGCAAGCACGAGGAAGCAGTCGGGGCCGATGCCCAGCTCGGCGCGAATCCGGCCGCGCACCACCAGGTCGAACGCGTCTCGCCCGACCGCGGGCCGGTGGCGCAGCGTGACCACCGGGACGGGACACCCGCGCTGCACCAGCTCGCCCCGCACCTGCTCCGCGCACGCCACCGCCAGCGGCATCGAGGCCGCGTCCCAGGCCCGCGGATCGTTGCGCCAGCCCGCGCGGGCGTTGTGGATCACCGGCACGGTGCGAACGCCGCCGCGCCATAGCGCTTGCAGCAACTCGTCGGTGACCAGGTGCGTGGAGACCGGCGCGGGATGCACGCTCCACTCGCTCGCCAGGGTTTCGAGGAAGGGCGCGGGTTCGATCCCGTGCCGCATGCGCAGGCGGATCGCGGACGACAGCGCCAGCACGTTCTGCCGCGCGTAGAGCACGGCGAGCTCGACCGCGCGACCGCGCGCCGCCTCGGCCGCGAGCCACTCGATCACGATCCGCTCCGCGCCCCCGGGGACGAGCGAGGCGATCACGACCCGCAGCGGCCCGCGCACGTCCTCGACCGGCAGGAGGCCCGCGACGGGCCGCGCGACCAGCTGGGCAGTTGCCTCCATTCAGTAAGCCGTCGCGGAAGCGCTGCTGCCCTCGAAAGTGTCGCTGGACGTGCCGCCACCCGCAGAGCCCGCTCCATCCCAGGCTGCCGAGGCGCCGCCGCCATCGAACGTCCCGCCCGCCGCCACGATGCCGGCGGCGGCCGCCGCGGTGCGCGCCGAGCCCGAGTCGTAGCTCGAAGACGAGTCGTTGGAAAAGCTCGTGCGGTCGCTGGATTCGATTTCGCGTTCGGCCATGCGCGATGTGAAGCTCCACACGCCACCGCGGCGCTTCCACTTGAATTCGCGGTCCGGATGCCAGTAGCGCACGCGTTGGTTGTTGATGTCGCGGGTGTTCACGGTGACCTTGCCTTTGCCCACGCGCAGCACGCCGCCCTCGGCATGCTGTTCGAAAATGAATCTGGCGCGCTCAGTACCCGCCGCATCGAGCAGGGTCACGTGCTCACGGCCTTCCACCATCGAGATGCGCGCCGAGCCATCGGCGAACCCGGGAGGATTCCTCCAGACGCCACCGGGGTTTTTCCCGCGGGACAGGCGCGCGACGACGAAATCGAGCATCTTCACGGGGTGCAGGTGGGGCTGCAGCTCGGGGAACATCGTGCGGAAGAGCGCGTCGCCCCTGCGCACCTTCCAGCGCACCTGGATCACCTTGATCACGACGATCGCGGCGATCACGACGAAGAACCCGTATTCGAGCAACGTGTCGAGCACCATCCTGCCTCCCCGCGTTCAGGGCCCGCCGAGCGGTCAGATGCGCACTACAGCCGCTCCGCGACCCATCCCTGTACCGATTCGAGCGCCTTCGGCAGCGCCTTGCTGTCGGTGCCACCGGCCTGCGCCATGTCGGGGCGCCCGCCGCCCTTGCCGCCCACCTGGCCGGCGACGAAATTCACCAGATCGCCCGCCTTCACCCGTGCGAACAGGTCCGCGGTGACCCCGGCGATAAGGCTCACCTTCTCACCCTCCGAGGCCGCGAGCACGATGGCGCTCGATTTCAACCTGCCCTTCAGCTGGTCGAGCGTGTCGCGCAGCGTCTTCACGTCCGCGCCCTCGAGGCGCGCCGCGAGCACCATCACGCCCTTCACATCGACGGCAGAGGACGCGAGGTCGTCGCCATGGCTGGCGGCCGCCTTCTGCTTGGCGCGCGCGATTTCCTTTTCCAGCGTGCGCACGCTTTCCTGCAGCTGCGCTACCTTGAGCTCCAGCTCCGCGGGCTGCGCCTTGAGCGCGGCCGCGAGGCGTCCGAGGCGGTCCGACTCCTCGCGAGTGTGCGCGAGCGCGACGCTCCCGGCGATCGCCTCGACGCGGCGGATGCCGGCCGCCACGCCGCCCTCGGAGACGATGCGGAAGAGGCCGATGTCGCCGGTGCGCCGCACGTGCGTGCCGCCGCAGAGCTCGCGCGAGTTGCCGATGTCCA
>JBDSRZ010000066.1:0-42957 GCA_039929025.1 Usitatibacter sp. | reverse complement strand
CTTCTCCTCGCCGAACTCGCCGATCAGCTCGCCCTCGGCGCTGTAGACACGCAGCGGAATCTTCGGCCGGTAATCGGTAAGGACCTCCAGGCTCGGCAAGTTTGGCCACAGCAACACCACGGTGAGCGCCGCCACCCCGGCGGCCACGAGGGCAAGGGAGAAGGCGATGAGCGCGGGATAGAACCACCAGCGGGAGGTCATCGGGACGGGGGGGTGGGCGGCACGGCAGTTGTGGCTACCGCGGTTGGCGGAGGTTCAATGGACCACGGCATTATAAGTCGTCGGCACACGCCAAGCCCTTGCTGGAAAAAGCTTTACAGGCCTAATACTTGTTGTTAGCATCTAAAGTAGATTCTCCGTTTGGGTGCTAACCTTCCACCATGCTTAAAGAAAAATTAGCCGCCCAGTTCGAATTCCTGAAAGCCAAGGCGCCGCCCCTCGTGGGCTGCGACATCAGCTCGTCCTCGGTCAAGATGGTCGAGATCGCGGAAGCCGGTCGTAACGTTTACCGCGTCGAGCGATATGCCATCGAGCCCTTGCCCAAGGACACCGTGGTCGACGGCAACATTGCCAACATCGAGGCGGCGGGCGAGGCCATCAAACGCGCCCACAAGGCCCTCGGTTCCCGCATCCGGAACATCGCCCTGGCGCTGCCCTCGGCGGCGGTGATCACCAAGAAGGTGATCCTTCCCGGAAACCAGCGGGAAGAGGACATGGAGATCCAGGTCCAGGGCGAGGCCAACCAATACATACCTTTCTCTCTGGACGAGGTGAACCTGGACTTCCAGGTCCTGGGACCCGCCCCCTCCGGCGAGGAAGAAGTCGAGGTCCTGATCGCCGCCTCGCGCAAGGAGAAGATCGAGGACCGCGTCGCCGCCGCGGAAGCCGCCGGCCTCAAGACGATCGTGATGGACGTCGAATCCTATGCCTCGCAGACCGCCTTCGAGCTGATCTGCGGGGGCAATTCAGGCATCTCCGAGAGCGACGTGACCGTGATCGTCGACATCGGCGCCACGGTGACCCGGGTGGCGGTGGTCAATAACGGCCAGACCGTCTATACCCGCGAGCAGCAGATCGGCGGCCACGTCCTCACCCAGGACATCGCCCGCCAGTTCGACATGCCCGTCGAGGAGGCCGAGGCCGCGAAGCGCGTCGGCAACCTGCCCGAGAACTTCGGCCCGGATGTGCTCGCCCCTTTCAACGAGAAGATCGTGCTGGAGATCCAGCGCGCGCTGCAGTTCTTCTTCACCTCGACGCAGTTCAACAAGGTCGACCACATCCTCCTCACCGGCGGTTGCGCGACGCTGGACGGGCTGGAGGAAATGGTCGCCCAGCGCACCCAGGTGCACACCGTGGTGGCGAACCCGTTCGCCAACATGGCGCTATCCTCCAAGATCAAGCCACGCCAGCTCACCATGGACGCGCCGTCGCTGATGGTCGCGTGCGGGCTCGCGATGCGGAGGTTCGACCCGTCATGATCCGCGTCAACCTACTTCCCCACCGCGAGGAAAGGCGCAAGCGCCGCCAGCAGCAGTTCGGCGTCCTTGCCGGCATCTTCGCGATCGTCGGACTCGTGGTCGCCGGTTCCATCTGGTTCTTCCTCGACCAGCAGGTGACCCAGCAGCAGCAGAACGTTGCCTACATGAAGGGCGAGATTGCCAAGCTTGACAAGCAGATCGAGGAGATCCGCAAGATCCGCGAGGAGACCGCCTCGCTCCTCGCCAAGAAACAGGTGGTCGAGGGCCTGCAGAGCAACCGTTCGGAGCCGGTGCAACTGCTCGACCAGCTGCTGCGCCAACTGCCCGAGGGCGTGTACCTCAAGGCGGTGAAGCAGACCGGCCCCAAGGTCAACGTGGCCGGCTACGCCCAATCGAACGCGCGCGTCTCGACGCTCATGCGTAACCTCGGCGCCTCGCCCTATCTCGAGAATCCCGAGCTGGTCGAGATCAAGGCGGTGCCGAACCCGGACAAGTCCGGGAACCGCGTCAACGAATTCAACATGAACATCTCGATCAAGCGCGCACAGGCCGAGAACACCGGGGCGTCGTCCGGCAAGGCACCAGCGCGGGCCAAGGCGGCGGGGGCGAAATGAGCTTCATCGACGACCTCAGGACCCTCGATACCAAGCAGCCGGGCAACTGGCCGTGGCCGATCAAGGCCGCCTCGTTCCTGCTGATCTTCATCCTGATCCAGGTGGGCGCGTATTTCGCTTTCTGGCAGTCGCAGGCCGACGAGATCGAGAAGGGCCGAAACGACGTCGCCAAACAGAAAGAGGTGTTCCTCGAGAAGAAGAAGCTCGCGGTGAACCTCGAGGCGTACAAGCAGCAGCGCGCGGAGATCGAGCAGGCCTTCGGCGCGCTCCTCAAGCAGCTGCCCAACAAGAGCGAGATGGACGCGCTGCTGATCGACATCAACCAGGCGGGCCTCGGCCGCGGTCTCGCGTTCGAGCTCTTCAAGCCGGCCGAGCGCGAGAACCTGACCGAGTTCTACGCCGAGCTCCCGGTGAACATCAAGGTGACCGGCAACTACCACGACCTCGGCGCGTTCGCGAGCGACGTGGCGAAGATGCCGCGGATCGTGCTGCTCACCGACCTCAAGCTCGATCCTCCCAAGGACGGCGTGCTCGCCATGGAGGCGGTGGCCAAGACCTACCGCTACCTCGACGAAGAAGAAGTCGCGAAGCAGCGCAAGTCCGCGACCAAGGGCGCCCCGCCCGCGAAGGGCAAGGCCGGAGGCAAGTGATGAAGCGACTGATCCTTCCCCTCGCGCTCGCCGTGCTGGGCGGCTGCAGCTCCGAGATCGACGAGCTCAAGGCCTTCGTGCGCGATTCAGAGAAAGGCCTGCCGCGCCGCGTGGAGCCGCTTCCGGCGGTGAAGCCGTTCGAGCCGTTCGCCTACGAGGGCTTCGACCTTCCGGATCCATTCAAGCCGCGCAAGCTCGCCGCGCCCAAGGAGGGCGGGGCCGGAGGGATAGCGCCGGACCTGAACCGACGCAAGGAGCCGCTGGAGGCATTCCCGCTGGAGCAGCTGAAGATGGTCGGCACGCTGCAGCAGGGCAAGGACATGTACGCCCTGGTGCGCGCCGACAAGACGCTCTACCGGGTGAGGAAAGGCAACTACATCGGGCAGAACTTTGGCCTCATCACGGACGTGACCGAGTCCGACATCAAGCTCAAGGAAATCGTTCAAGACAGCGCCGGCGATTGGGCCGAGCGGCAGAGCGTTCTGCCGCTCCTGGAAGAAGCCGGCAAAGGGGACAAAAAGTGACTAGCACGCTCCGCACTCCGACCGTCGGCCAGTTGGGGGCAGCGCTCGCCGCGCTCGCCCTCACGCTTGCCGCTCCGCTGGCATGGGCCCAGACGACCGCCAAGAACGCGGTCGAATCGATCAGCTTCTCCTCGATCCAGGGTGGCAAGATCCTGGTGAAGATCGGATTGAAGGAGCCCCTCGGCGGTGTGCCGCAGGGCTTCGCGGTGACCAATCCCCCCCGGATAGCGATCGACCTTCCGGATACCGCGAACGCCACCGGCCGCAGTCAGATCGACGCCGGTGAGGGCGATCTGCGCAGCGTCTCCGTGGTGCAGACAGCGAACCGCACGCGCCTGGTGATGAACCTCACGCGCAACCTCACCTACACACAGGCCATCGAGGGCAAGCAGCTGGTGGTGACGATCGACGGCTCGCAGGCGGCCGCGACCGGCGCCCCGACAACGAACGCCCCGACTTCCGCGGCGCCGGCGGTATTCGCGGAGGCGGCCCCGGGCGCGCAAGTGCGGCACAACCTGCGCGACGTCGATTTCCGGCGAGGCAACACGGGCGAAGCGCGCGTCGTGGTCGACCTTTCCTCGCCCAACATCGGGATCGACATCCGCCAGCAGGGACGCCAGCTGGTGATCGACTTCCTCAGCACCAACCTTCCGAAGAACCTGGTCCGCCGCCTCGACGTGGGCGACTTCGGCACCCCCGTGCGCTACGTGGACACGTTCGACCAGGGCGGCAACGCCCGCATGGTCCTTGAGCCGCGCGGCGTGTGGGAGTACTCGGCCTACCAGACCGACACCCAGTTCATCGTCGAGGTGAAGCCGGTCAAGGAAGACCCGAACAAGATGGTGCAGAGCTCCTCGCCCGGCTACGCCGGCGAGAAGCTGTCGCTCAACTTCCAGAACGTCGAAGTGCGCGCGGTCCTGCAGGTGATCGCCGACTTCACCGGCATCAACATCATCACCAGCGACACCGTCGGCGGCAACCTCACGTTGCGGCTGAAGGACGTGCCCTGGGACCAGGCGCTCGACATCATCCTGCAGGCCAAGGGCCTGTCGAAGCGCAAGAACGGCAACGTGGTGCTGATCGCCCCGACCGATGAGCTCGCGGCCAAGGAAAAGCTCGCGCTCGAGGCGACTTCGGCGATCTCCGACCTGGAGCCGGTGCGCACCGAGTCGTTCGCGCTCTCCTACGCCAAGGCCGAGGACCTGAAGAAGCTCCTCTCGGACAAGGACCAGCGGATCCTCTCCAAACGCGGCGCCGCATCGATCGACGAACGCACCAACACTCTCTTCATCCAGGACACCGGCGGGCGCCTCGACGAGGCCCGGCGCCTCGTCCAGCAGCTCGACGTGCCGGTGCGCCAGGTGCTGATCGAGGCGCGCATCGTGATCGCCGACGACAAATGGGGCCGCTCGCTTGGCGCCCGCTTCGGTACGCAGTCCGCGTTCAATGCGCGCAACTACAACTTCGGCGTCTCCGGAACCGCGACCGATACGGTCAACGCCGTGGGCAACAACCCGCTGTCGCGCGGCTCGTCCTCGCTCACCTACAACCAGGGCTCGCCCGACCTGCTGTTCTCGGGCTTTCCGCCGGGCATCGGCACGATCCCGATCGGCGCGCAGCCCGAGCAGCTCAACGTGAACCTGCCAGTGGTCGGCGCGGCCGGGTCCTTCGCCCTGTCGATCCTCAACCTGGGCAGCGGCAACCTGGTGAACGTCGAGCTCTCGGCCCTTGAGGCCGACAACCGCGGCAAGGTCGTCTCCAGCCCACGCGTCATCACCGCCGACAAGAAGAAGGCGGTGATCTCGCAGGGTACGGAGATTCCCTACGCGACCGCGGCGGCGAGCGGCGCCACGACGATTTCCTTCAAGCCCGCGGTGCTCGAGCTGGCGGTGACTCCGCGCATCACCCCCGACGATCGCATCATCATGGACCTCGAGGTGCGCAAGGATTCGGTCGGCCAGGTGTTCGCGAACATTCCCTCGATCGACACCAAGAAGGTCGTGACCCAGGTCCTCGTCGACAACGGCGACACCATCGTCCTCGGCGGCATCTTCGAGCAGACGACGCGCACCACCGTCGACAAGGTGCCGTTCCTCGGCGACATCCCGGTGATGGGCGCGCTCTTCCGCCGCACCGTTAAACAGGACGACAAGACCGAGCTGCTGATCTTCGTGACGCCCAAGATCGTCAAGGACGCGCTCACGATCCGCTGATCGCGAACCCCCGATCAAACCGAGCCCCGGACCACCGGGGCTTTTTTTTGCCAGGACCGCGGGCCAGGCTCCAAGAAGGGCCGTTTCCCGCCCGCCTATTATGATTAGCCGATGAGTCGGGGGAATATTTTCCTGGTGGGCATGATGGGAGCGGGAAAGACGACCGTGGGCCGCGCGCTTGCGCAGAGGATGCAGATGAGCTTTGCCGACACCGACAAGGTCCTGGTCGAGAGAACCGGTGTGCCGGTCGCCACCATCTTCGAATTCGAGGGCGAGGCGGGCTTCCGTCGGCGCGAGTCCGCGGTGCTGGCCGAGCTGGCCGAGGGGCCGCAATGCGTCGTCGCGACCGGCGGCGGCGCGATTCTCGCCCCCGTGAACCGCGAAGTCATGCGTAGCCACGGGACGGTGGTCTACCTGCGCGCCCGCGTCGAGCACCTGTGGGAGCGGACCCGCCACGACACCAACCGGCCGCTGCTCGCCACGCCGGACCCGCGCGCCACCCTCGCGCGGCTGCTCGAGGAGCGTGACCCGCTCTACCGCGAGGCCGCCCACGTGGTAGTGGACACGGGCATGCAGAGCGCCGGCACGCTCGCCGCCCGCGTGATGGCCGCTCTGGGCAAAGAAGGCTCCTCCCCATGAGCGCGACCACGCTCCGGGTCGCCCTCGACGAGCGCAGCTACCCGATCCATATCGGCGCGGGCCTCATCGACGATGAATCGCTTTATGCGCACCATGTGGCCGGCCGCACCGCCGCGATCGTCACCAACGAAACCGTCGGGCCGCTCTATGCGGAACGGGTCGAGGCGGCACTGGTCCGGGCAGGGGCGAGGCCGCTCACGATTACGCTGCCCGACGGCGAGCAACACAAGGATTGGCGCACCCTGGACCTCATCTTCGGCGATCTCCTGCGCGCGCAGGCCGATCGGCGCACGGTGCTGGTTGCGGTCGGCGGTGGCGTCGTGGGCGACATGGCGGGATTCGCCGCCGCGACCTACCAGCGGGGCATCGCGCACCTGCAGGTTCCCACCACGCTCCTCGCCCAGGTGGACTCGTCGGTCGGTGGAAAAACCGCGATCAACCACCCGCTCGGCAAGAACATGGTGGGCGCGTTCCACCAGCCCCGCGCCGTGATCGCCGACACCGCGACCCTGGCTTCGCTTGCGCCGCGCGAATACGCTGCCGGCCTCGCGGAGGTCGCCAAGTACGGAGCGATACGCGACCTGCCGTTCCTCGATTGGATCGAGGCGCACGCCGACGCTTTGCTGGGGCGCGATCCCGCGGCCCTCGCCTACGCAATCCGGCGCTCCTGCGAGATCAAGTCAGAAATCGTCGCCGAGGACGAGCGCGAGACGGGTGCGCGGGCGCTGCTCAACTTCGGACACACCTTCGGTCATGCCATCGAGTCGGCGGCGGGCTATGGAAAGTGGCTTCATGGCGAGGCCGTCGCCGCGGGAATGGCGCTCGCGGCGCGCTTTTCCGTGCAGCAGGGGCGCCTCGCGCCGGCGAAGGCCGAGCGGCTGGTGGCGTTGATCGATCGATTGGGGCTGCCGGTGGGCGCGGCGGGATTCGCCCCCGATACCTGGCTGGAATACATGGGGCGCGACAAGAAGAACGAGGATGGGCGGGTGACGCTGATCCTGCTCGACGACCTGGGCCGCGCAAGCGTGGTGAAGGACGCCAAGGTCGCCGAGCTGCGCTCCTTCCTCGCCAGCGCCTAGGCGCTGTCCGCGCCTTCCATTTCGAGCCTCCGCAGGAACACCACCATTTCCTTCGCTGCCTGCTTGTCTCCGCGCCGTTCCGCGGCCGCGATGCCCGAACGATAAGCGACGATCGCCTCCCCGCGCCTGCCCTGGTTCGCGAGCGCCTTGCCGAGAAGCTTCCACGCAGCCGAGTATTCGCGATCATGCACGACCGCGGCCTGCAGGTGCGTGGCTGCAAGCGCGGCGTCGCCTTCCTTGAGGTACTGCGCGCCGAGGGTGAATCGCAGCAGTGCGTTGTCTTTGCCCTGCGCGAGCATCGCCTCGAAGCGTTCGACGGGGTTCACGGTGCCACGGTATCATGGGGCCGCCCCGCTGCCGGCCTCATGGCCGCCCCTGAGCACGCCGACCAGGAGCTGCGCAGGACACGATGGATCGCCCTTCACCGCGGAGGACGTCGTCTTCACGCTGAAGCGCATCCCCAATGTACCCAACAGATGAATACGTCCTACGACATCAAGCAACCCACCGGACAAGAGGTCCCGCTGGTGCTGGACTCTCCCCACAGCGGAGTCGAATATCCCGCGGATTTCCGCCCCGGCGTGGCGCATGAGCTGCTGCGCCAGTCAGAGGACAGCTTCGTGGACGAGCTCTACGACGGCGGGCCAGCCCACGGTGCCACGCTGATCAGCGCGCGCTTTCCGCGTTGCTATATCGATCCAAACCGGTCGCTGCTCGACATCGACACCTCGCTGCTGGAAGCCGCCTGGCCAGGTCCCGCGATCGCGAGCCGCAAGACCGAGCTCGGCATCGGGCTCATCTGGCGGGTACTCGACTCCGGCCAGCCGATCTACGAACGCAAGCTCTCCGTGGACGAGGTGAAGCAGCGGATCGTGCGCTACCACCAGCCGTACCAGCGAGCGGTGAAGGACGCCCTCGACCACGTATACGAGCACTTCGGGACGGTCTTCCACCTCAACCTGCATTCGATGCCGGCGATGAGCGGCAGGATTTCCGAGGAGGGTCCTGGGAAGGCGCGCGCCGACTTCGTCCTCGGCGACCGCGACGGGACCACCTGCGAGCCCGAGTTCACGCAGCTCGTCGCCAAGGTGCTGCGCGACATGGGGTACGACGTGCGCATCAACGATCCCTACAAGGGCGTTGAGCTGGTGCGCGCGTTTTCCGATCCCAAGGCCGGGCGCCACAGCCTGCAGATCGAGGTGAACCGGCGCCTTTACCTGGACGAGAATACGCGCGAGAAGTCGCCCGGCTTCGCCAGGCTGAAGGCAGACCTCGATCGCCTGGTGCAGGCGGTGTCGGCCCATGCCGCGGAGCGTGGCTCCCACCATTGTCATGGCGGCCACGACCACGAACACCACGCTCACGACCATGGTGATCATCACGGGCACGATCATGCTGACGAAAATGACCACGGTCATCATCACGGCCACGGCAAGGCCGGCGGCCATCGCCATGAGCACTGAGAAAATGCAAACCATCTCCGTAGAATTGCAAGCGCCGGACCTCGCCCCGCACCGCGCGTCGGATACCGGCACTGACTACGTCCACACGTTCGACAGCGGCAAGCCCGGCCCCCATGTGCTGGTCAATGCTCTTACCCATGGCAACGAGATTTGCGGCGCGATCGTCGTGGACCGGCTGCTGCGCGAGGGCCTGCGGCCCACTCGGGGCGTCCTTACCCTCGCATTCGCCAACGTCGCGGCGTTCTCGCGTTTCAACCCGGAGAATCCCTATGCGAGCCGCTTCGTCGACGAGGATTTCAACCGCGTGTGGACGCCGGCGGTGCTCGACGGCAGCCGCGACAGCACGGAGCTCAAGCGCGCCCGCGAGCTGCGTCCCTTCGTCGAGAAGGCCGATTTCCTGCTCGACATCCACTCGATGCTGGAGCCGAGCCCGCCGGTGATGATCTGCGGGCCGCTCGACAAGGGGATCAGGATCGCCTTCGCCGTCGGGGTGCCCGAGCACATCGTGAGCGACACCGGCCATGCCAACGGCACGCGCATGCGTGACTTCATGGGATTCGGCGACCCGGCAAGCCCGAAGAATGCGCTGCTGGTGGAGTGCGGCCAGCACTGGGAGCGCTATGCCGAGCGCGTGGCGTGGCACACGACCTGGCGATTCCTGCGTCACCTGGACATCGTGGACCGGGCGAAGGCCGACGCGCAGACCGAGCGAGACGTCCCGCCGCAGCGACTCGTGCGCGTAACCGAGGCGGTGATCGCCAACTCGCCCGCGTTCCGGTTCGCGAAGGCCTTCTCGGGGATGGAAGTTGTGCCCCATGCGGGCGACCTGATCGCGTGGGACGGGGAGAAACCGGTGCGCGCCCCCTACGACAACTGCGTGCTGGTCATGCCGGTGCCCAACAACGTGAAGACCGGACTTACCGCAGTGCGGCTCGGCCGGCTGGAAACCGCCTAGCTCGCTAAGCTAGGCGCCGGAGGCGTCCTCGCTCTTGCCCGAGGGGCGGATGCCCAGCTGCTTCAATTTGCGGTAAAGGTGGGTGCGCTCGAGGCCCACGCGGTCGGCGACACGCGACATGTTGCCTTCCTCGCGCCGGATGTGATGCAGGAAGTACTGCTTCTCGAACTGCTCGCGCGCATCGCGCAGCGGCAGATCGAGTGAAACGCCGACCTCCGTGGTCGCCTGCACGCGGGGGCCCAGGTTGAACTCCTTCGCGACACGGTTCACATCATCGCCGACAATGTCGTTTGCAAGCGCGGTGAGCGCGAGCGTCTTCACGACGTTCTGCAGCACCGGCAGGTTGCCGGGCCACTCGAGGTTGCGCATCACGTTCAGCGCGCCGACGGTGAGCGTGCGCAGCGGCACCTCGTTGGCATCGACCAGCTGGGTGAGGAGCGTCCCCGCGATGTCAGGGATGTCCTCCGCATGGTCCGTCAACGATGGCACGCGGATCGTGAGCCCCGCGATCTGGTGGTAGAGCGCGGCGTCGTAGCGCCCGTCCTCGACCATCGCCGGCAGGGGGCCCGTGGCGGCGCAGATGAGGCGCACGTTGAACTTCTCCAGCTTGCCGAGCAGCTGCGCGAAGCCCCTCTGCTCTGCCTTCCCAAGGGTTGCGATCTCCGGGAGGAAGAGCGTGCCGTCGCGCGCGTCGTTCAGCGGCTCGAAGGCGTTGGTGGCGAGCCACTCGGTGTCCTCCGGAGACACCCACGGCGTATTCGCAAGGTGAAGGTGGCGCGCGCAGAGCTCGAAACCGCAGCCGGGCTCGCCCACGAAGAGCACCGGTGTGCGCAGCCGGCTCACCTGCTCGAGGCGCTGGCGCAGCTCCTGGATCACTCGCGCGCGCCCCAGGTTCACGAGCGTAAGCCCGGTCTTGGGAAGCGTCTTGCCCCCGGCCAGCGCCTTGCCGACTGTGGCGAGGAGCTTCGGCAGGCTGATGGGTTTTTCGAGGAAGTCGAAGGCACCGATGCGGGTCGCTTCGACCGCTGAGTCGATGGTGCCGTGGCCCGACATCATCACGACCGGCATGGTGAGCAACCCGCTGCCAGCCCATTCCTTCAGCAGCGTGATTCCGTCGGTGTCCGGCATCCAGATGTCGAGAAGCACGAGGTCGGGGCGCATCTCCTTGCGCGCCGAGCGGGCGGTCTGGGCGTTTTCGGCGAGGCGCACCCCGTAACCCTCGTCGCGGAGGATCTCGAAGAGCAGCTCGCGGATGCCGACTTCATCGTCGACGACGAGGATCTGGTTCGCGGACATTCGTTGAAAAGGCCTAGGCGGCCGCCTTGGACGGCAGGACGATGCTCACGTTGGCCCCGTGGGGCTTCACGTTCTCCACAAGGATACGCCCGTGGTGCTCGTCGACGATCTTCTTCACGATCGCGAGCCCCAAACCGGTTCCCTTCGGCTTCGTGGTCACGTACGGCTCGAAGATCCGGCCCATCACGCCTTCGGCGATGCCGGTGCCGTTGTCGCGGACGGTGAGCAGCACGCCGCCCGTCCCTTGGGTCGTGGACACCAGGATCTTCGGCTGCTCGACGCCGGTGAGCGCGTCGATCGCGTTCTGGAACAGGTTGTGGAGCACCTGGCGGAGCATGACGGGATCAGCGTAGATCTGGGGCAGGTCCTCGGCCAGCCGCGCCTCGATCGCCACGCCCATCGCCTCGTAGAGCACCAGGACTTCGCGCACCAGGTCGTTCAACGTGAGCGCGCGGGCATTCATGCGCGAAGCATGGGCGTACTGGGTGAAGTCATCCACCATGCCCTTCAGCGCCGCCACGTGGCTGACGATGGTCGCCGTCGCGCGCTGCAGGACGTCGGCCTCGTGAGCGGGCAGCTTGTCCTTGAGCTTGTGCTGCAGCCTCTCGGCCGAGAGCTGGATCGGCGTGAGCGGGTTCTTGATCTCGTGCGCGAGGCGGCGGGCCACCTCGCCCCATGCCGCGTCGCGCTGTGCCTGGATGAGATGAGTGATGTCGTCGAACACCACGACGTAGCCGTTCTCGCCGCGCTGGCCGAGGCGCGTGCCGCGCAGGAGCAGCGTGCGTTGCCCATCGGCACGGCGGTACTCCATCTGCTCTTCCCACTGCTTCATGCCCGACGAGGCGAAGTGGCGCAGGGCGATCTCCGCGAACGGGGCCACCGCCTGCACATGCCGGGGCCATTCCGAGAGCTTGAGCCCGTGGAACGCGCCGGCCGCGACCGCGAGGATGTCGTTGCCGGCGGCGTTCATCGTCTTCACGTAGAGGCGTTCGTCGAACGTGAGCACGCCCGAAGTGAGGTTCGACAGGATGCTTTCGAGGTACGTCTTGGAGTCCTCGAGCTGCTGCTGGTTGCGTCCCATCGCCTCGGTGGCATCGGCGATCTGGCGCGTCATGGTATTGAACGACTGCGTGAGCACGCCGAATTCGTCACGGCTCTTCACCGGATTCAGCTTCGAGTAGTCGCCCTTGGCGATGGCGCGTGTCGATTCGGCCAGCGCCGAGAGCGGCGCCGAAAGCTTCTCCGACAGCACGAAGGAAAGCGCGAGCGCGGAGAAAAGCGTGAGCAGCATCGCCAGCGTGAGCGTGAGGCCGAAAATGCGCTTCAGGTCGACGCGCGCGAGGAGGAGCTTCTGGTAATCCTGCAGGCCCGCCTCGACCAGCTGCGCATCCTGGGCCAGCGCCGGCGGCACGCGCTGCAGCACCTGCAGGATGCGGATGTCGTCGGCGATGGTGAGCACGTTCACCGGTACGATGGCGCGCAGGTAGAGGCCCCGCTCGCCGATGGATTCGATCGTGCTCACCCTCTGTTGGGCGCGTACCTGGCGCAGCACGTTGGGGCTCGGAAGGTCGGGCAGCAACGCCACGGGCTCGGAGCCCGATTGCGCGATGATCCGGCCGCGCGGGGTGAGCAACGTCGCTTCCTCGATCGAGTGCTGCTCGCGAAGGCGGTTGAGCGTGGCGGCCTCGACGGCCTGGGAGGCTGCGAGCGCGGTCGACATCGCCTCGGCCTTGCGCTCCAGGTCCTTTAAGGAGCTTTCCATGGCGTTGCGCGCGAGCTTCATGCCGCGATTGAGCGACTCGTCGACGCGCACGTCGAACCACGATTCAATCGATCGTTGCAGGAACTGGAAGGAGATCGCGTACACCAGGCCGCCCGGGATGAGCGCCATCAGCGCGAACACCACCATGAGCCGCAGCGTGAGCTTCGAGCCGAAGACCCGCTCGCGCAGCTTTCGCTTCAGCAGCATCAGCTGGTAGATGATCAGGCCGGCAAGGCCGGCGGCCATGCCGCCGCCCAGGTAGAGCAGCAGCTGGTAGTTCTGGGTGAACTGCGCGTTGTTGGAAGACGCGACCGACATGAGGTACACCAGCGCGGCGCCAGTGACCACGCACAGGAAAATCAGGAATTTCATGGAGTGATCGACCAGCGGTGCCAATCGGACTCCAGCGTCCAGTCCCGCGATGCGATCGCGTTCAGCTGGAACGGCTTTGGCAGCTGGGCGGTATCGAGCCGCATGCGTACCGCGGCTTGATAGACCTGATCTTTCCTGAGCGCGCCCTTGTCGGCAATGTGCCACCCGCGCAGGCGCGATAGGACCCGGGTGACTTCCTCGAAGCTGGTGAAGTTCTGGTAGATGTTCCCGACCGAAAGGCGGTACTGGCGTAGCAACGGGGTGTAGCTGATCTTGTAGATCTGGGTCGCCTGGATCGGCTTCTCGTCGAACCAGTACCAGCGAGGCCGGGAGATCTCGAACTCGACCACCAGGTAGAGCGGAACACCGCGATTGACCGCTTCCTCGAGGCGCGGGTTGAACTGGACATCGAATTGGGCGTCGAGCTGCCAGCCGTCGTCGTCGGCCTCGATCGCCGCGTTGCGGACCGCGATGCCCTCGGCAGCCACGACGGCTTGGGGAAGCACCAACGCCAGCGCGAGGACGAGGCACGCCCACGCCGGCGCTCGAAGGCGCAACGGCCCGGCAAGCGCGCGGGCGAGGCGAAGGATCACCGAGACAAGGCTCATGGCAGTAGGCGCGACCATCGTGCCCGCATCACGCTCGGCTCGCGAGCGAAAACCGCTCGCGTCACACCGGAGTGTGGTAAACGCGATACAGGTGAGGCAGCAAAACTCAATTTACCACTAATCTCAAGGACTTGCCAGCGCCGCGGCCCTTTTCTTCCCCGAGCGTTTGCCGCAAAATCAATCGGTTACATTTCGCGCCGGGCCGAGCTCGGACGCTTGCCGCGAAAGAATTCGGCCGCCGGCATTCGCCGCCCCCCCGGCCGCTGGATTTCAATCAGTCGCAACGCCGCTTCGCCACACGCGACAATCAGGCCACCGCGTGGCGAGGCCAGGATCTCTCCCGGTTCTCCGCACATTGCCACTGGCTCCGCCTGCCACACCTTGATCGTGTCGTCGCCCAAGCGAGCCTCCGCGCCGGGCGTGGGATTGAAGGCCCTTACCTGTCGATCGATGTGAACCGCGGGATGCTCCCAGTCGATACGAGCATCCGCCTTGGAAGCCTTGGTCGCATAGGTGGCTCGCGCATCGTCCTGGGGCTCTGATCGAAGAGCGTCCAGGCGCGCCAGCGCTTCGATGATCGCAACGGCGCCAAGCTCGGTCAGGCGCTGCAGTAGTGAACCTGCCGACTCCCGCGGACCGATTGGCGTGCGCTTCATGAGCAGGACCGGGCCGGTGTCGAGCCCGGCCGCCATCTGCATGATGCTGATGCCGCTCTCCTCGTCACCCGCAAGCAGCGCCCGCTGGATGGGCGCCGCACCACGCCAGCGGGGCAGCAGGGACGCATGGATGTTGAGGCACCCCCTGACCGGAATCTCGAGGACGGCAGGAGGCAGGACCAAGCCGTAGGCTGCGACCACCAGCACGTCCGGCCGCAGGGCGCGCAGGCGCTGGTGGGCCTGCGGATCCTTTAGGGACGGCGGTTTTTCGGTCGCGATGCCATGGGCAGCGGCGCTCCTCGCCACAGCGGTCGGGGTGAGGTCCAGGCCCCGTCCCGCGGGTCGGTCGGGCTGGGTCAGAACCAGTTCTACCGCATGGCCTGCGTCAAGAAGGGCCTCGAGAGCGCGCGCGGCGAAGGGGGGCGTTCCGGCGAATGCGAGGCGCAACGCGCAAGCCGCCTCAGGCGGCCTTGCGCTGGCGCTTCTTGAGCTTTGCGCGAATGCGGTTCTGCTTGAGGTCGGAGAGACGCTCGACGAATACCTTGCCGTGAAGGTGGTCCAACTCGTGCTGGATGCAGGCGGCGAGCATTCCGGATGCGTTCAGGGTGAACCGGGCACCGTTTCGATCGAGCGCGGTAACGGTCACGCTTTCCGCGCGCTCGACGTTATCGTAGATGCCGGGCACCGAAAGGCACCCTTCCTGGTTCACCGCCTGGCCCTCGCGGCGGGTTATCTCAGGGTTGATGAAGACGCGCAGGTCGCTACGGTCCTCGCTCACGTCGATGATGACGATCTGCTCGTGGACGTCGACTTGGGTCGCCGCCAGCCCCACGCCAGGAGCCGCATACATCGTCTCGATCATGTCGTCGATCAGCCGGCGCGTCGAATCGTCGATTTTTTCTACGCGTCGGGCGGCGGCGTTCAGGCGCGGGTCGGGGTACTGCAGGATCTCGAGAATGGCCATAAATGCTTGCTAATTGAAGAAATTATGTGCAGAATTTATTGCACTACATGAAAAAGGGGGCGTAACCCTTTTTTCTGAATATGGGTCCCGAGCTCCATATCCAAAAGTGAGTACCGCCATGCGAAAGACAATTATAACTTTAGTCGTCGCCTTGGCCAGTTTGGTTCCGGGGGGGGCTTTTGCAGATGGAATGCCGCCTTCGCCTGGAAAACCGGCCGAGAAACAGGGATCTGCAGGTGCCGCCAGGGTCACCCAGGCGGACCTGCAGCCGGACGCCCCTGACTCGTACACCGTGGTCAAGGGAGACACCCTTTGGGGAATCGCGGGCAAGTTCCTGAAGGACCCCTACAAGTGGCCGCAGATCTGGCAGATGAACCAGGACCAGATCAAGAATCCGCACCGCATTTACCCTGGCGACGTCATCCGCCTCGACCGCTCGGGCCCTTCGCTGTCCATGGAGGGCCACTCCCACGCCGACGCCCTTGCCAATTTGGTGAGGCTCGAACCGCGCGTGCGCGTCGAGCCGCTGGAGTCGGCCGTGCCGACCATTCCGGGCGCCGTGATCGGTCCGTTCCTGAGCCAACCGCTGGTCATCGAAGAGAATGGGTTGGACAGCGCCCCGGCGATCGTTGCAACGTCGGAAGGCCGTGTGATCGTGGCGGTCGGGGATACGGCTTACGCCGACCGAATCGGCTCGAGCGATTCCGTCAACTGGCAGATCTTCCGCCCCGGGCAGGCAGTGCGCGATCCAGAGTCCGGAGAGGTGTTGGGGTACGAGGCCAAGTATGTCGGCGACGCAAGGGTCCGCCGTTTCGGGCACCCGACAACGCTGGAGATCACCAAGGCGCGCCAGGAGATCAACCGCGGCGACCGCCTCATGCCTGCGCGCGAGACTTCGTTCCCGGCCTATGTGCCACGCGCGCCCGACAAACCGATCAAGGGAGCGATCGTTTCGGTCGATGGCGGCGTATCCGAGTTGGGCCAGTACCAGATCGTCTCGCTCAATCGCGGCTCTCGTGACGGCCTGCAAGTCGGACACGTGCTGGCGAGCTACCATCGCGGGGAAGTCGTGGACACCACGGGGCGAACGCGCGGCTTCATCGACACCAAGCAATCCGTGTGGAGCCTCGATACCAAGCCGGTGAATGTGGTGCCCGATCCGCCCCGGCCCCCCACGCCCACCGATGGCAAGGTCGGGGTCGCCGCGACCGGAACGACCCTCAAGCTTCCGGACGAGCGCAACGGCCTCGTCTTCATCTTCCGCGTGTTCGAGAAGATGTCGTACGGAATGGTGATGAGCGCGACCCGCCCGATCTACATCGGCGACCTGGTGCAGACCCCGTAGCGAGCGGGTCGATTCTTCCGAGAAAGGGGCCTCGCGCCCCTTTTTCTTTTTTGCTGCGAGCCGGTCATCGTCGCGTGACCTGGTGGCGTTTATCGTGCATTCTCCCGATCCCGTCCGCATCCACCTACCTTGAACGCGGCATCCCCTATTCGCGACGACGTATTGCCCTGGCTTCGCCTGGCACTTGTGCCGGGGGTATCGCCGCTCGCACAGCGAGCGCTTCTCGACGAGTACAAGACACCGCAGGCGGTGCTCGCGGCTCCGATGCGCGATATCGAGGCGCGCGCGGGTCGGAGCGTGGCGCTGGCGCTCGCGCGCGGCCCTATCGAGGACTTGGTCGAAAGGACACGTCGTTGGTGCGAAGATCCTGACCACCACGTCCTCGCGCTCGCGGATGCCCGGTATCCGAAGGCGCTGCGCGCGATCGCCGATCCTCCGCCTGTCCTCTACGCGCGCGGCCGCGTGGATTTGCTCGATGCGCCGTCGATTGCGATCGTGGGCAGCCGGAACGCGACCGCGCAAGGCCAAAGAGACGCGGAGGCATTCGCCCGCGAGCTCTCGTCGGCGGGGCTGTGCATCGTGAGCGGAATGGCCCTCGGCATCGATGCGGCCGCACATCGAGGCGGTCTGGCGGCGATGGGCTCGAGCGTCGCGGTCCTGGGCACCGGGATCGACATCGTCTACCCGAGGGGGAATCGCGACCTCGCCCATTCGCTCGCGGCCACGGGCTGCCTGGTCTCGGAGTTTCCGCTGGGCACGCCGTCGCTCTCCGGGAACTTCCCGCGCCGCAACCGTCTCATCAGTGGTCTCGCCCGCGGCGTGCTGGTGGTCGAGGCCGGCAAGCCGAGCGGCTCGCTCATCACTGCCCGCTTCGCCCTCGAGCAGGGCCGCGAAGTCTTCGCGATCCCGGGATCAATCCATTCAGCGCTCTCCAAAGGATGCAATGACCTCATCAAGCAAGGCGCCCGGCTGGTCGAGGAGGCAAATGAGATCCTCGAGGAGCTGCGGTGGGGGACGCGACTCGCGCCGCGTGCCGAGCCGGACGCGGACGCTCCAGATCCGTTCCTCGAGTCGATGGGGTTCGCGCCCACTTCACCCGACCAGATCGCGCAGCGCACCGGAATCGCGGCCAAGTCGGTCGCGGCCCAGCTGTCGCTCCTCGAGATCGAAGGGCGAATCGCATCGCTTCCGGGCGGGCTTTTCCAGCGCGTGCAACGCTAGTGCGGCCGGGCGGCGCGCACCTCGCGTTATAGAATGAACCGGTACATCGCTAGATAAATTCATGGCATCGAATCTGCTGATCGTCGAATCGCCCTCCAAGGCGAAGACGCTAAAGAAATACCTTGGCCGCGACTACGAGATCCTCGCCTCGTACGGGCACGTGCGCGACCTCGTGCCGAAAACCGGCGCCGTTGACCCGGAAGACAACTTCCGCATGAAATACGAGCTGATCGAGCGCAACGCGAAGCATGTCGACGCCATCACGCGCGCGGTCAAGGACGCGGACACGATACTGCTCGCGACCGACCCGGACCGCGAGGGCGAGGCGATCGCCTGGCACCTGTCGGAGATCCTCAAGTCACGCAAGGCGCTCAAGGACAAGAAAGTGAAGCGCGTGGTGTTTTACGAGATCACCGAGGGCGCGGTGAACGAAGCGGTGCGAAACCCCCGCGCGATCTCCATGGACCTGGTGAACGCGCAGCAGGCTCGCCGCGCATTGGACTACCTGGTGGGCTTCAACCTGTCGCCGCTGCTCTGGAAGAAGATCCGCCGGGGCCTGTCGGCCGGCCGCGTACAGAGCCCGGCGCTGCGCCTGATCGTCGAGCGCGAACTCGAGATCGAGAAGTTCAAGACCCAGGAGTACTGGACGATCCATTTCGACAGCGACAAGGATCGCATCGCCTTCACCGCGCGGCTCACCCACTTCAACGGGGAGAAGCTCGACCAGTTCGCTGTCGGTAACGCCGAGCGCGAAGCCGGGATCCGCGCTTTCCTCGGCTCCCACGGCAAGGGGACTGCGACCGTCAAGGTAGTGGAGAAGAAGCGCAAGCTGCGCTCGCCGGCGGCCCCCTTCACCACCTCGACTTTACAGCAGGAGGCGGTCCGTAAGCTCGGCTTTTCCACCGACCGCGCGATGAAAGTCGCGCAGAGCCTCTATGAAGGCGTGAGCGTCGGCAAGGTGGTGACGGGTCTCATCACCTACATGCGTACGGACTCGGTGACGCTCTCGAAGGAAGCGCTGACCGAGATGCGTGGGTTCATCACCAGGAATTACGGGGCGGACTACCTCCCCAAATCGGCAGTCGAATACCGCAGCACCTCCAAGAACGCCCAGGAGGCGCACGAGGCTATCCGCCCGACTTCTATTGCGCGCACCCCCGATTCGGTGGCGCCTTTCCTCACCGACGAGCAGCGCAAGCTCTACGAGATGATCTGGAAGCGCGCCATCGCCTCGCAGATGACGCCCGCCAAGTTCGACACCGTTGCGGTGGACTTCACCGTCGGCGGCGCGAACAATCTCTTCCGCGCCACCGGCCAGACCATGGTTTTCCCGGGCTTCTACGCGGTCTACCACGAGGACCAGGACGACGCAGTGGAGGAGGAAGACAAGCGCCTCCCGGCGCTCGCCACGGGCGAGTCGGTGAAGATCCGCAAGCTCTACGGCGAGCAGCACTTTACCCAGCCGCCGCCGCGCTATTCCGAAGCGAGCCTGGTGAAGGCGCTCGAGCACTACGGCATCGGCCGGCCCTCGACCTTCGCCTCCATCATCTCGACCCTGGTGAACCGTGAGTACGTGATCCTCGACAAGAAGCGCTTCATGCCGACCGATGTGGGGCGCATCGTGAGCAAGTTCCTCACCGACCACTTCGCTCACTGGGTCGACTACGAGTACACCGCCAAGCTCGAGGACGAGCTGGACGACATCTCCAACGGCAAGGAGGAATGGGTGCCGATGCTGGCGAAGTTCTGGAAGGGCTTCTCCGCACAGATCATCGAGAAGGAGTCAGTACAGAGGAAGGATGTGACGCAGGAGAAGATGGACGAGACGTGCCCGAAATGCGGCAAGCACGAGCTCACCATCCGCCTGGGCCGGCGCGGGCGGTTCATCGGGTGCGCCGGTTATCCGGAGTGCGACTACACACGCAACCTCGACGGCGCCGAGAACACGGAGGCGGTCAAACGCGAGATCGGCACCGATCCCGACAGCGGCAAGCTGATCCAGCTGCTGCAGGGTCCGTTTGGTCCCTACATCCAGCTGGGGGAAATGGAAGGCGAGAAGAAACCCAAGCGCGTCTCTGTGCCGAAGAACGTCGTGCCCGACTCGGTCGACATGGGCATCGCGTTGCAGCTCCTCGCGCTGCCGCGCGACCTGGGCGCCCACCCCGAGGGCGGCAAGAAGGTCGTCGCCGCCATCGGCCGGTTCGGCCCCTACGTGAGCCACGACGGCGCTTTCAAGTCGATCCCCAAGGACGAGAGCGTCTTCGGCATCTCGCTGGATCGCGCGGTGGCGCTCCTCAAGGAGCCCAAGGTGTTCAACGCGCGTGGCGCCCTCAAAGTCCTGGGCAAGCATCCGGCGGACAGCCAGCCCGTCGCCCTTTATTCCGGCAAGTACGGGCCGTATGTGAAGCACGGCAAGGTAAACGCGACGCTGCCCGACAAGGACATGATCTCGACGGTCACGCTCGAGGAGGCGCTCGAGCTGCTGGGGGCGAAGTCAGGCAAGGGCGCCGCGACCAGGCGCGGCGCCAAGCCCGCCGCCAAATCCGCCACCACGCCCGCCGCCAAGAAGCGCAAGGCCGCCTGAGTCCCGCGCGGGGCTACTAGCCCGGGCCTCCTTGCGCGGTGTGCTCCCAGCCGTGGGCCAGCGCGAGTCGCGGCATGGCGATCTTCCGCGACAACGACGGCAAGGCGCTCGGCGACCAGATCGCACTCCTCGACACCGTGCGATCGCGCTTCACCGAGACACTGCGCGCCGTCTGATGCAGCGGAGCACGAAGGCTTCAGACGTCGAGGTTCGACACCCCGTGCGCGTTATTCTCGATGAACTGCCGCCGCGGCTCGACCTCGTCGCCCATCAGCGTCGAGAAGGTCTCGCCGGCGCTGATTGCATCCTCGATCTGGACCTTGAGGAGGATGCGTTTGGTGGGATCCATGGTCGTCTCCCAGAGCTGCTCGGGGTTCATCTCGCCCAAGCCCTTGTAGCGCTGGATCGCCATCGAGCTCTTGGCTTCAGCGAGCAACCAGTCGAGCCCGTCGCGGAACGTCCGGATCGAGCGCACCGCCTCGCCGCGCTTCACCTGCGCGTCATCCTGGATGAGGCCCGCGAGCGTCTGTGCCGTCTTCACGATCTGGGCGTAATCGCCGCTTTCCAGGAAGGCGTGGTCGATGACGGTCTCCACCTTGTTGCCGTGGACCACCTTCTCGAGGCGTAGCCGCCAACCGTCGGAAGTGGGGTCGCGCTCGATGTGGGTCTTGGGCGGCTTCGGAGCCAGCGCCGTGTAGAACGCCTTCGCGGCATCGGTGGCACCATCCTTGTCGGCGAGCGCAATCTGCGGCATCGACAACATCGAATGCAGGACCGCGGAATCCATCGCGATCGAAAGGCGCTCGATGATCGCCTCCGTGGCGAGGTATTCGGAGGCGATGCGCTCCAGGGCCTCGCCAGCCAGCGGTGTGGCGCCGGCGGCCGGCACGATCGAGGCGCCATTCAACGCGCGACGCAGCTGGTGCTGCTTCAGTTCGTGCTCGTCCTTGAGGTAGCGCTCATCCTTGCCGCTCTTCACCTTGTAGAGCGGCGGCTGTGCCACGTAGATGTGCCCCTTCTCGAGCAGCATCGGCATCTGGCGGTAGAAGAAGGTGAGCAGCAGCGTGCGGATGTGGGCGCCGTCGACATCCGCGTCCGTCATGATGATGATGCGGTGGTAGCGCAGCTTGTCGAGGTTGAAGTCCTCCCCGATTCCCGCGCCCAGCGCCGTGATCAGCGTAGCCACCTCGTTGGAGGTGATGATCTTGTCGATGCGTGCGCGCTCGACGTTGAGGATCTTGCCCTTGAGCGGCAGGATTGCCTGGTTCTTGCGATCGCGCCCCTGCTTGGCGGAGCCTCCGGCGGAGTCGCCCTCCACCAGGTAGAGCTCGCAGAGCGCTGGATCGCGCTCCTGGCAATCGGCGAGCTTGCCCGGAAGGCCGATGCCGTCCAGCACGCCCTTCCTGCGCGTGAGCTCGCGCGCCTTGCGCGCGGCCTCGCGGGCACGGGCCGCTTCCACGATCTTGGTGCAGATGATCTTTGCGTCGCTGGGCCGCTCCAGCAGGAACTCGGCGAGCTTCTGGGCCACAATCTCCTGCACTATCGGCAGCACCTCGGAGGAGACCAGCTTGTCCTTGGTCTGGGACGAGAACTTGGGCTCCGGCACCTTGCACGACAGCACGCAGGTGAGGCCCTCGCGCATGTCGTCGCCGGTCGTCTCGACCTTCGCCTTCTTGGCGATCTCTTCCTTCTCGATGTAGTTGTTGATGGTGCGCGTCATGGCACCGCGCAGCGCCGTGAGGTGGGTGCCGCCGTCGCGCTGTGGGATGTTGTTGGTGAAGCACTGCACCGACTCGCCGTAGGAGTCGTTCCACTGCATCGACACCTCGACAGTGATGCCTTCCTTCTCGCCCAACGCGTAGAAGACATTGTTGTGCAGCACCGTCTTCGAGCGGTTCATGTACTCGACGAAGCCGCGCACGCCGCCTTCATGCGCGAAGTTCTCGCTCTTGCCGGTGCGCTGGTCGATCAGCTCTATCTTGCAACCGTTGTTCAGGAACGAAAGCTCCCGCAGGCGCTTGGCGAGGATGTCGTAGTGGAACTCTATATGGCCGAAGGTCTCGGTCGCGGCGAGGAAGTGCACCTCGGTGCCGCGCCTGTCGGTATCGCCCGTAACTTCGAGGGGCTTAACCAGCTCGCCGTGGTGGAACTCCAGGTAGTGCGCCTTGCCGTCGCGCCAGATGCGCAGCTTCAGCCACTCTGAGAGCGCGTTCACCACGGAGACGCCCACGCCGTGCAGGCCTCCCGAAACCTTGTACGAGTTCTGGTCGAACTTGCCGCCCGCGTGCAGCTCGGTCATCACGATCTCGGCGGCAGAGCGCTTCAGGTCGTCATCGTCCTTGATGTCCGTCGGAATGCCGCGCCCGTTGTCGACCACCGAGATCGAGTTGTCGGTGTGGATCACGACCTTGATGTCGTCGCAGTGGCCGGCGAGCGCCTCGTCGATCGCGTTGTCGACCACCTCGAAGACCATGTGGTGCAGGCCGGTGCCATCGGAGGTGTCGCCGATATACATGCCGGGGCGCTTGCGGACCGCGTCCAGGCCCTTGAGTATCTTGATGCTGCTCGAATCGTAATCGGCCCCGGGCGGACGGCCAGCCGGAGCGTTCACTGCGGGAAGCGTTGCCATTGAGTTCCTGGTTTGTTGCAGTGGTCCATGCTGCGAGTTGCTAGATGCGCATCGGCATCACGACGTACTTGAAGTCCTCGCGGCCGGGCATCTGCACCAGCGCGCTGGAGTTCGAGTCGCCCATCGCGACGGAAACCGTAGGTGATTCGACGTGGTTCAGCACGTCGAGCAGGTAGGAGATATTGAAGCCGATGTCCAGCGGGTCGCCGTCATATTCGATCGCGAGCCCTTCCTCCGCCTCTTCCTGTTCGTTGTTGGTGCAGATGATCGACAGCGCATCCTTGGTGAATACCAGGCGCACGCCGCGGATCTTCTCGTTGGAAAGGATCGCCGCACGGTTCAGCGACTGCGCAAGCGTGGCTCGGTCGAGCGAAACGCGGTTCTTGTGCGTTGTCGGGATGACCTTCTGGTAGTCGGGGAACTTGCCCTCGACGATCTTGGAGACGATCTCGATCCCGCCGAAAGTGAAGCGCGCCTGGTTCGAGCCGATCGCAAGCGATACTGGCTCGTCGCCGTCGGAAAGCAGCTTGATCAGCTCGAGGACCGTCTTCCTCGGCAGGATCGCCTCCACCGAGCCATGGTCGCCTTCGAGTTGCTGGCTGGCGAAGGACAGGCGATGGCCGTCGGTTGCCACGACGCGCAGCACGTCCTTGTCGATGGAGAAGAGCACGCCGTTCAGGTAATAGCGGATGTCCTGCACCGCCATCGCGAACTGCACCAGGCGAAGCGCGTTCTTGAGGGCCTTCTGCGGGATGGTGAGGGACTTGGAAGCGTCCTTCGCCTCCACCATCCTGGGGAAGTCCGCCGCCGCCAGGGTCTGCAGGTTGAAGCGGCTCTTGCCCGCCTTCACCGTCATGCGGTTTTCCTTGGCTTCGAGGGAGACCTCCGCGTCCTCCGGAAGGGAACGCAGGATGTCGTAGAGCTTTCTGGCGCCCGCGGTCACCGTGCCCTCGGCGTTGCCGTCGAGGTGCGCGCTGGAAGTGATCTGCACCTCCAGGTCGGTGGCGAGGAAATCCACCTTGCCGCCGGCCGCGGTGATCAGTACGTTGGAGAGGATCGGCAGCGTGTGGCGGCGCTCGACGATTCCCGTGACCTGCTGCAACGGACCCAGGAGCCTGTCGTTCGTTGTTCTGATCTTGAGCATGTTCTTCTGGTCTTTTAGTTAAGTAAGTAATTCAAGTCAGTTAACAGTTAATAGGAGACGGCTGGGAGCGGGATAACTCCTGAATGCGCTGGCGGATCAAGGCGTTGACCCCCATTTGAAATGGGAGCGGAATCGCTTGAACCCAGCCTGGGCCTGTGGACAGAATCGGGGGTTCGCCAGCGCAGGCAAACAGTCCACAGCTTCTTCATGGGTTCAGGGCTTTTCATCCCAGGAGGATCTGCTGCAGTTGCGCGTAGTCGCGGGCGAACTCCTGATCGCTCTCGCGCAGTTCCTGGGTCTTGCGGCAGGCGTGCAGGACCGTCGTGTGGTCGCGGCCGCCGAATGCCTCGCCGATTTCCGGGAGGCTTTGCTGGGTGAGTTCCTTGGCAAGGGCCATCGCCACCTGCCGCGGGCGCGCGACCGAACGGAAGCGCTTTTTCGAATACATCTCCGAGACCTTGATCTTGAAGTAGTCCGCCACCGTCTTCTGGATGTTCTCGATCGAGACCTGGCGGTTCAGGACAGCGAGGAGATCCTTGAGGGCCTCGCGAGCGGTAGCCACGGTCACTGTCTGGTTATTGAAGCGAGCGTAAGCGAGTACCCGCTTCAGCGCTCCTTCCAGCTCGCGCACGTTGGAGCGGATGTGCTTGGCGATGAAGAAGGCCACGTTCTCGTCGACGTGCACCCCGTCGTTCTCGGCCTTCTTGAGCAGGATGGCCACCCGCATCTCGAGCTCCGGCGGCTCGACGGCGACGGTGAGGCCCCAGCCGAAGCGCGAGATCAGGCGCTCCTCGATGCCGGTCATCTCCTTGGGGAAACAGTCGCTGGTGATCGCCACCTGCTTGTGCGCTTCGAAGAGCGCGTTGAAGGTGTAGAAGAACTCCTCCTGGGAGCGCGATTTGCCGACGAAGAACTGCACGTCGTCGATGAGAAAGAGGTCGAGCGAACGGTAGTAGCGCTTGAGGGAGTCGAAGCTCTTGTGCTGGTAGGCGCGCACCACGTCGGCGACGAACTGCTCGGCGTGGCTATAGCGCACTTTGGCCTTGGGATTCCTCTTCAGGACCTCGGTGCCGATCGCCTGCAGCAGATGCGTCTTGCCCAGCCCCGTGCCCCCATAGATGAAGAGGGGGTTGTAGGCGGTGCCGGGATTCTCGGCCACCTGGATGGCCGCGGCGCGCGCGATCTGGTTCGCCTTGCCGTTCACGAAGTTGGTGAAGGTGAAGCCGGGATTCAGGCGATGCTCGTCGCGCCCCGGGCGCTCGGTAACCGTGGGGACGGAGATTGTTTCGGGTACCACGATCTCGGTCTCCGACGGCTTCTCGTCCAGCACCAGGTTCACGCTTAGCGGGCTGCCCGCCACGCGCTCGATCCGCGATTCGATCTTGTTCAGCAGGTTCGAGCGAACCCAGCGCAGCACGTGGTGGTTGGGCGCGAGCAGCAGCAACTGTTCGCCATGACGCTCGGCGCGCAATGGCTTTATCCAGGTGTCGAATTGCTGCGCCGGCAACTCCTTCTTGAGTTCAGCGGCGAGCGATGGCCAAAGCGGATCCATGAGCGAAGCGGGGCGAGCGGGAGGCGCGGGAAGGGGCGGGGAAGCGATTACAAATTTTACTTGGATCGGAGCGACTTATCCACAGCCGTGACCAATTGCGGAAGGGTTCCACGAGTGGCGCTGGAGCACCCAATCCGCTATAATTTCGAGCTTTTCCCCTGACACCCCAGGGGCCACGAGGTCACGCACAATGAAACGCACCTACCAGCCGTCGAACGCCCACCGCAAGAAGACTCACGGCTTCCGTGTGCGGATGAAAACCGCGAGCGGGCGCGCGGTGATCAATGCGCGTCGCGCCAAGGGCCGCAAGCGCGTCGCGGTCTGAGCACCCCATGCCGCGGAACGCCAGGAAGGAAGGCTTTTCCCGGCGCCACCGCTTCGCCGAGCAGGGTTCCTTCAGTCCGGTCCTGCGGGGATCCCGCAAGGTCAAGGGCTCGCTCGCAGTAGTGCATGCGGTGGCGGCCAGCAGCCAGACGTCTCGGCTCGGCATTGCCGTTACGCGGCGGCTCGTGCCGCGCTCGACCGATCGAAACAGCGTGAAGCGCCTGATAAGGGAAGCCTTCCGGCGCCACCCCCTCAAGAAAGCCGCCCTGGACTGCGTGGTCTCGCTGCGCGAACGATTCGATGCCGCTTCCCTGCCCGCCTTGCGTAGCGAGATCGGCTCCCTCTTCGACTGCCTGTCGAACGCTGATAGCCGCTGACGATGAAATCGGTGCTCATCGCCCTCGTGAAGGGCTACCGCTTGCTGTTGAGCCCGTGGTGGGGAAGCCAATGCCGCTTCACGCCGACCTGCTCGGTGTTCGCGGTGCAGGCGCTCGAGCGCCACGGCGCATGGCACGGCACGTGGCTCGCGCTGCGGCGCGTCTCGCGCTGCCATCCGTGGCGTGCCGGGGGTTACGACCCCGTCCCCTGACAGACTTCGAAACATGATCGATACCCAACGCCTCATAGCCCTTGTCGTCTTCTCGATGTCGTCCCTGATGCTCTGGGACGCCTGGCAGAAGCACAACGCGCCCAAGCCGGTCCCCACACCCACGACCGCGAGCACTCCGGCCGGGGTGCCCAAGCCCACCACGGTTGCACCGCCACCCTCCGCCTTGTCAGCGACGCCGTCTGCCGCGGTTCCGGCCGCGCCGAACGGCACCGCACCCGCCAGCGGTGGTGAGGTCGTAACCGTCAAGACCGACCTCTTCGACATCGAACTCAATACGCTCGGCGGCGACATCCGTCGCGCGACGCTGACGCAGGTGCATTCGGCGCTGGACCGCGCGAAGCCGCTCACCCTGATGGAGCCGGATTCGAAGCACTACTTCGTCACGCAGTCGGGCCTCCTGGGCGAGGGCTTGCCCACCCACAAGAGTCCGTATGCGGCGGCTTCGAAGACCTTCGTTCTCGCGCCGAGCCAGGACGCACTCGAAGTTCGCCTCACCGCGCGTGACGTGAGCGGTGCCGAGGTCGTCAAGAAGTACCGCTTCCATCGCGGCAGCTACCTCATCGACATCGCGTACGAAGTGGCGAACAAATCCGACAAACCTCTGCCGGCGCACGCGTACTTCCAGTTCCTGCGCGACGGTAATGCCCCGAGCGGCGAGGCTGCGCAGACCAATGCCTTCGCCGGCGTCACCACTTTCACCGGCCCCGCGATCTACACCGAGGCGAGCAAGTTCGAGAAAGTGGACTTCGGCGACGTCGCCAAGGGGAAGCAGGCCCACGCCAAGAAAGCCTCCGACGGCTGGGTCGCGATCATCCAGCACTACTTCGTGTCCGCGTGGCTGCCCAAGCCGGGCGTCGAGCGAGAGTTCTTCACCAGCCGGGTGGCCGACAACCTTTATACGGCCGGCGTGGTCGTACCGGTCGCATCCATCGCGCCGGGCGCCGCGACCTCGATCGAGGTGCCGCTCTACATCGGGCCGCAGGAAACCGACAAGTTGCGCGCGGTCGCGCCCGGCCTCGATCTGGTCGTCGACTACGGCTGGCTCACCATCCTCGCCGCGCCGCTCTTCTGGCTGCTCAAATGGATCCATAGCCTCGTCGGCAACTGGGGCTGGTCGATCATCCTCCTCACAGTGATGATCAAGTCGGTGTTCTACCCGTTGAACGCCAAGGCGGGCCGCTCCATGGCGCAGATGAAGGTCCTCGCTCCGAAGATGGAGAAGCTGAAGCAGATGTACGGCGAGGATCGCCAGAAGATGAACCAGGCGATGATGGAGCTCTACAAGACCGAGAAGATCAACCCGCTTGGGGGCTGCCTCCCGATCTTGGTGCAGATCCCGGTGTTCATCGCGCTCTACTGGGTGCTGCTCGCGTCGATCGAGCTGCGCCACGCGCCGTGGCTCGGCTGGATCCAGGACCTTTCCGCGGCGGACCCGTACTACATCCTGCCGGTCATCTACGCCGTGTCGATGTTCGTGCAGACGAGGCTGAATCCGCAGCCCGCAGATCCGGTGCAGGCTCGGATCATGCTGTTCATGCCGATCATGTTCAGCGTGTTCTTCCTCTTCTTCCCGTCGGGCCTGGTGCTCTACTGGGTCGTCCAGAACCTGCTGTCGATCCTGCAGCAGTGGCATATCAACCGCACCCTCGCGGCCGAAGCGAAGGCCAAGGCGCGACGCTGACCGCGGGCGGCGAGACGATCGCCGCCATCGCCACGCCTTCGGGGCGCGGCGGCATCGGGGTCGTGCGCGTCTCGGGCGTGGGCGTCCGCGCGATCGCACGCTCGCTCCTGGCGGACTTACCCGCGCCACGCCATGCCAGGCACGGACCTTTTCTTGCGGCGAGTGGCGAGGCGATCGACCAGGGGCTCGCGCTCTTCTTCCCCGCACCGCATTCGTACACTGGCGAGGACGTCCTCGAATTGCAGGGACATGGCGGGCCGGTGGTGATGCGCCTGCTGCTGCAGCGCTGTGTGGAGCTGGGGGCGCGTGTTGCTGAACCTGGGGAGTTCACGCGCCGTGCGTTCTTGAACGAGCGCATCGACCTCGCGCAAGCCGAGAGCGTGGCGGATCTCATCGATGCGTCGAGCGCCGAGGCCGCGCGCAGCGCCGTGCGCTCGCTCGGCGGAGTCTTTTCGAAGAGGATCCAAGCGCTCGTCGACGACCTCACGACGTTGCGCGCCCATGTCGAGGCGTGCATCGATTTTCCGGAAGAGGAGATTGACCCGTCCGACCGCGAGCAGCAGCAGCGCGACCTCGAAGCCCTCGTCACGGCGCTCGATATTTTGCTAGGCGAAGCGGCGCAGGGAGTACTGCTCCGCGACGGGCTCACCGTGGTGTTGGTCGGCCGCCCGAACGTCGGCAAGTCGAGCCTGCTCAACCGGCTGGCGGGTGAGGACGTCGCAATCGTCACGCCGATCGCCGGCACGACGCGCGACTACGTGCGCGCGAGCGTGAGTCTGCGCGGGGTGCCGGTGCACCTCATCGATACGGCGGGCCTGCGGGAAGCGCGCGATGAGGTCGAGCGCATCGGTGTCGAGCGTGCGTGGCAGGCGGTGCAGGATGCGGGGGCGATCCTATTTATCGAGGCCGCCGGTGACGGCGCAGACCAGGATGCCGACTTGACCGAGCGCCTGCCGCGCGATGTCCCGCAGGCACGCATCACCAACAAGATCGACCTGTCGGGCGAGGAGCCTTCACGGAGGGGGTCGGGTTCGGAGGCGCATCTTCGCATCTCCGCGAAGACGGGTGCGGGCCTCGACGCACTGAGGGAGTGGCTCTTGGAAGTGGCGGGCTGGAAGCCCCATGGGGAGGGCCTATTCATCGCCCGCGAGCGCCATTTGCAGGCGTTGAAAGGGGCTGCGGCGCACTTGGAGACTGCTAGGAGAGAGCAAGCCATTGAATTTAAAGCAGAAGAACTTCGCCTAGCACAGGGCGAGCTGGCTCGCATCACAGGGGAGGTCAGCGCTGACAGCCTTTTGGGGGAAATTTTTTCTCGGTTTTGTATCGGTAAATAAAATAATGTTCCACGTGGAGCGTCCAGCCCCAAACGCGGGAGCCCAACCGCGCGTTCCACGTGGAACAGGGCTGGTCACGCGGCGTCTATCCCGTAGAATTCACCTGTCGCCTCGCGGCGCTCCGCGAGGCGTTTTACATCCCCAACCCCCCAATCCATGGACTTTCCCAAGCGTTTCGAGGTGATAGTGGTGGGCGGCGGGCACGCCGGCACCGAGGCAGCGCTCGCTTCTGCACGCGCTGGGGCACGCACGCTGCTGCTCACGCACGCCATCGAGACGCTCGGGCAGATGTCCTGCAACCCGTCGATCGGCGGGATCGGCAAGGGACACCTGGTCCGCGAGGTCGATGCGCTGGGGGGCGCGATGGCGATCGCCACCGACGAGGCTGGAATCCAATTCAGGACGTTGAATTCGAGCAAGGGGCCGGCGGTCCGCGCTACTCGCGCCCAAGCCGATCGCGTCCTCTATCGAACGGCGATACGGCGGCGCCTGGAAAGCCAGCCGAACCTCTGGATCTTCCAGCAGGCGGTGGACGACCTCCTCGTCGAGGGCGACCGGGTAACTGGCACAGTGACCGCCATTGGGGCGCGATTCTCCGCCGATGCCGTGGTCCTCACGACGGGCACGTTCCTCGGTGGACTGGTGCACGTGGGATTGTCGAAATACCAAGCCGGCCGCGCCGGCGAGGCGCCCTCGCTCTCCCTCGCCTCTCGCCTGCGCGAGCTCTCGCTTCCCGTAGGACGTTTGAAGACCGGCACACCGCCGCGGATCGACGGGCGCAGTATCGACTTCTCCCGGCTGGTGGAGCAACCCGGCGACCGGCCCGAGCCGGTGTTTTCCTTCATGGGCGCGCGTTCGATGCATCCCCGTCAGGCGAGCTGCTGGATCACGCACACCAACGAACGCACCCACGACATCATTCGCGGCGGGCTCGACCGGTCACCGATGTTCACCGGCGTGATCGAGGGCGTGGGTCCGCGTTACTGCCCGTCCATCGAGGACAAGATCCACCGATTCGCCAGCAAGAGCTCGCACCAGATCTTCCTCGAGCCCGAGGGGCTCACGACGCGCGAGTTCTATCCCAACGGAATCTCCACCAGCCTGCCCTTCGACATTCAATTGCAGCTGGTGCGCTCGATCCCGGGCCTGGAGAACGCGCACATCCTTCGTCCCGGATATGCGATCGAATACGACTATTTCGATCCGCGAGCGCTCAAGTCGACCCTCGAGACTAAGGCCATCGCGGGCCTCTTCTTCGCTGGCCAGATCAATGGTACGACGGGCTATGAAGAGGCGGCAGCACAGGGACTGCTTGCCGGCATCAATGCGGCGCTGCATGCCCGTTCCGAAACGGGGTGGTGCCCGCGCCGCGACGAGGCCTATCTGGGAGTCCTTGTCGACGACCTGGTCACCCGCGGTGTTTCGGAGCCGTACCGGATGTTCACCAGCCGTGCGGAGTATCGCCTCCAGCTGCGCGAGGACAACGCCGACGCGCGGTTAACCGAAGTGGGGCGCAGGCTGGGCCTCGTCGACGACTGGCGCTGGGCCTCGTTCTGCGACAAGCGCGAGTCGGTCGAGCGCGAGAGCGCCCGCCTCAGGTCGAGCTGGGCGCATCCGCACCGCATTCCCGCCGCCGAGCAGGTGCGAGTGCTGGGCCAAACGATTGAGCGCGAGTACTCACTTTTCGAGCTACTTCGCCGTCCAAGTGTTTGTTATAACAAAATAATAGATTGGTCCCCGCCTGCCCCTCCGGTCGCTCCCGAAGTCGGCGAACAGGTCGAGATTGCTGCGAAATACGCCGGCTACATCGAGCGCCAGAAGGACCAAGTCGAGCGCCAGATGGGGCAGGAACGAGTGGCGATCCCCGCTGACATGGACTACGCCGGCGTCCACGGCCTGTCCCGGGAAGCGCAACAGAAGCTCGCGGAACAGCGGCCCGAGACCGTCGGCCAGGCCTCGCGCATCCAGGGCATGACGCCCGCCGCGATCTCGCTTCTGTTGGTCCACCTCAAGCGCCGTGGAGTGGCGATGGATATCGGCAAGAGCGCATGAACCTCGCACCCCAAGTCACGCAGGGGCTCGCGGCAATGGGCATCGCGCTGGACGAGGCGTCGCTCGGGCGGGCCATCGCGCACCTGCACCTCATTGCCAAATGGAATCGGATCCACAACCTCACCGCGGTCCGCGAGCCCGCGCAGATGGTGGTCGTACACCTCCTCGATAGCCTGTCCCTGCTGCCGCACCTGGGGCAGGCTCGCACGCTCGTCGACGTGGGATCCGGCGCCGGCTTTCCCGGAATTCCGGTCGCGATAGCCCGGCCCGACCTTCAAGTGACGCTGCTCGATTCGAGCCACAAGAAAGGCACGTTCCTCGAGCAGGCGCGCACCGAGCTCGCGCTCGCCAACGTGAGTGTGGTTTGCGAGCGCGTCGAGCAGTTCAGGCCCGAGGCCGGTTTCGACGTCGTGGTGTCGCGCGCCTTTGCAGACCTCGGCGATTTCATCATGCAGGCGCAGCACCTGGCGGCGCCCGGCGGACGGATGCTTGCGATGAAGGGGGTCTACCCGTTCGAGGAGATCGCGCGCGTGCCTGCGACCCATCGCGTCGCCGACGTCGTCGAGCTTCGGATCCCCAGCCTCGATGCGAAACGCCATCTGGTCAGGGTGGAGGCCGCCTGATGGCGCGCGTCTTCGTCGTCGCGAACCAGAAAGGCGGCGTCGGCAAGACTTCGATCGCCGTGAACCTTTCCGCGAGCCTTGCCCACTATGGTCGCCGGGTGCTGCTGGTGGACCTCGATCCGCAGGGCAATGCGACTACCGGAAGCGGCATCGACAAGGGTGCGGCGCAGAAGACTGTCTATGGCGTCGTGCTCGGCGAGCATCCGCTCACCGAGGCGGTGCTCAGGTGCGAAGGCAACTACGACATCGTGCCCTCCAACCGCGACCTCGCGGGCGCCGAGGTCGAGCTGATCGCGATCGAGCGACGGGAATACCGCCTGCGCGATGCCCTCGCGCCCGTGCTTGCCGCCTACGACTTCGTGGTGGTCGATTGTCCGCCGGCCCTGAACATGCTCACGGTGAACGGGTTCGCGGCGGCCGACGCGGTGATCATTCCGATGCAATGCGAGTACTACGCGCTTGAGGGCCTGTCCGACCTGGTCGGCACGCTGCGCAAAGTGAAGCAGAACCTGAACCCGAAGATCGAGATCGAGGCGCTGGTGCGCACGATGTACGATCCGCGCAGCACGCTCACCGTACAGGTGAGCGACGAGCTGAAGCGCCATTACGGCGACAAGGTGTTCGATACCGTGATTCCCCGCAACGTGCGCATCGCCGAGGCGCCGTCCTTCGGCAAGCCGGTCCTGTTGCACGACCCCGCATCGAAGGGAGCGGTGGCGCACCTGCAGTTCGCTCGCGAGCTGCTGGAGCGCAATGGATTCGAGGTCCGCGAGCCGGTGGACGCATGACCCGCCACAAGGGACTCGGTCGGGGATTGGACGCGCTCCTGGGCGGCAGCAGCACGCGCTCGCCAGACCAGGAGGAACTCGCCCAGCTGCCCGTGGCGGCGCTCCGCCCCGGCAAGTATCAGCCGCGCACGCGCATGGACGAGGCGTCCCTCACCGAGCTCGCGGCTTCGATCCGCGTGCGCGGCGTAATTCAGCCGATCGTGGTCCGCACCGTGGGAACGTCGCAATACGAGATTCTCGCCGGCGAGCGACGGTGGCGCGCGGCGAAGATCGCGGGGCTCGAGCGCGTGCCGGCGGTGGTGCGCGAGGTCCCCGACGATGCCGCCCTCGGTATCGGCCTGATCGAGAACATCCAGCGCGAGGACCTGAGCCCTCTCGAGGAGGCGAACGGGTTGAAGCGCCTGATCGAGGAATTCAAGCTCACGCACGAGGAAGTCGCGGGGGCGATCGGGCGTTCGCGTGCGGGTGTCACCAACCTGCTGAGGCTGCTCGAGCTGGCGGGCCCGGTGCAGGAGATGCTGCAGGATGGACGCATCGACATGGGCCATGCGCGCGCGCTTCTCGCGCTGTCGAAGGCGCGCCAGGTGGAGGTCGCGGGACAGGTCGCGGCCCGCGGGCTTTCCGTGCGCGAGACGGAGCGGCTGGTCAAGCAGGCCACGGCTGCGCCCGTCCGAGTCGCGGCCGGCGTGAAGCTCGATGCCGACAGCCGCAGGCTCCAGGAGGAGCTTTCCGACTCGCTGGGGGCGTCTGTCCATCTCAAGCCGCGCGGTGCGACCAGGGGCTCGGTCGTGATCGACTACTCGACCCTCGACGAATTGCAGGGGCTGGTGGCGCGGCTGAAGCGCCGCTGATCGGTATCCGGAACGACTCCGGGACCGCCGCGGTTTTTGACGCTCCCTCGGGCAAGTCGATATAATCCTGGGGTTTTTGCTTCGCTTCGCATGTTCAAGCCCGGGCTTCGGCCCATCCGGATCGTTCTGCGGTGGCAACTCATCGTCACGGCGGTTCTCTCGTTGTTGGCAGCGCTCCTGTGGGGTTGGGACGGCGCGGTATCAGCCGCCCTCGGGGGAGCCATCAACGTTGTCGCGGGGTGGGTGTACGGCTGGCGGGTTGCGCAGGGCCAGGCGAAGACGGCCGGGGAGGCGCTCCGGACGATGCTCAGGGCAGAGGCGATCAAGATCCTGCTCATCATCGTCGGCCTCTGGCTGGTGCTGTCGAATTACAGGGAGATCGTGCACGGGGCGTTCTTTGCCGCCTTCGTGGTCACGGTCGGGGTGTTCGCCGCGGCCATCGCGGTGCGCGACATCGAGAACAAGACTTACGGGGAATAGATCCAGCATGGCCGCCCAGTACAAGGACCCCTCGGAGTACATCGGTCACCACCTCACCTTCTTCGCCAAGCCGATCGGCGAGGGTGGCTTCTGGACGGTGCACCTCGACACGCTGATCGTGTCCGTACTGCTGGCGGTGGCCGGCATCGGATTCATCTGGTGGGTGGCAAAAGGGGCGACGCCGGGCGTTCCCACGAAACGCCAGGCCTTCGTCGAGATCCTGTTCGACTTCATCGACGATCAGGTGAAGGGCATCTTCCACGGCGACCGGCACAAGTTCGTGGCGCCTCTCGCACTCACGGTATTCGTGTGGGTGATCCTGATGAACAGCATGGATTTCCTGCCGGTCGACATCGTCGCCTGGTTCACTTCCAAGCTGCCCCACGCGGAACACGGCTTCCGCATCGTGCCCACCGCGGACGTGAATACCACCTTCGCGCTTGCCCTGACGGTGTGGATCCTGATGATCGGCTTCGCCATCGCCGTCAAGGGCGCCCGCGGCTTCGTGCACGAGCTCTTCTGCGCGCCGTTCGGCTCCAACCCGCTGCTGTGGCCGCTCAACTTCCTCTTTAATGTCGTCGAGTACGTATCCAAGCCGCTTTCGCATTCGCTGCGGCTCTTCGGCAACATGTACGCCGGCGAGATCATCTTCCTGCTGCTCTGGCTCATGGCCTCGGCGGGCTTCGTCGGCTCCATCGCCGCGATCCTGCTCGGATGGGGCTGGGGCATCTTCCACATCCTCATCGTCGCGCTGCAGGCCTACATCTTCATGATGCTCACCATCGTCTACATCCAGATGGCGCACGAGGGCCACTGAGGCGCCCGCCCCGTTTCTTCACCCAAGTCATCACCGAAAGGAAAACCAGAATGGACAAACTTCAACTCATCGGCATGATCCAGGCGTACACCAGCGTCGGCATCGGCCTGATGATCGGCCTGGGCGCGCTGGGCGCGTGCGTCGGCGTCGGCATCATGTGCAGCCGCTTCCTCGAGGGCGCCGCGCGCCAGCCGGAGCTCATGCCGCAGCTGCAGGCGAAGGTCTTCCTGCTCCTCGGCCTCATCGACGCCTCGTTCATCATCGGCGTCGGCCTCGCGATGTTCTTCGCGTTCGCCAACCCGCTTCTGAACCAGGTCCGATAACACGCCACATCCCGAAAGGGACGCTTTTATGAATCTCAATTTCACCCTCGTCGCGCAGGCGGTCGCCTTCGCGCTGCTCATCTGGTTTTCGATGAAGTTCGTATGGCCGCCGCTGCTGCGCGCGATCGAGACGCGCCAGAAGCAGATCGCCGACGGGCTGGCGGAGGCCGAACGCGGCCGCTCCTCGCTCGCCGATGCGCAGAAGCAGACGGACGTCCTCCTCAAGGAAGCCCGCTCGCGCGCGCAGGAGATCGTCGCCGCGGCCGAGAAGGCCGCGAGCCAGCGCGTGGAGGAGTCCAAGGTGCAGGCGAAAACCGAGGGCGAGCGCATCGTCGCGGCGGCGCATGCCCAGGTCCAGCAGGAGGTGCAGTCGGCCAAGCAGCAGCTGCGCGACCAGGTGGCGCAGCTCGCGGTCGCCGGCGCCGAGAAGATCCTGCGCCGCGAGGTCGATGCCAAGGCGCACGCCGGGATGCTCGACCAACTGAAGGGTCAGCTCTAGGCATGGCCGAGCTGGCGACAGTCGCCCGTCCCTATGCGGAGGCCACATTCCGCTCCGCGCTGGAGGAGAACGCGCTCGGCGCGGTCGCCGACAGCCTCGCGCTGGTGGCCGCCATCGCGCGCGACGAGCAGATGCACTCGGTGCTCCTGAACCCGAAGGTCGCCGCGCCGCAGAAGAAGGAGATCTTCGACGCCGCCGCCGGCGGGCGCCTGCATGCGTTGGTGAAGAGCCTCCTGTCGATGCTGGTGGACAATCACCGTGCGGTGCTGATTGGCTCGGTGGAGGAGCAATTCCAGGCGCTGAAGCACGAGCACGAGCGCGTGCTGCGCGCACGCATCACCAGCGCGCAGGCCTTGAGCGACCAGCAGCGCGACGAGATCGTCGCCGCGCTGGAGAAGCGTTACGGCAAGAAGATCGAAGCCGAGCTGGACGTCGACCCCGAGTTGCTCGGCGGCGCGCGCGTGCAGGTCGGCGACCAAGTCATCCACGCCTCCGTGCGTGACGCCCTGGCCCAGATGGCCGCGGCGCTAACCCGGTAGGCACCAGGAGCAAAGCAATGCAGATCAACCCCTCTGAAATCAGCGAACTGATCAAGTCCAAGATCCAGAACCTCCAGGTTGCCGCGGAAAAACGCAACGAGGGGACGGTGATCTCGGTGACCGACGGCATCTGCCGCATCCACGGCCTCACCGACGTGATGCAGGGCGAGATGCTGGAATTTCCCGGCAACGTGTTCGGCCTCGCGTTGAACCTCGAGCGCGACTCGGTCGGCGCCGTGGTGCTGGGCGCCTACGAGCACATCTCCGAGGGCGACACGGTCAAGTCCACCGGGCGCATCCTTGAAGTCCCCGTCGGCCCCGAGCTGATAGGCCGGGTGGTGAATTCCCTCGGCCAGCCGATCGACGGCAAGGGCCCGGTGAACGCCAAGATGACCGAGCCCATCGAGAAGGTCGCCCCGGGCGTGATCGCGCGTAAATCGGTGTCGCAGCCGGTGCAGACGGGTCTGAAGTCGATCGACGCCATGGTGCCGGTCGGACGGGGCCAGCGCGAGCTGATCATCGGCGACCGCCAGACGGGCAAGACCGCCGTCGCGGTCGACGCGATCATCAACCAGAAGGGCAAGGATCTCTTCTGCGTCTACGTCGCCGTGGGCCAGAAGGCGTCCACCATCGCCAACGTGGTTCGCAAGCTGGAAGAGTCAGGGGCGATGGCGTACACCATCGTGGTCGCGGCCACCGCATCCGACCCCGCCGCGATGCAATACATCGCGCCCTACTCGGGCTGCACCATGGGCGAGTACTTCCGCGACCGCGGCCAGGACGCCCTCATCATCTATGACGACTTGACCAAGCAGGCTTGGGCATACCGCCAGATCTCGCTCTTGCTTCGCCGCCCCCCGGGCCGCGAGGCGTATCCCGGCGACGTGTTCTACCTGCATAGCCGCCTGCTCGAACGCGCCGCGCGCGTGAACGAAAAGTACGTGGAGGATTTCACCAAGGGTGCGGTCAAGGGCAAGACCGGCTCGCTCACCGCGCTGCCGGTCATCGAGACGCAGGCGGGCGACGTGTCCGCGTTCGTGCCGACCAATGTGATCTCGATCACCGACGGCCAGATCTTTCTCGAGACCGATCTCTTCAACGCCGGCATCCGCCCCGCCATCAACGCCGGCATCTCGGTATCGCGGGTCGGTGGCGCGGCGCAGACGAAGATCATCAAGAAGCTGGGCGGCGGCGTGCGCCTGGCGCTGGCGCAGTACCGCGAGCTCGCGGCGTTCGCGCAGTTCGCCTCCGATCTCGACGAGGCCACCCGCAAGCAGCTCGAGCGCGGCCGCATGGTGACCGAGCTCATGAAGCAGCCCCAGTACCAGCCGCTGCAGGTCTGGGAGATGGCGCTGGTGCTGTTTGCGGTCAACAACGGCTACTACGACGACATCGACGTGAAGAAGGCGCTTGCCGCGGAGAAGGCGATGCGCGATTACTTGAAGGGCAAGCATGGCGACCTGGTCGACCGCATCGAGTCCACCAAGGATCTGTCCAAGGAGGACGAGGCGAAGCTGCACGAGGCGATCAAAGATTTCAAGAAGAATGCAGCGTACTAATTCCGAACAGCGGGGCGCCTGTCGGAGCGGACGCTTCGCGCCGCTCAACAGGGCATGACAGAGACCTGACATGGCTGGCAGTCGAGAAATACGCACCAAGATCAAGAGCGTGCAGAACACGCGCAAGATCACCAAGGCCATGGAAATGGTCGCGGCTTCCAAGATGAGGAAGGCGCAGGAGCGCATGCGCCACGCGCGGCCCTACGGCGAGAAGATCCGCGCCATCGCCTCGCATCTGGCGCACGCGAACACCGAGTACCGCCACCCGTTCCTGGTGAAGCGCGAGGGCGTGAAGGACGTCGGCGTGATCGTCGTCACCTCCGACAAGGGCCTGTGCGGGGGCCTCAACACCAACGTGCTGCGCCTGTCTCTCGCGAAGGTGAAGGAGCTGCAGGGCGAGGCACGTGCGGTGCAGCTGACCGCCATCGGCAACAAAGGCTTCGGCTTCCTGCAGCGCTTCGGCGGCAACATCGTCTCGCACGTGACCGGCCTCGGCGACACGCCCCACCTGGACCGCATGGTCGGCCCGGTGAAGGTGCAGATCGACGCGTTCGCCGCCGGCAGGATCGGCGCGCTCTATATCGTCTACACGCGCTTCATCAACACCATGAAGCAGGAGCCGGTGATCGAGCAGCTGTTGCCGCTGCCCGCCGAGCGCCTCCAGGACGAGCAGAAGGCCAAGCGCGCCAACTGGGACTACCTCTATGAGCCGGACGCGAAGGTGGTCCTGGACCAGCTGCTCACGCGCTACGTGGAACAGATCATCTACCAGTCGGTGGCCGAGAACATCGCGAGCGAGCAGTCGGCGCGCATGGTCGCGATGAAGTCCGCCAGCGACAACGCATCGAGCGTGATCGACGACCTCACCCTGGTCTACAACAAGTCCCGCCAGGCCGCGATCACCAAGGAATTGTCGGAAATCGTCGGCGGCGCGGCAGCCGTCTAGGGCCTCTCAATGGATACTCCCATGAATCAAACGAACGAAGGCAAGATCGTCCAGTGCATCGGCGCGGTGATCGACATCCAGTTTCCCCGCGACTCCATGCCGAACATCTACGACGCGTTGAAGCTCGTCGACGACGGCAAGTCCTTCGCCGAAAAGGACCTCACGTTCGAGGTCGAGCAGCAGCTGGGCGACGGCGTGGTGCGCACCATCGCGATGGGCTCCTCCGACGGCCTGCGCCGGGGAATGCGGGTCGCGAATTCCGGCGCGCCCATCTCGGTGCCCGTCGGCCCCGCGACCCTCGGCCGCGTGATGGACGTCCTCGGACGCCCGATCGACGAGCGCGGCCCGGTGAACGCCGACGAGTACCGATCGATCCACGCCTTGCCGCCCAAATTCGACGAGCTTTCCCCGTCGGTCGAGCTGCTCGAGACCGGCATCAAGGTGATCGACCTGGTGGCGCCCTTCGCCAAGGGCGGCAAGGTCGGCCTCTTCGGCGGCGCCGGCGTGGGCAAGACAGTGAACATGCTGGAGCTCATCAACAACATCGCCAAGCAGCACTCGGGCCTGTCGGTGTTCGCCGGCGTGGGCGAGCGCACTCGCGAGGGCAACGACTTCTACCACGAGATGTCGGACGCCAAGGTGATCGTGCAGGAGAACCTGGGCGAGTCGAAGGTTGCGATGGTGTTCGGCCAGATGAACGAGCCTCCGGGCAACCGCCTGCGGGTCGCGCTCACCGGCCTCACCATGGCCGAGCGCTTCCGCGATGAGGGCCGCGACATCCTCTTCTTCGTGGACAACATCTATCGCTTCACGCTTGCGGGCACGGAAGTCTCCGCGCTGCTTGGCCGGATGCCGTCGGCGGTAGGCTACCAGCCGACGCTCGCCGAGGAGATGGGCCGCCTGCAGGAGCGCATCACCTCGACCAAGAAGGGCTCGATCACCTCCATTCAAGCCGTCTACGTGCCCGCGGACGACCTGACCGACCCTTCGCCCGCCACCACCTTCGGTCACCTCGATGCGACCGTGGTGCTGTCGCGCGATATCGCGTCGCTCGGCATCTACCCCGCCGTGGACCCGCTCGACTCGAACTCCCGCCAGGTCGATCCGAACGTGATCGGCGAAGAGCACTACAACACCACACGCGCGGTTCAAGCGGTCCTGCAGCGTTACAAGGAGTTGCGCGACATCATCGCGATCCTGGGCATGGACGAGCTTTCCCCGGAAGACAAGCTCGCGGTGGGACGTGCGCGGAAAATCCAGCGCTTCCTGTCGCAGCCGTTCCACGTCGCCGAGGTGTTCACCGGCTCGCCCGGCAAGTATGTGACCCTCAAGGACACGATCAAGGGCTTCAACATGATCGTGAACGGCGAGTGCGACAGCCTCCCCGAGCAGGCCTTCTACATGGTCGGCCCGATCGAAGAGGCGTTCGAAAAAGCCAAGACACTGCAGTAAGGACCACCGCCGCTCACCGGGGAAAGCAAGATGGCCAAGACCCTCCACGTCGATATCGTCAGCGCCGAAGCCTCGATCTTCTCGGGCGAGGCGTCCATGGTCATCGCCCCGGGCGAGGGCGGCGAGCTCGGCATCATGCCAGAGCACATGCCGCTCCTCACGCGCATCAAGCCGGGCACCGTGCGCATCCTGCCGGCCGGCGGCGGCGAGGAAGAGGTGATCTACGTCTCCGGCGGCATGATGGAAGTGCAGCCGGACGGCGTGACGGTGCTGGCCGATACCTCGGTGCGCGCCCACGACCTCGACGAGGCGAAAGCGATGGAGGCCGAGCGTCTCGCGAAGGAGGCCCTCACAGACCGCAGCGGGGCCATCGACCATGCCAAGGCACAGATCGAGCTCTCCCAGGCAGTCGCGCAGATCGCGGCCATCCGCAAGCTGCGCCACCGCCGCTGAAGGTGTCCCCGCAAGTCGTCGTGCTTGCCGCGGGCCAGGGCAAGCGCATGCACTCCGACCTTCCGAAGGTCCTGCATCCCCTCGCCGGCCGCACGCTCCTCCGCCACGTCCTTGCGACCGCCCGAGCCCTGGAACCGCGTCGCCTCTGCGTCGTCGTGGGCCACGGCGCCCAGGCGATCCGCGACGACATTCGCGATGCCGACGTTTCCTGGGCGCTCCAGGAGCAACAGCTGGGCACCGGGCACGCGGTCCTGCAGGCGCTGCCGCAGCTGGACGATGGCGGCACGGTGGTGATCCTGTACGGCGATGTGCCTCTCATTTCTGCCGCAACGCTGCATGCGCTCCTCGAAGCCGCCGGCGAAGACAAGCTCGCGCTCCTCACCCAGGAGCTCGCTGATCCCAAGGGCTACGGCCGCATCGCCCGCGATCCTTCGGGCAGAGTCACGCGCATCGTCGAGGAGAAGGACGCGTCGCCCGGCGATCGCGCGATCCGCGAAGTGAACACCGGCATCATGGCGATGCCCCGCGCGCGGCTCGGGCAGTGGCTCGCGCGGCTGCGCAATGACAATGCCCAGGGCGAGTACTATTTGACCGACCTGGTGGCCGCTGCCGTGGCCGACGGCACCTCGATCGAGGTGCGCCACCCCGCCGCCGCGCACGAGTGCCTCGGCGTCAACAGCAAGGCGGAGCTGGCCGCCGTCGAGCGGATATTGCAGATGAACGAAGCACGGCGACTACTCGACGCGGGCGTCTTGCTGGCGGATCCCGCCAGGACCGATGTCCGCGGGACGCTCGAATGTGGCCGCGACGTCGCGATCGACGTGAACTGCATCTTCGAGGGCAGGGTGATCCTCGGCGACCGGGTGCGGATCGGCGCGAATTGCATCCTCAGGGATGTGAGCGTCGGCGCCGGCACCGAAATCAAGCCCTTCAGCTTGGTCGAGGAGGCTACCATCGGCGCTGGGGCGCGCATCGGCCCCTACGCGCGCATTCGCCCCGGAACCGCGCTCGAGGATGAGGTGCACGTCGGTAACTTTGTCGAGGTCAAGGCGAGCCGCATCGGCAAGGGCAGCAAGGCGAACCACCTCACCTACATCGGCGACACTACCGTAGGGCGCGACTGCAACATCGGCGCGGGCACCATCACCTGCAACTACGATGGCGCTGAAAAGCATCGCACCGTGATCGAGGATGACGTGCACATCGGCTCGGACGTGCAACTGATCGCCCCGTTGACCGTGGGGCGCGGCGCCACCGTCGCCGCCGGTGCCACCATCACCAGTGACGTTCCCCCCGGCGGCCTCACCCTCACCCAGAAGAAACAGGTGACGAAGCCCGACTGGCAGCGCCCGCGAAAGAAGAAGAAGGACTAGCGGGAGGCCGCCGCGGCGAGCGGCGCGACAGCCTGCGAAGGCGAGACCACCATGCTGGCGGCGACGCCGATAATGAGCGCCACGCCCGCAAGGCCTAGCGACCTCACGACGAGCGCGATAGCGTCCGTCGAAACCCATTCCGCCTCTTCCCGAGTCGGCGCTGCGTCGTGGTTGCCGCGAATCTCGTCCATGGTGCTCCCCGTTTCGGCCAGCGCATAGCGGGCAGAAACGAGGCTACGCCGTCCCTGGAGGCTCTTCGCCAGAGTATTTCGTGGCCGGGACGCCGAAAATTACGCATCCCCGGCGCCGCGTCGCCGGGCGGCGCTGGGCGTCCGCTCCGACGACCGCCCCGCTGCTCACCAACGCGCGGGCGGTTTTTTGTTGATGGTGATGAAGCGGTTCTCGACGCTGATATAGCCGCCCGCCGACAGGTCGCGGAAAATCCGGCTCACCATGTCGCGCGAAGCGCCGACGCGTTCAGCAATCTCCTGCTGGGTAATCTTTT
>JBDSRZ010000065.1:0-26384 GCA_039929025.1 Usitatibacter sp. | reverse complement strand
CGGTAGCGGATCTTCTCGTAGATGTCGTCGGACATGAACCACACATGCGGATGGCGCAGCAGCACTTCGCCCAGGGCGATGAGCTCCTCGCGCGTGTACTCGGCGCCGCTCGGGTTGCTCGGTGAATTGAGCATCAGCCACTTGCTGCGCGGCGTGATGGCGCGTTCCAGCTGCGCGGGCGTGACCTTGAAGCCCTGCTCCGCGGGGCATCGCAGGATCACCGGCACGCCATCGGCCAGCGTCACCATGTCCATGTACGACACCCATGCGGGCGTGGGCACGATCACCTCGTCGCCCGCGTCCACCGTCGCCTGCAGCGCGTTGTAGAGAACCTGCTTGGAGCCCACGCCGATGGTGATCTCGGCCGGGGTGAACGCGAGGCCGTTGTCCCGCTGGAACTTGCGGATGATCGCCTCGGTGAGCTCGCGCGTGCCCGGCACGTCGGTATAGCGCGTCTTGCCGGCGTCGATCGCCGCCTTGCCCGCTTCGCGAACATGCTTCGGGGTGTCGAAGTCGGGCTCGCCTTGCGCGAGCGAGATGATGGATCGCCCGGCGCGCGCGAGCTCGTTGCCGAGCCGCGTCATCTCCCGGGTCGCCGGCGGCTTCACGTTGGCGATTCGCCTGCTGAGGATTGCCGTCATTGGGCCACGTCCACTTTCACGCGAAAGACCCATTGCGCGATCGCAAGGGGCACGAAGATGGCGAGCATCAGGATGCAGCTGTAGGCGCTCGCCAGGGCGAGGCGCCCGCTGTCGACCTGCTGGAAGATCTCGATCGGCATGGTGCTCATGCCGCCGTAGTAGAGCACGATGGTGGCGGAGAGCTCGGAGAGCGAGGTGACCCACATCAGCACCGCCGCGGCGGCCACCGCCGGGCCGATGAGCGGCAGCACCACCTTGAAGAAGGTGCGCAACGGGGGAACGCCGAGGCTCACCGACGCCTCCTCGATCGAGTCGCGCACGTTGTGCAACGGGCCCTCCGCCGCGCGCACGCTGTTGGGAATGCGCCGCAGGAAGTAGGCGAGCGCCATGATCATCCAGGTGCCGGTGAGGACGAGCCAGCCGGTATTGAAGGTATTGACCAGCGCGATGCCGAGCACGGTGCCGGCGATGGTGAGCGGCAGCATCACCATCACGTCCAGCGTGCGGGTGAGCGCGGAACGGCGCTTCACCACCAGGTAGGCGACCGCCACCGAGAAGATCACGCCGGCGAGCGTTGCGACCGCCGCGAGCGAGAGTGAATTCCACAGCGGCTGCATCGACTTGCCCATCGCGCTCGCCATGTGCACGGTGGTGAAGCCGCCGTAGTTGACCACCGGGCCGCGCGCCGGCGTGAAGGCGGTGACGACCGCGACCACGGCAGGCGCGAGCGAGAGCACCACGACCAGGACCACACCCGCCGCGGCGATCATCGCCGGAACGCCGCTGATCGCAATCGGCGCCGGCGCCCTTCCCGACTCCATCTGGTACTGCCGGCGCTCGATCGCGAGCTTCTGCGCCGCGAGCATGGCCACACCCAGCATCACCAGTAGCGAGGCCATGATCGTCTGCATCTGCGGGTTGCCGCCCAGCTCGCTCACGAACTCGTTGTAGGCCTTGACCGCCAGCACCGGCATGCGGGGGCCCAGGATCGCCGGGATGCCGAAGCTGCCGATCACATGGGTGAAGACCACGAGCGCGGCGCCGAAGATCGACGGCAGGATGAGCGGCAGCGTGACACCGGTGAGGACGCGCGCGAGCGGCTGCCCGAGACTCATCGCCGCCTCCTCGAGGTTGCGGTCCACGGCCCTGAGGCCGACGTAGATCATTACGAACGCGTACACGTAGCTGTTGAGCGTCATCACGAAGATGAGGCCCCACCACGAGTAGAGCGATCCGATCTGAAGGCCCGTGGGCTCGAGCCATGCATTGAGGATCCCCTGCTGGCCGAGGATCAGCGTCCACGCCGCGGCGACCACCACGTCGGGAATGACGAGCGTCACCAGCGGGAGCACCGCCACCCACCCCGCGAACGGGAACCTGCAGCGCGCGACGAGGACTGCGAGTGCGCCGCCGATGATCATCGAAGTCACCGTCACCGCGCCGCCCAGGATCAGCGTGTTCCAGACCGAATCGCGATATCCGCGGTTGGCGAAGAATGTCGCGTATCCGCCCAGCCCGAAGCCGCCATCCTTGCCGCGGAAGCTGTAGGCGAAGGTGGTGACGAGCGGCCAGACGAGGAAGAAGCCGAGGATCGCGAAGCCCGCGATCATCACCGCCGTCCAGGCCGGGTCGCGACGCATTTTCAGGATCGCGCTCACTTGCCGTCCACCACGCGGGCGTCGGCCGGGATGCGGAGCATCACCTCTTCGCCACGCTCGTGGGCGCGGCCGTGCTGCACGCTCCAGGTGTCGACGTGAAGAACGCCCAGGGCCGTGCGCACGCGGTACCCGGTGATGCTGCCGCGGACTTCCACCGCCTCGATCACTCCGGGGAGCTCGCCCTCCCCGATCACGATCTCCTCCCGCCTCACGACCCGGTGCTTGCCGTCACCGGACGGCACGAGGTTCGCGCTGCCGAGGAAATCGGCGGCGTAGCCATTCACCGGCCCCGCGTAGATCTCCTGCGGCGCGCCCATCTGCACGATCCGCCCGCGATCCATCACCGCGACGACGTCCGACATCGCGAGCGCCTCTTCCTGGTCATGGGTGACGAAGACCGTGGTGATGCCCGATTCGAGTTGCAGCTCGCGCACCATCGCGCGCAGCTCCACGCGCAGCTTCACGTCGAGGGCAGCCAGCGGCTCGTCGAGGAGCAGGAGCTCGGGATCGATCACCAGGGCGCGCGCCATGGCGACGCGCTGCCTCTGTCCTCCGGAGAGTGTCGCCGGCGCGCGATCGGCGAACGCGCCGAGTCCCACGCGCTCGAGCATCGCCATCGCGCGCGACTTCGCCTCCTTCGCCGCGACGCCCCGCGCCAGCAGCCCGTACATCACGTTGGCGAGCGCCGAGCGGTCCGGGAAGAGCGCGTAATCCTGGAACACCATGCCGATCGCGCGCTTGTGCACCGGGAGCACGGTGACGTCGCGATCGCCGAACCATACACGGCCCGCATCGGGAACCACAAAGCCCGCGAGCATGCGAAGCAGCGTGGTCTTGCCGCAGCCCGAAGGCCCGAGGAGCGTGAAGAAACGGCCCGAGGGGATCTCGAGGTCGAGGTCGGTGAACAGCGCCAGCCCGTCGTAGCGCTGGGTGACGCGCTCGAAACGGATCCGCATCCCGGCTACTTCGCCGCAACCATTTCCTTCCATGACTTGATGAAGGCCGGCTGCTCGGCGGTGGCCTTCACATGGTCGATCGGCGCGGCCTTGAAATCGCTCAAGCGCTTCAAGCCCACAGCGGTCGTGTCGACGTCGTCGCGCATCGGCCGGCGATAGAACTTCTTCACCAGCATCGCCTGCGCGTCCTTCGACGCCAGGAAATCGTAGAACTTGCGCGCCTCGGCGGGATTGGGCGAACCCTTCACCAGCGCCATCCCCTCCGGCGCGATAAACGCGCCCTCAGCGGGATAGACGATCTCGATGTCCTTCTGCCCCCCGGCCACGTACTCCTGCGCGGCGTACTCCATCGTCATGCCGACGGCGAACTCGCCCTTGGCCACGCCTTCGTACACCTGGGACGCGGTGCTCACGATGGTCGCGTTGCGCGCGATGCCCTTCAGCGGATCATTGCCGGCGGAATGTGAAATCCCCCAGAGCGTCGCGAGTGCCGAGCTCGTCTTCTCCGGGTCGCTCACCACCAGGCGGTCCTTCCAGCGCGGGTTGGCCAGGTCCGACCACGTCCTGGGCATCGGATCGCCCTTCAACGCACGCTTGTTCACCATGATCACCATCACGTGGACATTGGCGCCCAGCCACAGGTCCCTGGGGCTCCGGTACATCGCCTGAATGCCGGCCGCCTCGGGCGACTTGTACGGCGCGAAATAGTCTTCGTAGAGGCCCAGCACCGCGAAGCCGCCCGACCAGAAGATGTCGGCCTTGGGCTGCCCGGCTTCGGCTTTGATGCGCTGCATCATCGCGCCGGTGCCGCCGCGCACCGAGGTGATCTTGATGCCCGGGTTCGCCTTCTGGAATTCGTCGGCGACGGCGTTGATCGCCTCGACGCTGTTGGAGGAATAGAGGACGACCTCGCCCGCGATGGCGCAGGCGATGCTGAAGACGGTGACGAGCAAGGCAAGACAGGTGCGTTTCATTTCTTCTCCCGGGATGGTCCGCGCATTATCGCGCTTTTTTCCCTGTGCGCCACCGCACGGACGACCGCGGCCGATGGGCCCATCCTGACGCCTCACTCGAGAGGTCCATGATGCCCAAACCCCTTCTTGCCGCGAGCCTCCTGGCGTGCTTTTTCGCCCTGCCCGCCGCCGCGCAGCTGAGCATCAGCTTCGGCGCGCCCGTCGTGCACATCGGCATCAGCCTGCCGGTCTATCCCACGTTGCAGCGCATTCCCGGCTATCCGGTCTACTACGCGCCCAACGTCAACTCCAATTACTTCTTCTACGACGGCCTCTACTGGGTTTACGACGAAGACAACTGGTACTCGAGCTCCTGGTACAACGGCCCGTGGCAGTCGGTCGATCCCTACTACGTCCCGTCCTATGTGTTGCGAGTGCCCGTGCGTTACTACCGGCACGCGCCGCAGTATTTCCGCAGCTGGCGCGCGGATGCGCCGCCGCGCTGGGGCGAGTACTTCGGCGGCTCGTGGGCGCAGCGCCGCAGCGGCTGGGACCGGTGGGATCGCAACTCCGCGCCCGCGCCGGCGCCGCTGCCTGCCTACCAACGCCAGTACGCCGGCAACCGCTATCCGCCGGTCGAGCAGCAGGTGACGATCCAGACGCAGAGCTATCGGTACCAGCCGCGCGAGCCGGTGACGCAACAGCACTTCGAGCAGCGGCGCCTGCAGGTGCAGCAAGTCGACCGCGCGCCGCTGCCGCAGCCGCTGCCGCAGCCAGCCCCGCAACGGCAGCCGTTGCCGAGGCAGCAGGCGCAGCAACTGCCGGCGGCCCCGATCCCGCAACCGATGCAGCAGCGCCAGGGCCTGCCTCAACCGATGGCGCCCAATCCTCGGCAAGCTCCGGCGCCTCGTGAGCACCCGGCCGCTGCCCCGCAAGAGCAACCGGCTGCAGCCCCGCAAGAGCAAGGTCGTGGACCCGGTAACGTCCCCGGCAGGAATGACGATCGGGGCGAAAGCAAAGGCAAGGGCCACGGCCGCGGCGAGGAAAGAGGCAAGGGCCGCGACAAGGATTGAGCGATGAGCTGGGGTGGCGCGGTGCCAGCTCGGAGCCTCAGGAGTTTCCGCCTTCGTTTTCCCAGGACTTGATATCCGCCTTGTGTTCCAGGTGCGCGACGCGGCGCTGAATCCGGCGGCGGGAAAAGAGCGTTGCGGCCGCGCCTGCGGCGGTTGCCGTGGCGGCCAACATGAGAAACCAGCCGAGGCCGGTAGGAACGAGGTTGCGCTTCGCCATTGCAGTTCTCCTTGAAGGAACGCATATTCTCGACGCGTCCCAGGGAATAGTCGGTGCGGTGGCGAACTCTCGCGCGAGGCTACGCGGGCAGGCTCACGCCATGAGCTTGGGGCGCGCTAACGTATTTCCATGAAGACCCTCCACCGCGCACTCGAGCGCCTCGCGACCACCTACGGGACAGTCGCGGCCGGAGACGCAGCGGTGATTGGCGCGGTCGTCATCGCCTCGGTGGCGTTGACCTGCCTCGGCATATGACCGCCTCCGAGGCATTTCGCCCCCCATTTCCCGCATTTCGTCGCTTTCCGCTCGCAGCCGGCGTGGCGGGCTCCTAAAGTTCGTCCATCAGCAACGCAGCACCCACCGAACCCAAGGGAGAGATAAAAATGATGACCGCCTACTTCACCTTCGTGACCGTCGCCTTCTTCGTCGCCATCGCCGCCAATGTGGCCGTCTCGGTCACCACGATCCGCGCCTAGAGCTTGTCGTACTTGGTCGATCTCCCGCGCGACTTGTCGACGGGATACTTGACCGCGTTTTTCTCGAGCTTTGCGAGGATCGCCCGTCCCATGTCAATCTTCAGGATGTCGGCCAGCTCGAACAAATAGATCGCCACATCGGCGATCTCGTCGGAAACGGCTTCGCGATGCTGCTCGGCGTGCCGCCACGCCTCCTCCTTGTCCTTCCACTGGAACTCCTCGAGGAGCTTCGCCGCCTCGATGGCGACCGAGACCGCCAGGTTCTTGGGATCGTGGAACTGCAGCCAGTCGCGCTCGTCGCGGAACCGGCGGATCGCGGCCAGGACTTCGTCCATCTATCTGGTCTCCGAAAGGTTTCCCAAAGCCATTATCCGGCGTGCGGGTGGCTCACGCCCTGAGCCTCACGCCCCATAGATTGGGCCCCATGACCCTCCTAATGTCGTGCCGCGTCGCAGGCTTCCAGCACCATCTGGGGATTCGCTTCCTGCCGCAACTCAGGAAAGGCGACCTCCTTACCCTGCGCCGGGAACCCGGCAACCGCCACGACCCACGCGCCATCCGCGTGGAGTGGCGCGGCGCCATCCTGGGCTATGTGCCACGCGAGGCCAATTTCGCCGCCGCGCAGCTGATGGACCGTGGCACCCCGCTCAACGCTCGCATCGGGGAGCTGCACGCCGGTGGGGATCCGCGCCAACGCCTGGTGATCGATGTGAGCGCAGAGTCGCCGGTCGAGGATGTGGCGCCCCCCGCAAGCCACACGCTCAACCCGATGGTGAGCGACCCACAGGTTCCCGCGCTGGTCCTGGCGCCCGACCCGCCGGCGACCGGCCCTGTCCACGAGAAAGCGGTCGAAGTGCTCGATGAGGCCGCGGCCGCGATCGCCCGGCGCCTCGCCAAGCCTCCCGTGGCGATCCACTCGAGCACCGGCCGCGAGGTGCGCCTCTGGGAATCCCTCCTCATCTGCGTCGATGCGCACGGCCGCGGGCTGAAGGTCGCGCACCTCAACGACCGGCCGTCCGCGGCGCCACGGATCACGCTAGACCTGCGGCGCCCGGCCTCGGCCGAGCACTGGCTCGAAGCGTTGCAGCCCGTGCTCTCCCGCATCGCGCGGGAGCACGGGCTCGCCGCCGCCCTCGGGCCCATGCCGCTCGCGCACTGGATGCACGCTTGCCTTCGTCTCACCTTCCAGGACTTCGTGGATTTCGAGGCTTTGCGTGAATGCCTGATCGCACACCTGGTGCCCGATCCCCTCGCGCGCTCGCTCGCCAACCGCATCTTCTCGCCCTCACCCAAGGCGTCGGAATTCAACTGGGTGTGCGAGCGGGTTGAGGCCCTCGCTTTGCTGGCGGTGGATGCGCCGCGCATGGTGCCGTATGTGCACCTGCTCCATGCCGATCGCTCGGCAAAGGCACTCGCTTCGGCCGAGCAGCTCGTGAGCCGGCTGAAGGAGCTCGTTCCCGCCCTGGCCTCCGATAACCGCGAGCCGCGGGTCTTTCGGGTGCTGAGCCGACCTCCGGAGAAGGAAGAAGCCCAGCTGCCCCTTCTTGCCAATGTCGCTGCCTAGCGCGCCTCCATCCCCAGCTGCGACATCAGGAACGCGTAGGTATCCGCATCCTCCTCCACGCGCGTCTTGAGCGGCGTTCCCTGCCCGTGCCCCGTGTCCATGCTCATCCGCAACAGCACCGGCCGCCCCGACGAGGTCGCCGCCTGCAGCCGCGCCGCCATCTTGCGGGAGTTGGACGGGTCGACGCGCCCATCGTTCTCACCCGAGGTGAGCAGCACGGCGGGATAGGCCGTTTGATCCTTCACGCGATGCATGGGGGAATACGCGTAGAGCGCCTCGAACTGCGCGCGGTCCTTCACGGTCCCGAACTCGGTCACGTTGAAGGCGCCGTTGGGCGTGAGCTCCACGCGCAGCATGTCGTAGACGCCGACGGCGCTCACGATGGCGCGGAAGAGCTCCGGGCGCTGCGTGAGGATGGCACCCATGAGAAGCCCGCCGTTGCTGCCGCCGATCGCCGCCAGCCGCTCGGGCTTCGTGTACCCGCGGTCGACCAGATGCCGGGCGACGGCGATCATGTCGTCGAACACCGTCTGCTTCCTGGTGAGATTTCCCGCCAGGTGCCACGCCTCGCCGAACTCGCCACCGCCGCGCAGGTTGGCGACGGCGTAGACGCCGCCCGCATCGAGCCACACGCGCCGGTTTTCGCTGAAGCCCGGCTGCATGTTGACGCCATAGCCACCGTAGCCGGTGAGGAGAAGCGGGTTGCTGCCATCCCGCTTCGTCGCCTTCTTCATCACGATGTTCACCGGAATCCTGGTGCCGTCCTTCGAAGTGGCCATCTCGCGGACCACCTCCGCATCGGCGAAGCTCACTTTGGATGGCGCGGCGAGCGACGTGCGCTCGAGCTTGCCGGTGGCGGGCGAATACCGATACCACGCCAACGACGACACGTAGCTCGAGCTGCCCACCAGGATCTCGTCTCCCTGCAGCCGTTCGCCGATGGAGTTGGTCGAGATGGGCTCTGAAGGGATCGTCCCGAGGCGCTTGCCGGCGAGATCGAAGACGCGGATCTCGCTCGGCCCGCCCGCCATGTACACGACATAGATGCGCGTCGCTGTCGGCGCGGCCCAGGTGATGGCGACGTCGCCGGTGGGAATCACCGTCTTCGCCTCGGCGAGCTTGGGTGCGGCAAGCGGCATGGCGAGCACCTTCCCGTTGGGCGCGCCGTTTGTGGAAAGGGCATAGAGCCGGCCGTCGAAACCGAGCCATGCTTGCTTCACCTTGTCGGCGAAATCGGCGACCTGGGTCCATTTGCCGTGGGGCCCGCGCAGGTAGAAGGCGTGCTCGCCACCATCGCCGTTGGCGACAGCGGCCAGGAGATAGCCACCGTCCCGCGTGGTCGTCAGGTCGGTTTCCGCGATGCGCGGAAACTCCCTGCCGATGACATAGGTGTCGGCGCTCGCGGGCGTGCCGAGCTTGTGGAACCAGACCTGCTGGTAGAAGTTGGCGTCTTCCCTCGCGCGCTCGGAACCCTGGGGGTAGCGCGTGTAGTAGAACCCGGTGGACTTCGCGTCCCAGGCAAGGCTGCCGCCGCCCGTCGGGTACTGCACGCGCGGGACGACGTCGGCAAGCATTTTCCCGCTCGCCGTATCGATCACATGGGCCGAGCCGTCCTCGCTGCCCTTCTCGGACAGGGACACCGCCACGAAGCGTCCGTCGAGCGAGGGCGCGAACCAGTCGATTGTCTTGTGGCCCGCGGCATCGGCGTCGTTCGGGTCGAACAGCACGCGCTCGGCCGCGACGTCGCCGGCCGATTTCATCATCACCAGCATCGGCTGGTTCTTCGGCGGCTGGCGCTTCATCGCGAAGAAGGCGCCCGCCTGCGCGAAGCGGCTGTAGCGGACCGGGGCCGTCGACTGCAGTTCGGTGAAACGCTCCCGGAGCTTCTCCCTCATCGGCTGCGCGTCGAGATAGCTCCGCGTCACCTTCAGCTGCTCGAGGCTCCAGGCGCGGACCGCCGGATCCTTCCCGTCCTCCAGCCAGCGGTAGTCCTCGGAGACTTGCGTGCCGAAAAAGGTGTCGGAGACGTTTTTCTTCGCCGCGGCCGGGTACTGGAGAGCCTGGCCGAGCGCGGGCCCGGCGAGCAGGACGAGGGCCAGCAAAGGCATGCGCATAGGTAAGCTCCTCATCGCAGGATCATCTGCGTACAACGAAACACGGCGATCACCTTGCCCAGGGCGGATGTCACTTCCGCATCCCACACATGGGTGGTGCGGCCGCGGTGGACGGGGCGGGCGACGCAGGTGACGTCGCCCTCGGTCGAGGTTCCGACGAAGTTGCATTTGAACTCGATCGTCGTGAAGCCGGTGGCGCCCTCGGGCAGGTTGCGAATCGTCCCGTAGCCGCAGGCCGTATCGGCGAGCGCGGCCACGGCGCCGCCATGGAGGAATCCATTGGGCGCCCGCACCGCCTTGCCGGTATGCATGCGCATCTCGATCTCGTCGGCCTCGACGCGCACGACCTCGATCCCCAGCGTCTGCGGCAGGCAGCCGTGGCCGAACGTGGACCATTCGGCGATCGAGGAGGGAAACGTCCGGGTCGCAGTCGTCACTGGAAACCCCTTCGGGCGAGCTGGAAAGGTCGTATCTTGCCGCATCCTTGGCTGGCACGCCCTCGCGGCTGTAGCTACGCGGCTACGCGGGGTTACCCCTGTAAGCCTTGCGGGGGCACTCGGGGCTCTGCGCGGGGTCACACCTGACTCGTTTCAAGGAGACTCGGTCCATGTTGAAGAAATCCCTCGTCATCGCCACCCTCGGCACCGCAGTCGCGAGCATGTCGTTCGCCGGCAAGGCGGATGCCGCCGATCCCGTGCTGGGCGCGCTCATCGGCGGCGGTATCGGCGCGGCCATCGGCCACGACGTGAACCGCCACAACGGCGGCGCGGTCGGCGGGGTCGTGGGCGCAATCATCGGCTCGAGCATCGCGGCGGACTCGAATCGTTATCATGGCGACCGGTATTATGGCGACCGCTACTACGGCGACCGGTATTACGGCGACCGCTACTACGACGACGCGTACTACGCACCGTCGTACGGCGCCTACTACACGCCACCGCCCGTGTATTACGCACCGGCGCCCGCGTACTACTCTGCCTACGGCGCGACGATTGTCTACAGCAGTGGGCCCTCGTACCGCTACCGATCAGGTTATCGCGATCACCGCTGGCGTTGAAGTGAAAAGCCCCGCATCATCGCGGGGCTTTTTTTGGTCAGCGCTTCGGACGGAGCATTACCTGTTCATGCCCCTGCCTCCACTGCGTTGCGGCGGGCTGGACGGCGTTTCGTCGCGCTCCGGACGCGTAGCCGGCGCCTGCTCGCGCTGCGGCGGCGGTGCCGCGACCTGCGGCTGCCCTTGCGGCGGGGGCGCTACGCGCTGCGGCTGGGACGGCGCCATGCGGGAGAGCGGAACGGCTCCGGCCCGCTGTTCGCGCACCACACGCTCCTGGGGCGCAACGCGCTCCTGCGGAACGGCGCGCTGGCGCGAACCGTCTTCGACACGCCGGCCGCCCTCGTCACGATAGGTCGGCAGCGAGGGCCGCGGCGTAGTGCGATCGCGGGTATTCGGAATGCGAGCGGCCTCCTCGGTTCGCGGCGGGAAGAAGCCATTCTGCTGTGCGGGATGTGTGGTCGGCTGCGGTGCGGCGCGACGCTCATAGCGCCCATCGCGGTTCATGTCGCGCCCATCCCGGCGCCCATCGCGGTTCACGTCACGGCGGTCGCCGGACCAGCGCCGGTCGCGATCACCCATGCGCTCGCGCTGGGCGTGGTTCACCGACCAACGCACGCCCGGACGCCAGTCGCGTCCGTGGTAGTACCACGGACGGTAGGTCGAGTAGCGCACGTACCGGCGCGGCCAGTCGAAATAGCTCAGGGAAAAACCGCTGCCGAGCGTGATGCCGTAGCCCCATGCGAGGCTGCGGTAACCCGGCCGCCAGGCGTAGCCTGGCCACGGATTCCAGAAAATCGGCTGGTAGTCGGGCCACCACCATGTCCCGTAGACCACCCGCGGGTCGTAGTAGGGGACGTAAGCCACCTCGGGCGTCGGCGACTCGATCACGTAGTCGCGCCCCTGCCGCTGCACCACCACTTCCTCGCCGGAGCTCAGCGTGCCCATCGCGTCCGCGCGGGCGCGAAGCTCCTGCACCGTGTCCATCACCTGGCCGGGCTGCGCAATGAAGGCCTCGCCCATGCGCTCGGTCCAGTCGCGGCGCTCGTCCAGCATCGCCAGCACCTGCGGGAAAGCCACCAGGGCGATCACGCTCGGATCCCACGGCTCGTTCTCCACCAGGCGCACCGCGGTTTCGCCGCGGACGCCGGAATTGGCCCGTGACCAACTTGCGGCCTCGGCCACGTCCCGGGGGTAGGTGGATGCGGTGAGGATCTGGGAGAGCAGCGAGTCGGGATAGAGCGCGATCGGCGCAAGCATCTGGTCCAGTTCCGCCTGCGAGAAGCCGCCCCGCGGGGGCTCCCGGTATTGGGCCGTCGCGGCACCCGCGAAGAGCACCAGCACCGCGACCCAGATCATCCTCTTCAGTTGCTTCATGGTCAGCTCCCCGAGCCGGTTATCCGTAACCGGGATAACGCTTTGGGCCCGGTTGCGGAGGACATCGTTCACATCCGCCGCCGGTCCTCGACGACCCGGATCGTCCGCGCGGGCCCGCCACCATCAGGCTTCCTGACGCGCGGAATCGCAGGAAAGCGCTAGTAGTCCGCCATCTTCACCAGCGCATCGACCGCGACCACCCCACCGCCCTCTTCGAGGACGATAAGGGGATTGATCTCCGCCTCGAGCACCGGGTCCCTGTCCAGGGCGAGTCCGGAGAGCGCCACGATCGCGCGCGCCAGGGCCTCCAGGTCGCCGGCCGGGCGACCGCGATATCCCCTGAGTGCGGCGAACGCCTTCACCTCGGAGATCATCTCGCGCGCGTCCTCGAGGTCCACGGGCGCCATGCGGATGCTGCGGTCGCGGTAGATCTCGGTGAGCACACCACCCGCGGCCAGCATGATGATCGGCCCCACCTGCGGATCGTCCCGGTAACCGACGAGCGCCTCGCCGAGGCCGCGCGCCATTGCCTGCACCAGGAAGCGCTCGGCTTTCACGCCTGGCATCCTCGCCTCGACGCTCGCGCCGATGCCGGCGATCGCCGCGCGCAATCCTGCCGCATCGTTCACGCCGAGCACGACGCCGCCCGCCTCTGTCTTGTGGGGAACCGCGGCCGACAGGATCTTCACCGCCACCGGGTACTCCACCCAGGTCGTCTGCGCATGCCGGTCGAGCGCCTCAGCCGGCGCGTGGGTGATGCCGAGGCGGGCGAGAAGCCCATAGGCCTGGAACTCGTCCAGGGTTCTCGTCGCCCCCAGGGTTCTCGTCGCCCCCAGAGTTCTCGTCGCCCCCGCGTAGGCGGGGGCCCAATTCACTGGACCGCGGTCCATCGCCGCGCTGCGGCGCCCGGGGCGACGAGCGAAAGCCGCCGCGATCGCATCGGCGCACGCCTCTGGCGAGCGGAAATTCGGCACTCCGGCCGCGATGAGCTTCGCCAGGGCCTGCGGCGCATCGGGCACCACGAACGCCGCGAGCGGCTTGCCGCCCCCGGCGCTGTCGATCACCGGCCGCACCGCGAGCTCCGGCTCGAAGCGGGCGGACGATCCGGGCACCGCGAGGATCAAGTCGAATTCGGGCGCCGCGAGCAGCACGTCGAGCGCGGCCTTCATCACCGCGTATTTCGTGCCGGCGAGCGTGAGGTCGACGATGCGGCCGGGCGCCACCTCCACGCCTGCCTGTGCGAGGCGCTCGAGCGTTTCCTTGCCCGGGCCGTCGACCGCGACCCCACGTATGCCCAACTGGTCCACCACCATCGCCGCTCCGCCACCCGTCGTCGTCACTACGCCGACACGCGGTATGCGGGTCTGGCGGACCGGCACACGCGCGAGGAGCGGCAGCGCTTCGATCAAGCCGTCGAGGGTCTGCACGCGGGCGATGCCGCAGTCGCGCAGGAACGCATCGGCGACATCGTCCTCGCCCGCGAGGGCGCCGGTGTGGGAGATGGCGAGCTCCGCCGCGGCTTGCGAGCGCCCCAGCTTGTACGCGACGATCGGCTTTCCCCGTGCCGCCGCGGCGATCGCGAACGCCCGCAGCGCATCGGCCCCGCGCAGTGTCTCGAGGAACAGCATGTAGCCGCCGATTTTCGGATCGTCGAGCGTGGCGAGGCAGATCTCGCCGATCCCCAGGTCCACCTCGTTGCCCACCGACACCAGCCCCGCGAAACCGATGCCGCGAGCCTTGCCGCGCGACAGGATCGCCCCGATCATGCTGCCGCTAGCCGAGGCGACGAAGGTCGATCCCGGCAGCAACCGCTCCGCGAATGCCGCGTTCGCCGTGAGCAGCACGCTCTCGTGCACGTTCACGACGCCGAGGCTCGAGGGACCCACGATGCGCATCCCGGTGCGCGCGACGATGTCGCGCAGGCGCGCGTCCCGGCGGGCGCCCTCCTCGCCTGCCTCGCTGAACCCGCTCGCGAGAATCGTCGCCACCTTGACGCCGCGCCGGCCGCATTCCTCCGCGGCGTCGAGTGCGAGCTGCGTCCCGGCGACAATGTAGGCGTGGTCGGGCACTTCCGGCAGCGACGCGATCGACGGCCACGCGCGCTCGCCCAACACCGTCGCACGCCTTGGATTGACAGGATAGATCACACCCCGGTATCCGCCTTGCCTCAGGAAGCGCAGCGGCCGGCCCGTGGTCTTGGCGGGATCGTCGGACGCCCCGACGATCGCGACGCTGCGCGGATTGAGGAGCGCTTCCAGCATCACTTCGCCCGCTGGTCGAACTTGCGCTGGAACACGCTCTGCGCGATCCTGTTCTTCAGCATCTCGATCGAGCCGCCGGCGATCATCCATCCGCGGGTGCGCCGGACGCAGTACTCCACGATCGATTCTTCGCTGAATCCCGTGCCGCCCATCACCTGCAGCGCCTCGTTGGAAACCTCCCACCCCGCGAGGTTGCACGCGAGCTTGGCGGCCGCGGTCTCGTACGCGTCGGGCAGTCCCTTGTCGCCCTTCGCCACCGCGCGATAGAGCAGGAGCTGCGCCGCGTCGAGCTTCACCGCCATCTCCGCGAACTTCCACTGCAGCCCCTGGAACTCGCACAGCTCGCGCCCGAACTGCTTGCGTGTGAGCGCGTGGTCGCGCGCCACGTTGAAGGCGTGCCGCCCGAGCGCGAGCGCCCGCGAGGCATTGCCGAGGCGCTCGACATTGAACCCGGCGATCTGCTTCTTGAATCCGCCAGGTCCGAGGAGGACGTTGGCGGCGGGAACGCGGCAGCTCTCAAAATAGAGCTGCGACCACTCCTCCCCGTTCATGAATCGCGACGGCTGCCCGATCGTGAATCCCGGGGTACCGCGCTCCACCAGCACCGAGCCGATGCCGCCCACGCCAGGGCCGAAGCGCACGTAAACGAGGAAGAGCGCGGCCTCGGTGCTGTGGGTGGAGAAGATCTTGGCGCCGTTGATGAGCCAGTCGGAGCCATCCTGGGTCGCCGAGGTGCGTAGCTCGGTCACCGCCGATCCGGCGTCGGGCTCGGTCATGCCGAGCGCCATGATCTTGCGGCCCTGCAGAAGCTCGGGCAGGAAGCGCGCCTTCTGCGCGGCGCTCGCGTACTCGACGAAGGTTCGGATGGGGCCGAAGTTTCCCGCCTGCACGATGTCGGCGCTGCGCGGGCAGGCGAGGGCCACTTCCTGGATCGCGATCACCGCGTCCATGAGGGTGCCGCCGGCGCCGCCATCGGCCTCGCCGAAGGCGATTCCCATGAGCCCCTGCGCCGCGATCTTCTGCGCCGTCTCCCAGGGGTAGCCGCTGCTGTGCGCACGTTCAAGCGCGCCGGGCGCGAGCTCCTGCTTCGCGAAGCGGCGCACCGACTCCGCGAATGCGCGCTCGTCCTCGGTGAGCTCGAAATTCATGGGGAAAGCGACGAGAGCGAAAGCGTCTCCAGCTTCCAGAGCTTGCCCAGCAGCTCGCGGCCCTCGCGCTCCCCGCGCACCGGCACCGCGAGCTCGATGAACTTGGCATCGATTTCCTCGTCGGTGAGCGGCGCCTCGGGATCGCCCTTGCGATGCGGCGCGAAATGCTCGATGCGCGAACCGTCGCGCGTGGTGATGGCGACGTGGGCCGCTCGCTTGCCGGGAAAGTCCGCGGTGAGCGCCGGATCCTCGCGCACATAGACCTTTCTCATCAATTCGCGGATCGCCGGATCCGAAAGGCGCGCCTCATCGAACGCGTCCAGGCGCACCGAGCCGCGCGCCAGTGCATGGGCGACGAGGTAGGGGATGCTGAACTTCGCCTCCGCCGTGGTACGCGGCTCGCGGATGCCGGCGACGTCGAGCGCCGCCTTGTAGCTCGCCACCGCCACCATCGTCACGTCTTCGGCCTTCACACCGCGCGCGCGCAGCTCCAGGGCGGCGTCGATCGCGGCGAACGCATGCCCGCAGCAGCCGTGGTTCTTCTGCGTGATGCGCGTGATGTTGTAGCGCTCGCCCAGCCCCTCGACGGCGAGCTCCCAGCGCGCGCCGTCCGCCATCGCCGCGCCGAAACCCGCCTCGCCTTCGAGGATGTCGACAGCCCCGGTGACGCCGCTGGCCGCCGCCAGTGCGGACATGACCCCGACCGAGGCCGCGTGGCCCGCGTGCAGGGGTTTCGTCATCGCATCCGAGCGGAACGCCTGCTGCAGTCCCGCGGCAAAAGTCGCGGCTGTCGCGAGGGCGTGGCCCATGACGCCTGCGTCGCCCGGCGCGAGCAGGGCCGCGGACGCCGCGGCGCCGCCCAACGCGCCCACGGTGCCGGTGGTGTGGAAGTAGCGGTAGTGCGAGGGCTGCACCGCGGCGCCGATCCGGGTCGAGATCTCGTAGCCCACGGTGATCGCGGCGAGCAGCTCGCGCCCCGTTCTGCCGCGATCCTCGGCGACCGCAAGCGCGGCGGCGATCACCGGGCAGCCCGGGTGGTAAACGGCATCCCGGAAAATGTCGTCGAACTCGACCGAATGCGATGCGGTCCCGTTGATCCAGGCAGCGAGCGCGGGGAATGCCGTGGTGCCGAGGCCGGGCAGGCTCGAACGGCCCAGACCGAGCTCGGCCGCGTGGGCCCGGACGAGGAGGGTCGCCGGCGCGACACGCGTGCCCGGGTAAAGCGCAGCGAACCAGTCGATCGCCGCCCGTTTGGCGTGGTGCATCACCTCGGGCGGCAGCTCGCGCACGGCGTCGCGCGCGCCGTAGGCGGAGATCTGCGCGAGGAGCGCGGGCGCCGAGCGGTCCACGTCAGAGCGAGTCGCCGGAGCGCTGCGCGACCGGTCTCCAGTTTTCGTAGTCGCGGCGCATGAAGCGCGCGAAATCCTGCGCACTTCCGCCCACCGGCGTCGCGCCTTGCAACTCGAGCGCGCCCTGCGTCTCCTTCTCGCGCAGGATCTCGTTCACCTGCGCGTTCACCTTGTCGACGATCGCCTGCGGCGTGCCCCTCACCGCGAAGATGCCGAACCACGATCCCGACTCCAGTCCCTCGATGCCGAGCTCCTTCATCGTCGGCACGTTCGGCAGCTGCTTCACCCGCGCCGGCGCCACCTGTCCGATCGGCAGCAGCTTGCCGCCCTTGATCTGGCCGATCACTGAGGGGAGCGTAGCGAACATGAAGTGCACCCGCCCGCCCATCACGTCGGTCACCGCCTCCGCGCCCTTGTAGGGAACGTGGGTGGTGTCGATACCCGCGCGCTCGGAGAAGAGCGCCCCGGAAAGGTGCGCCACCGTGCCCACGCCAGTGGAGGCGTAGTTGAGCTTGCCGGGATTCGCCTTCGCCTCGTCCACGAGCTCCTTGACGCTGCGAGATTTCATCTCCGGAGAAGTCACCAGTACGTTGGCGACATCCGCCACCAGGATCACCGGGACGAGCGCGGTCATGGGATCGGTGGCGAGCTTCTTCGGCAACGAGGGCGAGATCACCATCGGGCCGGAGGAGGACATGAGGAGCGTGTAGCCGTCAGCCGGCTGCGCCGCCACCAGGTCGGTGCCGAGCGTGCCGCCGGCGCCAGGGCGATTCTCGACCACCACCGGCTGCTTCCAGTAGCTTGTGAGGCGCTCGGCGATCTTGCGCGCGATCACGTCCGTGGTGCCGCCGGCCGAGAACGACACCACGATCTTCACGGGCCTGGCGGGGTACTCCTGGGCGAAGGCGACTGGCGAAGCGAACGCGGCAATGGCAACGACGGCGACCAAACGTGCTGCTTGCATGGCGTGGGTCTCCTCTTATGGGTATTGGACTGCGACGACAAGCTTACTTGAGGCAGCGTAGTATCGTTCGCAGCGCGGCGTTCGTGATGGCCCGAGGGAACCCCGCGGTGAGCGTACCGGCGCCGCGCGACTCCAATCCGCATGGCCGATACCGGATCTGGGACCCGGTTGAAGACATCGCGATGTTGCCTATTTTTCCCGATCGTAGAGGGCGAGCATCGCGTTGGCGCGGCTGCGCACCTCCGCGCGCAGCGTCTCCGGCGCGATCACCTCGACCGCCGCGCCATGCTTGAGGATGTCCATCACCAGCTCCTTTTCCGAGGAGAACGGGATCTCGAGCACGTAACGCCCGTCCTTCTCCCAGCGCGCGCGCTGCTTCGAGTGCCATTCCTCCAGCGCGACGTAGCGCGCGGTTTCGGGCGAGAAGCGCAAAGTCGCCCACTGCACCTTCTTGCCCGAGAAGATTCCGTAGCCGCTCGCAAGGACCTGGTCGAGCTCGGCTTCGCCCACCTCCTTCGCCTTGGTCGTGGTCGGCTCCGCGGCGCGGATCGCATCCAGCGAGAAGCTGCGCAGGTCGTTCCTCAGATGGCACCACGCGTCGAGATACCAGTTGGCGCGGTAATACACCAGGCGCTGCGGCGACACCTGGCGCTCGGTGGTCTCGTCCCGCGTGCGGTTGAAGTAGCTGATGCCGAGCCGTTGCCGCCCGAGCACCGCCGAGGCGATGAGGGAGAAATGCTTCGGCTCGTGCTTGCGCGCGCCGAAGGGGATGACGCGGATTCTCTTGCGCACCTCCTCCGCGGCGTGGTCGCCGCTCGACAGCAGCGCCGTGAGCCGCGTGCGCAGCGGTGCCAGGTGCGGCCCGAGGAGCGAAGGCTCCATCTCCTCGATCAGGTGCTCCATGGTGAGGAGCGCCTGCGCCTCCTGCGGGTTGAACCACAGGCCGGGAAGCTCGTACTTGGGCCCCTTGGCCTTCTGCTCCTCGAAGCGGTAGCCGTTGAGATCCCGATCCCAGACGATGGGGGCGTTCAGGCGCTCGCGCATGTACTCGAGGTCGCGCTTGAAGGTCGCGAGCGAGATGCCGAGCTCGGTGAGGAACTCGCGCACCGGCACCACCGGGCGGCGTGTCTGCAGCAGCTGGTCGATCTTGTAGAAGCGTTCGGTGCGGTCCATGGCGAAGTGCATCCGGCAAAGGATGCGGGGCTGATGGCTCTTGGGGTGAGCTACCGATGCATCATACGACGCAGAGTCCGGCGAGCGGGTCCGCCATCTTGCCGTCAGGCCGATTCCCTGCCCTCAGGCAAAATGGCCTCCGGTGGTCCGCGGGGAGGGGTGATGAAGGACGCGGTAGTCCGCGAGACGTTGCGCCAGATCGAGAACATCGCCGGCGACGGCGCGGGGCAAGCATGGAGCATGGACACCCGGGCGCGCGTGCAGGCGGTGCTCGAGGGTGCGCTCGGCCCCCTCACCTCGAGGCAGATCGAGAACCAGCTCGCGCGCGAGGTGACGATCCTCCTCGCCGACCTGCGCGGGTTCACCCCCATCTGCAGCTCGTACCCCGCGAGCACCGTGCTCGCGCTGCTGAACCGGTGCCTGGTGCGCATGAGCGAGATCGTATTCCACCACCATGGCACCATCGACAAGTTCATGGGCGACTCGATGCTGGTGCTGTTCGAGTCGAGCTCCGACCCGATCGAGGGCGCGTGCCGGGCGATCGTCTGCGCGGTAGACATGCAGAACGCCATGCACGAGCTGAACGAGCGGCACCGGACGAGCGAGCACCCCGAGATGTACTTCGGAATCGGCATCAACACCGGGCGCGTGCTCTCGGCGCGCCTCGGCAGCGACCTCTATTCCGAGCACACGGTGATCGGCGACGAGGTGAACCTCGTTTCGCGGATCGAATCCTTCAGCCTCCGCGGCCAGGTGTTGATCAGCGAATCCACCTACGAGCGCACCCGGGGTTTCGTCGCCACCGCGGAGCCGATGGACGTGTTCGTCAAGGGCCGCAGCAAGGTGGTGCTGCGCGAGGTGACCGGCATCCCCTCGATGGGGAAGGTGGTGCCGCGCCAGGAAAGCCGCCGCAGCCTGCGCGTCGAGGTGAAGATCCCGCTCGGCTACAAGATGGTGGTCAACAAGGTGGTGCTGCCCGAAGTGCACCACGGCCGCATCCTGGACATCGGCTACTACGGCATCCTCGCCGAGATGGTCTCCCCGGTCCCCCTGCTCTGCGAGGTGATGGTGGAGTTCGAGGTGCCGCTGGTGTGCCACCGGGCGCAGACCGTCTACGGGCGAGTGGTCAAGATCGCGCCGCACGGCAACGTGTGGCACGCGGGGATCGAGTTCACGTCCACGTCGGATGCGGACCGCGCCGCCATCCAGCTGGTGGTGCAGCTTCTGATCCAGGGAATCGAGGAAAGCAGCCGTTGAAGATCCTTGCCAGCCTCGCCATCGCCCGCCACGCTCGCGGCGGGCACGGACTCGAACGCGTAGCGCGCGGCGCTCTTGCAGCAAGAGCCGCTCGGGCGCTTAGATAAGGCCTGCTCCCGCGCGATCGAAGCGCGCGAGGCAGAAGCTCGCGACGTCGTGGGGCGATTCGCGCCCTAGCGCCATCGCCGCGAGCGCCTCGCCCACCGCCGCCGAATGCTTGAAGCCGTGCCCGGAGCAGGGCGATGCCAGGATCACGCGCCGCATCTGCGGGTGGCGATCGATCAAGAACTGGAAGTCCGGGGTTGCCGTGTAGATGCACGGCACGGCCTTGATGAGCGCGCGCCCGAGCCCGGGCAGATTGGGTGCCACGAGCCGCTCGTGCATCGCGCGCGCTTGCGCATCGGACACCGGCTCCAGCGCCTCGATTTCGCCGGGCGTGAGGGCCTCGCCATATTGCTCGGTGGCCACTTTCGCGCCGCCCGTAAGCCCGTCGATGGCGGGAAAGCCATAGATCACGCGATCGGTGTGCTGCAGCTCCCAGATCCAGACCGGGAAGCGCGGGATCGCGAATTGCCGATAGTTGTCCGCGACATCGAACCAGTAGAGGACCTGCCGGGTGAGCGTGAAAAGCCGCGCGAGGTCCGGACCCGCGAGCCGGGTGATCCATGCGCCGGCGCAGACGACCACCTGGCCGGCCTCGTAGCGGCCGCGGTCGGTCACCACGAGCACATGGCCGCCCTGCTCCTCGAAAGCCCGCACGTCCTCACCCGTGTGCAGGACCGCGCCGTGGCTTGCCGCCAGGCGGAGCTGCGCCCGGATGCACGACTCCGGGCGGACGAAGCCCGCGCCGGGCTCGTAATAGCCGCTCTCGTTGGACGAGACGCGGAATTGCGGGAAACCCTTGCGAATGGCCGCTGCGTCCAGCACCTCGTGCCGGATGCCGAAGCGCCGGGCCGCGGCAAGGGTGTTGTCGAAGAAACCCTTCACGTGGGTCTCGGCGCGGCGCGCGCCGCTGGATATCCAGAGGCCTCCGGTCGCGGTGAGCAGGCTCTCCCCGGTCGCGGCCTCCAGCTCGCGCCAGATCTCGTGCGAGCGGATGGCGAGCGGCACATAGGCATCGCCCTCGCCGATCGCGAGCCGCGTGATGCGCGTGTCGCCGTGCGAGGAACCGTGTGCGTGCGGCGGAACGAAACGGTCGACGCCGAGGACGCGCGCGCCGGCTTTCGCCAGCTGGTATGCGGTCGCGGCCCCGAAAGCGCCCAGCCCGACGACGATGGCGTCGAAGCGGCGCTGCACGGTGGGAGTCATCGCGGATCAGATTACCATTGCCGCATGAAGACACGCGCCGCGGTGGCCTGGGCAGCGGGCAAGCCGCTCACGATCGAGGAAGTCGAGCTGGAAGGCCCCCACGCGGGGGAGGTGCTGGTCGAAGTGAAGGCCACCGGCATCTGCCACACCGACCACTTCACGCTTTCGGGCGCCGATCCCGAGGGGCTCTTCCCTGCGATCCTCGGCCACGAGGGGGCGGGAATCGTGCTCGAGGTGGGCGCGGGCGTCACGACGCTCGAAGCCGGCGACCATGTGATCCCGCTCTACACGCCCGAGTGCCGCCAGTGCAAGTTCTGCCTGTCGCGCAAGACCAACCTTTGCCAGAAGATCCGCGCGACGCAGGGCAAGGGGCTGATGCCCGACGGCACTTCGCGCTTCTCGCTCGGGGCCAAGCCGATCCTGCACTACATGGGCACCTCGACCTTCGCCAACCACATCGTGGTGCCAGAGATCGCCCTGGCGAAGATCCGCAAGGACGCGCCGTTCGAGATGGTCTGCTACATCGGCTGCGGCGTGACCACGGGCGTGGGCGCGGTGCTCTTCACGGCGAAGGTCGAGCCGGGCGCCAACGTGGCGGTGTTCGGCCTGGGCGGCATCGGGCTGAACGTCGTGCAGGGCGCGAGGATGGCCGGCGCGGACAAGATCATCGGCGTGGACCTGAACCCGACACGCGAAGCGCTGGGGCGCGCGTTCGGCATGACGCATTTCGTCGATGCGCGGACGACGCCGAACGTGATCGACGCGATCGTGCAGCTCACCGATGGCGGCGCGGACTACAGCTTCGAGTGCATCGGCAACACCGCGACCATGCGTCAGGCGCTCGAGTGCTGCCACAAGGGCTGGGGCGTGTCCGTCATCATCGGCGTGGCCGGCGCCGGGCAGGAGGTCTCGACCCGCCCCTTCCAGCTCGTCACCGGGCGCGTCTGGAAGGGCACCGCCTTCGGCGGGGCGCGCGGGCGCACCGATGTGCCGCGCATCGTGGACTGGTACATGGACGGGAAGCTGCGCATCGACGAGCTGATCACGCATACGCTGGCGCTGGGGGAAATCAACGAGGGCTTCGCGCTGATGGAGCGCGGCGAGTCGATCCGCTCCGTGGTCGTGTATTGATGGAGCTCGTTTCGTCGCAGGCGCGCTTCGCGTGCCCTGTTGCGCGAATCGACCCTGGCGCGCCTATCCTTCGCGACCCTGGTCCACTTCGCGACCTCGCTTGCGAACCCGAAACCAATGGTGACGCATCATGCGAGGAAAAGACCCGCGCCGCGAGGGCGCGGGCCCGCAAACGCTAGATCTTGCCGAGTACCAGCAGGATCAACAAGATCACGACCACGGTGCCGAGCATTCCGCTGGGCCCGTAGCCCCAGCTCTTGCTGTGGCCCCAGGTGGGCAGCACGCCAACGAGCGCCAGCACGAGGATGATCAGAAGTATCAGTCCGATTGACATGAGTATCTCCAGGAACTTTCAGGGATAGGTAGGATAATCGTACGGCTGCGGGGCTGCATGTAACAAATGCTCTTTTCGGCGTAGGAGTTGCGGCGTTGTATCAGAATCCGTACAACGCCCCGCGCTTCTTCCATCAACCCTCTTCGTACACCGCCGCGTCCGCGAGCAGTTTCGCGTACGCCCGATCGTCCACGCCCACCTCGGCGAGCAGCGCACGGTTGTGCTCGCCGAGCTTCGGTGCCGGCGTGCCGATCTGGCCGGGCGTCCCCGAAAGGCGCGGCACGACGTGATGCATGGGGAAGGCGCCCATGTCCGCATCGGGGTAGTCGGCGAGGACCTCACGATCGATGAAGTGGGGGTCCTCAAGGATCTGCGAGATGTCGTAGATCGGCCCGACGGTGACCTCGGCCTCCTCGAAGAAGGCGACGTTCTCGGCCTGGGTCTTGCCGCCGATGAACGCGCCGATGATGACATCGAGCTTGGCCGCGTTCTTCACCCGCGCGGCGTTGGTCTTGTAGCGCGGATCGTCGATCAGGTCCGCGCGGCCGATGGAGGCGAAGACACGCTCGGCCATCTTCTGCGTCGAGGCAGAAAGGCACACGTAGGCTCCGTCGCTGCAGCGATAGGCATTGCGCGGGCCGGAGTTGGTCGAGCGGCTGCCGGTGCGCGCTCTCACCTGGCCGGTGAGGCGGTAGCTCGCCGCCTGCGGACCGAGCACGTGAAAGAGCGGATCGAGGAGCGGGAGGTCGATCACCTGACCTTTGCCGCCATTCACCTCCACCTCGCGCAGCGCGATCATCGCACCGATCGCCCCGTAGAGGCCGGCGTACGAATCCGCCATGTACATCGGCGGCAGCACCGGCTCGCGGTCCTCGAAACCGTTGAAGGACGCAAAGCCCGAGATACCCTCCACCAGCGTGCCGAACCCGGGACGGCGGCGATAGGGACCGGTCTGCCCCCAGCCGGAGATGCGGATGATGACGAGGCGCGGGTTGCGTTCGAGGAGCACATCGGGACCCAGGCCCATCTTCTCCAGCGTGTCCGGACGGAAGCTTTCGACCAGCATATCGGCCTTGGCCACCAGCTTGAGGAGCAGCGCGCGGGCCTCGGGCTTGCGCAGTTCCAGGGCGAGGCTCTTCTTGTTGCGCGCGTAGAGCTTCCAGTTGATCTGGACGTCTTTCGTGCGCCACGCCCGCAGGGTGTCGCCCGCTTCGGGCTCGACCTTGATCACCTCCGCACCGAAGTCGGCGAGCGCGCCGGTGAGCGTGTTGCCCGCCACCAGGCGCGAGAGGTCGAGCACGCGAACGCCGGAGAGGGCGCCGCAGGCGGCGCCGGTGTAATCGCGATGATTGAGCGTCACTCGCGAAAAATGGTGTCTGACACCCATTTTTGTATCACTGGATGGTCCTCTCTTCCGTTGCGACCAGTTTCAGGCGGCGGGCGAGGTCGAGGATCGCCTCGGCACGACGTACGAAGGGGGCATCGACCATCTTTCCGTCGACGGTGAAGGCGCCCACCCCCTTTCGGGCTGCGGCGCTTGCGGCCTCGATGACCTTGAGCGAGTGCGCGATCTCCTCGTCCGTCGGCCGGAAGACGGCATTGGCGATTGGGACCTGGGAGGGGTGGATGGCGCTCTTGCCGATGTAGCCCAGCCGCCGGGCGGCCTCCGCCTCGCGCCTGTAGCCCTCCGGATCGCCCATGTTGGCGAAGGCGCCGTCGTAGGCCCACACGCCCGCCTCGCCCGCGGCGATGCGGATCTGGAGCTGGATCGCCTGGATCACGGCCGGGTTGTAGCGGTCGATGCCAAGGGGCTCGATCAAGTCGCCCCACCCCGCCTGCAGGCCCACCACCCGTGTGCTGGCCGCGGCGATCTCGGCCGCGAGCCGCAGCGCCTTCGGCGATTCGATGTTCGGCAGCAGGTCGACCGGATCGACGCCCGCCTTCCTTTCGAACTTCGCGAGCGCCGCGGCACAGGCACGCACGTCGCTCGCGCTCTCGGGCTTCGGCAGGTTCACGATGTCGAGGCCCGGCCCGACGATGGCCTCCAGGTCGGCCTCGAAGTGCGGCGTCTCGAGGCCGTTCACCCGCACGATGATGGTCTTGCCGCAGTTGACCGGGAGCCTGCGCAGAAATGCCGCCAGCTCGCGCCGCGCCTCCGCCTTGCGCGATTCGTCCACCGCGTCTTCCAGGTCGAACGAAAGCGCGTCGGCCTCGCCTGCCATCGCCTTCGCGAAAAGCTCGGGGCGCGACCCCGGTACGAACAGCTTGCTTCTCATGGAACCCCGAAATTCGACTCCGACACCATTTTTGACACCATTTTCGGAAAATCCACTCCGACACCATTTTCAGCCGCGCATGCGGCTGATGATGGCCTGGGTGAACTGCTTGGTGTTCGCCGTGCCGCCCAGGTCGCCGGTACGCACGTTGTCCACCATCAGCACCTTGTCGACGGCGTCGCGCACCAGCTTGCCCTTGTCGGCGAGGCCCACGTGGTCGAGCATCATCGCACCGGAAAGGATTAACGCCAGGGGATTGGCGATCCCCTTTCCCGCGATGTCGGGGGCGGAGCCGTGCACCGCCTCGAAGATCGCCGCATCGGCGCCGATGTTGCCCGCCGGCGCCATGCCCAGGCCGCCCACGAGGCCGGCGTTCAGGTCCGAGAGGATGTCGCCGAACAGGTTGGTGGTCACGATCACGTCGAACTGCCACGGGTTCATCACCAGCTGCATCGCGCACGCGTCGATGATGCGGTCGTCGCACGCGATCCGGCCTTCGTATTCCTTCGCCACCGCCTTGCCCTCCTCGAGGAAGAGCCCGGTCAGCGCCTTCAGCACGTTGGCCTTGTGGACCAGCGTCACCTTCTTGCGGTTGTGCTTCACCGCGTAGTCGAAGGTGAACTCGCAGATGCGGCGCGCGCCGGCGCGCGTGTTCACGCCCGAGGCGAGCGCGACCGCGCGCGGATCGTCGCCGATCGGGATGTAGTGCTCGAAGCCGACATAAAGGCCCTCGAGGTTCTCGCGCACCAGGATCAGGTCGATCTTGTCGAAGCGGCCGGGAACCAGCGTGCGCGCCGGGCGCAGGTTCGCGTAGAGGGCGAATTCCTCGCGCAGCCGCACGTTGGACGAGCGGAAGCCGCCGCCCACCGGGGTCGCGAGCGGGCCCTTGAGCGCGAGGCGCGTCTTGCGGATGCTCTCGAGCGTCTCCGCCGGAAGCGGATCGCCCTTGCTCTTCAGCCCCGCGACGCCTGCGGTCTGCGTGTCCCAGGTGAACGGAGCGCCGGCGGCATCGAGGACCTCGACCGCGGCGTCGGCCACTTCAGGGCCGATGCCGTCCCCGGGGATCAAAGTGGCGGGGATGGGCTTCGATGCAGTGGGGGACA
>JBDSRZ010000064.1:0-10650 GCA_039929025.1 Usitatibacter sp. | reverse complement strand
GCGAGACCTCGGTGATCTTCGCCGCGCTGCTCGGCGTATTCATCTTCAAGGAGCGCCTGGGCCCGCTGCGCGTCCTCGCCATCGCCCTCGTGGTGCTGGGCATCTTCCTCACCCGCCTCACCTGAATAATCGAGCGCCGGCAGTCGCAAGCGCCGCCGCCAAAGGGCGAGTGATCGGCCATCCCTCTTCGCTCGGCGCATGGGTGCGCCGGCGTTGTTCAAGGGCGCTGCGTTCCTGGCCGGATGCGCTGCCACCCCGCCGCAAGTGGGCTCAGGACGCGATGCCGACTGCCGCGCGCTCTTCGCACGCATCTCTTCTGGCCGATGGGTGTGGCGGAGTCCGGCGCGATGCGCGAGTGGAGGCATCACGCGACCGCCTTCGTAGGCCCGCGCCATTTCGACGACCCCGGCCTCTTGAGCCGCTACGTCGATCTCGTCATCATTCCGTGATGGCCAACACGCTCCCGATCGAGTCCCTGGTCGACCATCCCCATTTTCGCCGCCTCGACAGCATCGGCGCCATCCGCGTCGACCTGCGCTATGCCGGCAACGGCAATTTCGTCGGCCAGGACCTTTATTCGCCCTTCGACTGCGCGTGGCTGCATCGCCACGCCGCGGAAAGGCTGGAGAAAGCCGCGGGGCGCCTCGCCGCCGCGCGGCCGGACCTCTCGCTGCTGGTGCTCGATGCCCTGCGCCCGCAGCGCGTGCAGGAGCGCATGTGGAAGGCGCTCCAGGGCACGGACCTCACCAAGTACCTGGCCGACCCGGTGCGCGGTTCGATCCATTCCTTCGGCATGGCGGTGGACGTGACATTGATCGATAGCGTGGGGCGGGAGCTCGACATGGGCACGCCCTTCGACGACCTCACCGAGCGGTCTCACCCGGTCCTGGAGCGCGACTTCCTCGCCAACGGTGGGCTCGTCCAGGCCCACATCGACAACCGCGCGATCCTGCGCGACGCGATGATCGGCTCGGGATGGCTCGGCATCACGCGCGAGTGGTGGCACTTCGACGGCGGCGATCGCGATACGATCCGCGCCGGCTACGTCCGCATCCTCTAGGCGCCCGGTTTAGCCGCCGGCGGCTCGCGGCGGGAACGCGCCACCCAGTCGATCAGCGCATCCAGGATCGGCCGCGCGACCTGCTTGGTGGCGAGCGGGTGGTTGATCATCGCCACCACCACCAGCGCGCGCCCCGATTCATCCTTCATGTATCCCGCCACCGCCGTCACGTCGCGCAGCGTCCCGGTCTTGAGCCGGGCGCGTGCGGCGACGGGACTGTCGCGCAGCCGGGTCCCCATCCCGCCATCGACCGCCACGATCGGCAGGCTCGCGGTGAATTCCGGCGCCCAGTCGCTCGCTGCCCCGTGGCGCAGTACCGCCGCGAGCTGGTTGGGGCTGATCATCTCGGTGCGCGATAGCCCCGAGCCGTTCTCCAGCACGATTCCCTTGGGATCGACGCCGCGCTTCTCCAGCCAGGCGCGGATCTCCGCGTCGGCGCGTCGGGCGGTGGAGTCCGACCCGGGGAAGGCCGACATCGCGCCCAGCGTGAGAAAGATCACCCGCGTGATGGGGTTGTCCGAACGCTTGTTGATGTCCCGCACGATCTCGCCCAGGGTGCGCGAGCGGTGCTCGGCCACGAGCCGCGCATCCGCGGGCATTTCGCCCTCGCGCGTCCGCCCGGTGAACTTGCCGCCCAGGCGCCGCCAGAGGGCCCGGAACAGGCGATCGGCGAACATCACGCGGTCGATCACGTTGATCGAGGTGTCGGCGACGCAGTGGGGCGGGAAATCGCCGCGCAGCGCGATCCGCAGCGCGCCCTTCGGGCCCTTCGCAACGGTGGGGATGATCCAGCCGTCCTCCCAGGCCTCGCAGCTGCGCGGAGCGAGCTTCATGCCGGTGGAGTCGACCACCACACTCTCGAGGGGCGGTATCATCGCGACCCGCACGTCCCGATCGCCCGAGGCGAGGGTGAGCTGCATGAGGTTGCTGTTCAGCAGCAGCGCGTCGGGAATCACGTTGTAGCGGAACTCCGGCGCTTCATCGAAGGGTGCCACCCCGACGTCGAGGCGCGACGGCTTGAAGAAGCTGAGGTCGAGCACGAAGTCCCCGCGGATCTCGCGCACTCCCTGCAGCGCCAGCACCTGCAGCATGCGCTCGAGGGATTGCCAGTCGAAGTCGACGTCGCCCATGCCCCGCAGCACCAGGTCGGCGGCTAGGAGGCCGTCAACCGCCTCGCCCCGAGTGCGCAATTGCGTTCGTCCGCGATACGTGGGCCCCAGCTTCTCCAGCGCCACGAGCGAGGTGAGCACTTTGAGCGTCGACGCGGGCTGCCGGCTGCGGTCTGGAAGGTGTGCGAGCACGGGCGTGGCGTCGTCCAGTCGCTGGACGGTGAATCCGATCGCGTCTTCGGGGATACCGGCGGCGCGGAGCCGCAGGGCGACGGGTTCGGGGATCTCCGCGAGCGCGGGTAGGAACGCACCAACGAGGAGCAAAAACAGTACTGCGAAGCATCTTGTCATGAATCGGCCGAGGGGGCGGGCGGGGGGAGGAAACCGCGATTTGTAATATTGCAGTAAATTCCGCAGAATCCGTGAGCCAGCGGATGCTCCAGGCATTCCGCCGGCCGGCACCAATAATCGCAGTGACCAGGGAGACGATAACGGTGAAACTCGCAAAGATCGCACAAGCGGTATCGCTAGTCTTTTTCGCCGGCGCCGCGTTTGCGCAGCAGACGGCGACCAAGGAGCGCATCGAGGTCACGGGCAGCAACATCAAGCGCATCCAGACGGAAGGAGCGCTGCCGCTGCAGGTGATCACCAAGGACCAGATCGACAAGGCGGGCATCTTCAGCGCCGAGGAGCTGATGACTTTCATCTCCGCGAACGGTAATGGGGTCGATAATCTTTCCTCCAAGACGCTGATCGCCGGGGCGACCGACGTAGAGAACCGCAACAGCACCTCGAACTCGAGCGCGAACCTTCGCGGCCTCGGCGCCGGCAGCACCCTGGTGCTGCTCAACGGCCGGCGGGTGGCGCTGCACAGCATGAAGTCCGCCGCGGTCGACCTGAACTCCATTCCGTTCGCGGCGGTGGAACGGGTGGAGATCCTCAAGGACGGCGCCTCGGCGATCTACGGCACCGACGCGATCGGCGGGGTGATCAATTTCATCCTGCGCAAGGATTACACCGGCGCCGAGGTGACCGCGCTCGCCGACATGACCCAGGAGGGCGGCGGTAACCGCTACCGCGGCTCGATCCTGGGGGGCTTTGGCGACCTCTCGCGGGACAAGTACAACGTGATGGCGAGCTTCACCTTCGACCGGGCGGAGGTCCTGCGCTCGAAGGACCGCTCCTTTTCGAACGGCTACCAGCCCGCACGCGGCCTCTCCCCGGACACCGCGGGCACCCCTTTTGCCACGCAAACGGGCGCGGCGGGCTCCGCGATGGGCGCATCCTTCGTCCTGCCCGGTAGCACACAGGCCTTTACGCGCGCGAACCTCCTCAGCTTCCAGGGACGCTGCGCCGATCGACCGCTGCAGTCGCAGTACGAGTATGCGTTGTGGGCCACGGCCTCGTTCCGCTATGCCTGCGCCTACGATTACACCTATCCTCGCGCGCTGCAGCAACCGCTCGATACTTCGAGCTTCATGGCGCGCGGGACGATGCAACTTACACCGTCCATGCAGGGCATCGCGGAGTTCGTTGCGTCCCGCACCGAAGCCACAAACGAATTCGAAGAGCGCCAGATCACGACGAGCACTGCCGCGGGAACGTTTCTGCCGGCATATCCGGTGAACGGCCCGTACTACCAGGACCTCTCGCAGTACATCCCGAGCTTCAACCGCAACCTGCCGATCGCTTACCGCTGGCGCTGCCTGGATTGCGGCCCGCGCAGGATCGAGCACATTACCGACACCTACCGCTTCCTCGCGGGTCTTCAGGGCGACTACAAGAATTGGGACTGGAAGACGGCCATTACCCTGGGACGCAGCGAGGCCGACTCGACCCTCGCCGGCGGCTACTACTTCACGGTTCCTTTCCGCGACCTGCTCGCGAGCGGGCAGCTGAATCCATGGCTTGCGCCGGGTGCATCGCAGACGCCGGCGGCGCTGGCCGCGCTACAGGCCGCAAGCGCCACCGGCCAGAAGCTGGTCGGTGGGGTGACCACGCTCCAGCAGTTCGACGGATCGGCTTCGGGGGAGATCATGCGGTTGCCCGGCGGGCCGCTCGCCCTGGCGGCGGGCTTCGACTACCGCAAGGAGACGTACGAGTTCATCGTGACGAATTCTTCGGGCAACGTGATCGGCGACATTCCCAGCGATACACCGCAGTCGAAAGTGGAGCGGAAGGTGACGGCATTCTATGGCGAGCTTTCGGTGCCGATCATCAAGGCGCTCGAGCTCACGCTCGCCGCGCGCCACGACAAGTACAGTGATTTCGGCAATACCACCAACCCCAAGGCGTCGGTTGCCTGGCGCCCCGCCAATGTGTTGATGGTGCGCGGCTCCTGGGGCGAGGGGTTTCGGGCTCCTACGTTCACGCAACTGTACGGGTTGACGATCGAGGGCCCGGTGCCGGGCAATATCGCCGACCCCGTACTGTGCCCCCAGAATCCCGGTAACCCGGTGTTCTGCGCGATCCGTCCGAATGCGCGTACCGGGGGAAACGCGGGCCTGCAGCCGGAAACGTCCAAGCAGTGGAACGTCGGCTTCGTCGTCGAGCCCGCGACCAACCTGAGCGCGAGCGTCGACTTCTGGGAGGTCAAGCGCAAGGACCTCATCACAAGACTCACGCCGCAGGAAGTCGTGGCCAACTACACGCAGTTCCCGGAGTACATCGTCCGTAACGCCGACGGCTCGATCAACTACATCCAGGCCGGCCTGGTGAACGCCGCCGACGAGATCACCCGCGGCGTGGAATTGGGAGGGCGTTTCGACTGGACCGGGTTGAACGGCAAGTGGAGGTTCAGCCTGGACGGAACGTATATCGACAGCTACAAGTCGCGCATCTTCCAGACGCAGTCCTACCGGGAGCTCGTGGGCGAGTGGACCCGCAGGACCATCTACCCGAAATGGAAGCACACGGCGTCGGTGAGCTACGCCACGGGCCCCTGGAGCGCGACATTCCTGCAACGCTACGTGCATAGCTACAAGGACGAGGTGCCCCCGGGCGTCGTTCCTCCCGGATTCGACCCCGAGGTCGAGGCCTACATCCTGTATGACCTGACGGTCGCCTATACGGGCATCAGGAAGATGACGCTGCGCGCAGGGATCAAGAACCTGCTCAACACGGACCCGCCGTTCACGGCGCACGCAACGGACTTCGTGTCCGGTGCCGGCTGGGACCCGCGCATTGCCGACCCGCGTGGCCGCGCCTTCATTCTCAGCGCCACGTACAAGTTCTGAGAAGACGGTCGTTGCTGGGGGGGGCCGGCGCCGCGCTGGCAGGTGCCGCGCTCCCCCTGTTCGCGCGCAGTTTGGCGCCGGCGCCGCGCGGGCTCATAAAGCCCCCACGCCTGCGGCGCGGCAACCTGGTGGGCCTCATCGCTCCCGGTGGCGCGATGGAAGACAGGGACATCGAGCGGGCGGTGCGCAATATCGAGTCCCTGGGCCTGCGTGTGAGGACTGGTTCCAACATTCGCCTGCGGCGCGGCAACTATGCGGGCGAGCCCTTCCAGCAAGCCCAGGACCTGCACGCGATGTTCCTGGACCGCGACGTCAAGGCCGTCTGGTCGGGGCGTGGCGGCTCGGGCTCCTCGCTCCTGCTGCCGCTGCTGGATTACCGCGCCATCCGCGCCCATCCCAAGGTATTCGTCGGATTCTCCGACGCGACCGCGCTGCACCTCGCGATCCTTCGCCATGCGGGCCTGGTCACTTTCCACGGACCCGCGGGGATCTCGACCTTCACCCCGTATTCGGTGTCCCACCTTCGTGCGGCCTTCATGGAGCCCCGTCCGGAGTACACCATTGCAGGGGCGGAGGAGAACCTTCGCCGAGCTGCGTCAGAGCCGGCGTTCGCGGAGCGCACCATCCGCCCCGGCGTGGCCACGGGGCCGCTCGTCGGGGGCAATCTGTCCGTGCTCGTGGCGCTCGTGGGCACGCCCTACGCTGCGCGCATGCGTGGAGCGATCGTCTTCCTAGAGGACATCAACGAGGCGCCCTATCGCATCAACCGGATGCTCACGCAGTTGGTGCAGAGCGGCGACCTGCGCGGCGCGGCCGCGGTGATGATGGGCGTGTGCCGGAAGTGCGACACGGATCCGGGCGAGGCGTCGCTGTCGTTGGAAGAGACGCTGCAGGACCGCCTCGAGCCGCTGCACCTTCCGGTGGCGAGCGGGCTGTCGTTCGGCCACCTGATGCAGCACTTCACGATTCCGCTCGGCGTGCGTGCGCGCTTCGATGCCACGGCCCGTACCCTCACGCTCCTCGAGCCCGCGGTGCTCTGACGCTAGTCGGCCTTGCGCTGGATCGCGCGGCGGTGGAGCGCGGTGAGGATTTGCTCCTCGTGGCGGAAGAATCCCGACCATGCTCCGCGCGCGGTCTCCGGATTGAAGCCCGGGCCGCCGGTCACGTAGATGAGCCCCTCGCGGCTCGCGGGATCGAACACAAAGGCTGCAGTAAGCCCATAGGCGTCACCGAGATGGCCCACGCCGGCGAAGCCGCCACCTTCCACGAGGCGATCGCCGAAACCGGGACCGCTCACGTCGAGGAAATGCTGGTTGCCCAGGCCCCACGCATTGAAGCGCTGACGGCTCGCGCCGTAGGCGGCGAGGCCGTTCCTGCCGCCATCGGAGCGCCATTGGCGCGCGAGCATCGCCTCCACACTCGCGGCCTCGAGGATGCGCCTGCCGTCGAGGGTGCCGCGATCCATGAGCATCCGCATCACGCGCCCAAGGTCCGCCACCGAAACGTGCAGATTCCCGTGGGGACCGAAGAGGGTCGCATTGCTGCCGATGACGTATTTGGGCCCGGTGCGCGGCTGCGGCGGCGATTTCGAGAAGTCGTCGACCTGCGGCAGCCACGGACCCTTCGGATCCCAGGGCGCAGCATCGTCGGTGCCGCGCTTGCGGTAGAGCGTCGCGATCGCGGCCACCTCATCCGGGGGAAGATGGGCGACGTGATAGCCGCCGCGGATCCCCAGGGGGTCGAGCACTAGGCGCTTCATCAGTCGGTCGAAGCGCTCACCGGTCGCCTTCTCCATGACCGTGCCCACCACGCCCCACGGAAGGTTGGCGTACTGGAACCAGGTCCCGGGCGCCGCTTGCGACGACCACGCCTTCGAAAATTCGACTCCGACACCATTTTTCGGGCCGATCACGTCCTCGATACGGTTGCCCTCGGTCCAGAAGTAGCCCGCATCGTCGCGCAGCGACGAGGTGTGCGAGAGCAGCATGCGCAGCGTGATCGGCACCGCGGGAAAGTGCGGGTTGCGCACCGCGTAGCCTAGATACTCGCCGATGTCGCGGTCGAGATCGAGAACCCCATCCTCGACGAGGCGCAGGACGCCGATCGTCGTCACCAGCTTCGAGATGGAGGCGATGCGGTAGAGGGTCTTTTCGTCGGCCGCCTTGCTGCGCGCCGGGTCGCTGTTGTCGATCCAGCGGTGGCCGAACTGCCGTTGATACACGACCTTGCCGTCGCGGATCGCGAGCACCGCGAGGCTCGCGAGCGGATGCGCGGGATCGGCCTGGATCGCAGCGAGCTCGGAATCGAGCCGTGCCTGCCACGCCTCGGGCGCTGCCGGCCCGCCCGCATGTCCCCCCACCGCGAACGCGCCGAGACCGAGCAGGGCGTGCGCCACGCGCCGCATCCTCATGGATCCACGAGCACGTCGAGGATCGCCGCGGTCTCCGCGTCCGGCATGCCGTCGAATCTGGCGGGCCGATACTTCATCTGGAAGACCATCAGCACGCGCACGGTGGCCTCGTCGAGCTCGCCATTGGTCGGCACCTGGAAGCCGTGCTTGGCAAGCAGCCTTTGGAACCACTCCACGTCGGGCAATGCGGCCTCGAATCGCGCGCCCCGCCTGGCGACCTCGGCGGGGTCGGGCCAGGGAATGAGACCGGCGTCCGCCAGGCGCTTCCACGGGAATTTGGGCCCGGGATCCACCTTGCGCTGCGGCGCGATGTCGCTGTGCCCGACGATGCGCTCGGGCCTGATCTTGTGGCGCGCGACGATGTCCTTCACCAGCTCCACCACCACATCCATCTGCGCCTTGGGAAACTCCGCCCAGTTGCTCGGATCCGGCGTGCCGGTGAATGCGCGGTTCACGATCTCGATGCCGATGGAGCTCGCGTTGAGCTGCGTGTATCCCTTCCACGAGCTCACGCCGGCGTGATGCGCGGTGCGGCCCTCGTCGACCAGCCGGTACACCGTCGGGGGGTCGATGTTCACCAGGTAATGGCTGCTCACCGGGCCCTGGGTCAGGACCTTGAGCGCGGAATTGAAGTCCCCCTCGGTGTAGTGCAGCACCAGGAACAGCACGCGGCTCTCCTGACTCCGGGCGGTATATGTGGTGTCGAGGACGGGGCCGCTCGTCGCGCAGGCGGCGAGCAGCAGTGGCAGGAGGGTGCAAAGGATGCGTTTCACGAATGCGGTGCTCACGATGGATTTGGATCGGGTGCCTTGCGGCCGAAGTCGCGCTCCACCCGGACCAGCGCCGTGGCGATGAAGGCGGGCAGCGTCGCGAAGCATACCCAGACAAAGAAGTTAGCGTAACCGAGCTGCTCCTGGATCCAGCCGCTCGCCATGCCGGGCAGCATCATGCCGAGCGCCATGAAGCCGGTGCAGATCGCGTAATGCGCGGTCTTGTGGCTGCCTTCCGCGACCATGATCATGAAGAGCAGGTAGGCGGCGAAGCCGAAGCCGTAGCCGAACTGCTCGATGGCGAGCGCGGCCGCGACGAGGAGCGCTGACTGCGGCTGGACGAAAGCGAGGTACACGAACACCAGGTTCGGCACGTGCATCGCGAATACCATCGGCCAGAGCCAGCGGCGTAGCCCATGGCGGGAGATCGCGAGCCCTCCCAGGATGCCGCCGATGGTGAGCGCGATCACGCCTACGGTGCCGTAAACGATCCCCACCTGCGAGGTCGTGAGGCCCAGCCCGCCGCGGGCCAGCGGGTCCAGCAGGAAAGGCGTGACGAGCTTCAACGCCTGCGCCTCGGCGAAGCGGAAGAGCAGCAGGAAGGCGAGGATCGACGCGATGCCGGGCCTGGCGAAGAAAGAGGCGAACGTCTCGGCAAAACCCTGGGCGATGTTCGACCCCGCGGCCGTGGGCTGGTCCGCGGCAGGCACGGGCAGCGCCAAGCGGTGCCAGGCATAGAGAGCGAGGAACACGGCCCCGGCGAAGAGGAGGACGATCGTCCACGCCATCGCCACGTTGCCGGTGAATTCCCCCAGTTGCCCGGCTGCGAACACCAGGCCCCCTTGCCCGGCGATCATCGCCAGGCGGTAGAAAGCGCTCCGCACCCCCACGAAGGCCGCCTGCTGGTGCTGCTGCAGCCCCAGCATGTAGTAGCCGTCCGCGGCGATGTCGTGGGTCGCGGAGCTGAATGCCATCAGCCAGAAGACCGCGAGCGTCGCCTGGAAGAAGTGTGAGGCCGGGATGGTGAGCGCGACCAGCGCGAGCGAGGCGCCGATCATCAATTGGAGCGTGAGGATCCAGCGCCGCTTGGTGCCGAACATGTCCACCAGCGGCGACCAGATCGGCTTGATAACCCACGGCAGGTAGAGCCAACTGGTGTAGAGCGCGATGTCGGTATTGGAGATGCCGAGCGTCTTGTACATGACGACCGAGACGGTCATCACAATCACGTACGGGATGCCCTGTGCGAAGTAGAGGCTCGGGATCCAGCGCCATGCGGTCGCCGGCTGGGTCGGCGCCTCGCCCGTCATGCGGGGGCTCAGGCCGCCATCGCGGCGCGCAGATTGCCGTTGGCCGCCGCTAGCCGTTTGCGCGCCTCGGCGACGTCCAGCGTGCGCATGATGGCTAGGATCGCCACCTTCACGTGGTAGTCGCAGCCTTCGAGCGTGCGGCGGGCCGTGTCCTCGCCGGTGCCGGTGGCGAGCACCGTGAGCGCGATGGCGCGCTTCATGAGCTTCGCGTTGGTGGGACGCAGGTCGACCATGAGGTTGCCGAAGACCTTGTTCATCCGCACCATCAGCGCGCTGGAAAAGGTGTTGAGCGCGACTTTCTGCGCCGTCCCGGCCTTCAGGCGCGTGCTGCCCGAGATCAGCTCCGAGCCGGTGTCGAGCGTGATGCCGATCTCGGCTTCGCGTGCCACCGGCGAGTCCGGGTTGTTGGCAATGCCGATGGTGAGCGCGCCGGCTTCACGGGCCGCGCGCATCGCTCCAAGCACGTAGGGCGTGGTGCCTGAGGCCGCGAGGAGGATCGCCACGTCGTGCTTGCCGACCGAGACGGCGCGGATATCCGCCGCGCCCTGGTCTGCGTTGTCCTCGGCACCTTCCACGGCCTCGTAGACCGCGTTGCGTCCGCCCGCGAGGAGCGCTATGCAGCGGTCCCTCGGCCACGAGAAGGTGGGATAGAGCTCGACGCTGTCGAGGAGGCCCAGGCGGCCCGAGGTGCCCGCGCCCACGTAGATGAGGCGCCCGCCCGCCTCGATCCGCGGCACCGCCGCGGTCACGGCGGC
>JBDSRZ010000063.1:0-7830 GCA_039929025.1 Usitatibacter sp. | reverse complement strand
CAGCGCCTCGACCTCGGCGATCGCCTGGCCCGAGCTCACGCCCGGCGCGCCGGAGCCGAATATCTTCACCGCGGGCAGGTTGTTGAAGCGCTCCATGGTGCCGGGGCCGCTGGAATTCTCGATGCGCGCCAACGCGCGCAGTGGGATCATCTCGCCCTTGTTGCTGCGCACGTACACGGAGCCCACATCGTCGGGGCGCTTGCGAAACTGCGGATCAGCGCTCATCAGCACCTGCCATGTGCGCCCGAACTTGTTGAAGTCGTTCACGTACGCCGAGCCCATCGTCGCCGCGAGCGTGTTGAAGATCTCGTCCAGCGGCACGTCGAGCGCCTTGGCCTTCTCGCGGTCCACGTCCACGTAGAGCTGCGGCACATTGGCGCGCCACAGCGACTGCACCTGGGTGAGCCTGGGGTTCTGCGCCGCCGCGCCCTGGAATTGCTGCACCACCTCCGCGAGGCGCTTGGGGCCGGCGTCGCCGCGCGCCTGGATGTAGAACTCGAAGCCGCCGGCGGTGCCCAGGCCGAAGATGGGCGGCGGCGGGAAGGCGAGTGCCAGCCCTTCCTTGATGTGGCCGGTCTTGCCGTAGAACTCTCCGACCAGGGCGCTCACCGGGACTTTCCTCTCGTCCCAGTGCTTCTGCGTGACGAACATGGTGGCGGCGTTCTCGCGGAAGGTCCCGCCGAGGAAGTCGAAGCCGGTGAAGGCGACCACGTCCTCGTTGTTGGGGTTCGATTTCACCGCGTCCACGACCTCGCTCACGACCTTGTCGGTGCGCTCGAGGGACGAGCCGTCGGGCAGGATCACCGCGACGATGTAGAAGCCCTGGTCCTCGTCGGGCACCAGCGAGCCGGGGGTGGAGCGCCACAGGAAGGCGGTGATCGCCACCATCGCGCCGAAGAGCAGCAGCGCGACCAGGCCGCGGCGGATCATCCACGCCACCCCGTCCTCGTAACGGTCGGTCACGCGCGCGAAGGAGCGGTTGAACCAGCTGAAGAAGCGTCCCGGCGGGCGGTGGCCGCCCTTCAGCAGGATCACGCACAGGCTCGGCGTGAGCGTGAGCGCCACGATGCCGGAGATCACCACCGCCATCGAGATCGTTACCGCGAACTGGCGATAGAGCTGGCCGGTGAGGCCGCCCAGGAAAGCGATCGGGATGAAGACCGAGCAGAGCACCAGCACGATGGCGACGATCGGGCTCGTCACCTCCCTCATCGCCTTGATCGCGGCCTCGCGCGCTTCGAGCCCCTCCTCGCGCATGATGCGCTCGACGTTTTCCATCACCACCACCGCGTCGTCCACGACGATGCCGATGGACAGCACCATGCCGAAGAGCGTGAGAGTGTTGATCGAGTAGCCGAGCGCCAGCAGCCCGGCGAAAGTGCCGAGGAGCGACACCGGCACCGCGGCGAACGGGATCAGCGTCGCGCGCCAGTTCTGCAGGAAGACGTACACCACCAGGAAGACGAGCGCCATCGCCTCGGCGAGCGTGATGATCACCTCGCGGATCGACACTTCCACGAAGCGCGTGGTGTCGTAGGCGACGTTGTAGGTGAGGCCCTGGGGGAAGCGCTCCTTCAGCTGGTCGACGCGCGCGCGCACCGCCTTGCCGGTATCGAGCGCATTGGCGCCCGGCTGCAGGAAGATGCCGACGAGCGTCGCCGGCTTGCCGTTGTACTTGCCGATGAAGCTGTAGTCCTTGCCGGCCAGCTCGACGCGCGCCACATCCTTCAGCCGCAGGCGCGAGCCGTCGGGGTTGGCGCGCAGGATGATGTCCTCGAATTCCTTCGGCTCCGACAGGCGCCCCTTGGTGGTGATCGAATAGACCACCTCCTGGCCGCCGCCCGTCGGCGGCTCGCCCACCTTGCCGGCGGCGAACTGGGCGTTCTGCTCGTTGATCGCGCGGAAGATGTCGCCCGGGGAGAGCTTCAGCTGCGCCAGCCGGTCCGGGCGGATCCAGATGCGCATCGCGTAGTCCTTGGCGCCGAAGATCTGCACCAGCGTCGTGCCGGGGATGCGCTTGATCTCGTCCAGCACGTTGAGGTTCACGTAGTTGGACGTGAAAAGGTCGTCATAGCGGCCGTCGGGCGAATGGAACGCGAGCACCTGCAGGAAGGCCGAAGACCCCTTCTCCACGCTCACGCCCTGGCGGCGCACTTCCTGCGGCAGGCGCGGCTCCGCCTGCTTCACGCGGTTATTCACGTTGAGCGCGGCCTTGTCGACGTCGGTGCCGATGTTGAACGTGACCTGGATCTGCACCGAGCCGTTGGCGGCCGAGGTCGAGCTCATGTAGAGCATGTCCTCGATGCCGTTGATGGAGTTCTCCAACGGCGCGGCAACGGTGGATTCGAGCACCTGTGCCGAGGCCCCGGGATAGAACGCGCTCACGGTGACCACCGGCGGCGAGATCTCCGGGTACTGGGCGACCGGAAGGTTCATCATCGCCGCCAGGCCCGCGAGCGCGATGAAGATCGACAGGACTGCCGCGAATATGGGGCGGTCGATGAAAAAGCGCGAGAACATGAGATCGGCCCCTATTTTTTCTTTTCTCCCTCTCCCCTGGGAGAGGGCTGGGGAGACGGTCCCTTGCCGGGCGCGCCCTGCGGCGGCGCATTCGGGTCCCCCGCCTGCACCTGCGCGCCGGGGTATACCTTCACCAGCCCGTCGACGATCACCTTGTCGCCACCCTTCAGGCCCGACAGCACCACGACGTCGTTCTTGCCGGTCCATTCGCCCAGTTGCACCGGGCGCGGCTCCGCCTTGCTTTCGGCTCCGAGGACATAGACCATCTTCCCCATCGGACCTTCCATCACCGAGCGCTGCGGCACGGTGATCGCATCGGGGCGCTGCGCGCCCTTCAGCACCACGCGGACGAACTGGCCTGGCCGCACCTCGCCCGCGGGATTGGGAAGCTCGGCACGCGCGTCCGAGGTTCCGGTCTGGTTGTTGACGCGGACATCGGTGAACGCGAGCTTGCCGGGGCGCGAGTAGGTGCGGCCGTCCTCGAAGCGCAGGGCGACCTCGAAGCGCCCATCCCTCGGGAGCACCAGCTTGCCGCTCGCCGCTTCCTGTTTGAGGCGCGTCTGCTCGGCCTCCGAGAGCCCGAAGTTCACGTAGATCGGATCCACCTGGCTCACGGTGGTGAGAAGCATCTCCGGGCCCGAGACCAGCGTGCCCTCGCTCTTCAGCGAGCGGCTGCTCACCCCGGCAATCGGCGACTCGACGCGGGTGTAGCCGAGGTTCAGGCGCGCTTCGGCGAGGCGCGCACGCGCGGACTTCACCTCCGCCGCGGCGACCTCCTCGGTGGACATCGCGTCGTCGAGATCCTTCTGCGAGGCGGCCTTCGCCTCGTAGAGGGGCTTTACGCGCCTCGCGTTGCGCTGCGCCTGGTTGAGCCGCGATTCCGCGGCGGCGACATCGGCCTCGGCGCGGTTGGCCGCGGCCTCGAAAGGCTTCGCGTCGAGCGTGAAGAGCGATTGTCCCGCGCGCACCGCGGCGCCCTCCTCGAAATTGCGTTTGAGGAGGATGCCGGCCACGCGCGCACGCACCTCCACCTCGCGCGAGCCGGCGGTCTGCGCCGGGTACTCGAAGTCGACGGCAATCGATTTCGGCTTCACCTCCTGCACTGCGACGAGCGTGGGCGGCATGCCGCCATGGCCCGGCTGCGGCCCCCCGGGACCGCAGCCGGCGGCCGCGAGCGCGAGGAGGATGAAGGGAAAGACCCGGCGTGGCGCGGTGGGCATCGCTGTTTCTCTTTACAGGGCGGGGGATTGAGCGCGATAATTTACATACAAGCACGTATGTATGTCAAATGCAGCCCTTCGGGAGACTTCAAGGCTCCATGGCCCGCCGCACCCGTGAAGAAGCGCTGGAGACGCGCAACCGCCTGATCGACGCCGCCGAGTCGGTATTCCACGGCAAGGGTGTCGCGCACGCCTCGCTCGAGGAGATCGCGGCCAAGGCGCGTGTCACCCGGGGTGCGGTCTACTGGCACTTCAAGGACAAGGCGGAGCTCTTCGACGCGATGATGCAGCGCGTCATGTTACCGGCCGAGGACATGCTGGAGCGCGCCGGCGGCGCCGGCGAGGCCGATCCGCTGGAGCTGTTGCGCCGCGCCACGGTCGACGTGCTGCTGCGAACGGCGAGCGACAAGCGCGTGCAGCGCGTCTTCGAGATCGCCTATCACAAGTGCGAATACGTGGGCGACGCCGTGGGGGTGCGCGATCGCCACATCGCCAGCCAGAACGAGTGCCTGAAGACCATCGAGGCGGGCTTCCGCGCCTGCGTCCGCGCCGGGCGCCTCCCGGCGACGGTGAAGCCCCGCATCGCCGCGATCGGCGCCATGTCCCTCGTCTCCGGGCTCATCGCCAACTGGGTGCTCGATCCCAGGAGCTTCTCGCTGCGCACTCAGGCCGAGCCGCTGGTGGACTTCTATTTCCGCGGCCTCGCAACCGCCCCCGCGCCACGCAAGAAAAAGCGCGTCCCGAAAGGGCGCTGAAAACGATCGTGGCGCTAGCGGGCGCGCGCGAGGCGCTTCGCGTTCGCGACCGCCCTGCGATGCACGGGTGCCAGCCCCGCGCCGAACACCGAAAGCATCGCGGCGTTGGCGCGGCTGGCCGACATCGGCGCGAGCGGCGAGCGCAGGAAGCCCGTCGACCAGGCGAGGTTCACCCGCATCGCCTGCATCGACATCGCAAGCCACGCCTCCGAGAACGCCGCCGCCTTCTCGCTCACCATGCGGTTCAGCTCGCGCCGGTCGCTCGCCGACGGCCGGTCCGAGGCCATGCGGCAGGCGCGATGGGCGACAACCTGCGGCACGGCGAACGCGACTTCGGTGAGCCGGCGGGCGATCGCACGCTGGCCGCGCGTGGAAATGCGTTTCATCGTCTCGATCCTCATGGAGCGCGGCAAGCGCGCGGGAAGCGCCCATCTTGCGGGTTACCCGGAGCCGCGAATGCAGGGCGTCCGGACGATCTACTGGCGGAGGGCTCCTACAAGGCCCGCTCAGCGGCCGAGGTCGATCACCTTCACCTTGACGCGGCGTTCCTTGCCGTCGCGGACCAGCGTGAGCTCGGCCTCTCGCCCGATGCCGACGCGGTCGAGCTCCGAGGCGAAGGTCGGCAGCGACTGCACCGGGCGCCCGTTCACCGCCACGATCACGTCGCCCACATTGCCGGATTGCCGGTCGAATGGCTTGATCCCGGCCTGCGCCGCGGGGGAGCCGGGATTCACTCGCGCGGTCACCACCCCGGTGAGGCCCGCACGCGCCACCATGTCCGGATGGAAAGGCACGATGCCGATGCCGGGCTGCGGCGCGCGCCCGCTGGCGATCAGCTGCGGCACGATGCGGTTCACCAGGTCCGCGGGTATCGCCAGTCCCACGCCGGTGCTGCCTCCGGACGGCGAGCGGATCGCGCTCGCCACGCCGATGAGGCGGCCTGCGGTATCGAGAAGCGGCCCGCCCGAATTGCCCGGATTGATGGCGGCGTCGGTCTGGATCACGCCGGCGATCTCGCGGATGTCCGAGGTCGGCAGCTGCCGGTCGAGCGCGCTGATGATGCCCTGGGTGAGCGTGCGCGCCATGCCGAAGGGATTGCCGATCGCGTACACAGTCTGCCCGATGCGCAGGTCGTTGGAGCTGCCCACGGCGATCGCCTTCAGGCCCGGCGGGATCTGCTCGAGCTTCACCACCGCGAGGTCGTAATCCGGCGCCGAACCGATCACCTGGGCGTCGTAAGTGCGCCCGGCGTCCAGCTGCACCTGCACCCGGGTGGCCTCGGCGACCACGTGGTAGTTGGTCACCACGTGACCCTTGTCGTCCCAGACAAAGCCGCTGCCCGCGCCCTGGGCGACCTCGGCGACGAAGAGGCCACGCCGGGCCATCGCCCGGGTCGTGATGTAGGCGACCGAGGGCGCCGCCTGCTCGAAGAGCTTCACCACCGCCTGTTCTTGGCCGAGGAGCGGGCCACGGGGCGTTACCGGTCGCGGCTCGGCGGGCGTGCGCTGCGCGCACGCAGCCGACACCATCACGGCAGCGGCGAGCGCGACGGCGGCAAAACGGAGGGATCGGAGCGAGGCCATGACAATCGTAGCGAGGAGAACACAGGATTCTGACATCGTGGCGCTCCTCGGCATCTTCAACCCCGGAATGGCACGGTATAATCCGCTCGCAGCGAAGATGTACGGTAAGCAGTAACTCCAGTCCCGGCCGGAAAGCATCCCGCGTCACACTTCAGTTCCCGTCTTGCGGTTCCTTCCTTCGCTGGCCCGTGTCCCGGGGTATTTCGGGGTGTATTCATGAAAGGAAACACGCAATGAACACCGGAACGGTGAAGTGGTTCAATGATTCCAAAGGCTTCGGCTTCATCAAGCCCGATGGCGGCGGCGAGGACCTCTTCGCCCATTTCTCCGAGATCCAGGGCAGCGGCTTCAAGACCCTGAAGGAGAACCAGAAGGTCGAGTTCGAAACCAAGGACGGCCCCAAGGGCAAGCAGGCCTGCCAGATCCGCCCGATCCCCTGAGGTCGGCGAGGCGCAACGCCGTTGAACGGCAGCCCCCGGGCTGCCGTTTTTCTTGGGACGGACCCCGGTTGCTGGGCGTCAGCGATTCTTTCTCGGTGGGGTCCGTCCCAGGTTTGAAGGAGCTCCAATGAATCCCCACTCGCTCGCCCAGCACTTCGCCACCGAGGCCTACAACAACGCGTGGGCCAACCATCGCCTCCTCAGGGCCTGCGCGCAACTAAGCGACGAGGAATTCGCCGCGACGCGCGTAAGCTTCTTCCCCTCGCTCAAGGCGACGCTGAACCACATCGTCACCGTCGACTGGTTCTACGTGGAGATGCTGGAGCGCAGCCGCGACGGCCTCCCCTGCCACGAGAACCCCGGCCGGCACTTCGCGCCCGAGGAGCCGTTCGCTGATTGCGCCGCGCTCTCGAAGGCGCAGCACGAGAGCGACCGCAAGCTGATCGCGTACTGCGAGTCGCTGGACGACTCGCGGCTCGACGATCCGGTGACGACCCTGCGGAGCAAAGGGCCGGTCACCGACCGCGTGCGCCGCATCCTCGCGCACCTCTTCGAGCACCAGATCCACCACCGCGGCCAGGCGCATGCGATGCTCGCAGGCACGCGGGTGAAGCCGCCGCAACTGGACGAGTTCTTCTGCACCGGCGAAGCGCACCTGCGCGCAACCGACTTCGCCGAGCTCGGCTTCACCGAGGAACGCATCTGGGGACCTCGCTCTGTCGTTCCCGCGTAGGCCGGGGCCCAATCTCAAAACCGATGAAGACCCTCGAAAAAACACCCCTCTCCGTCCTCGACCTCGTGACCTACCCCGAGGGAGGCAGCATCCCCGAGGCGATGGCGTTCTCGCGCGAGCTCGTGCGCGCGGCCGAATCCTGGGGCTACAAGCGTTACTGGGTCGCCGAGCACCACAACCTCGAAGGCATCGCCAGCTCCGCGACCGTGGTGCTGATGGCCTACCTCGCCGGCGCGACCTCCACCATCCGCGTGGGCTCCGGCGGCATCATGTTGCCCAACCACGCGCCCTTCGTCGTGGCCGAGCAGATCGGAACCCTCGAGTCGCTCTATCCGGGCCGCATCGACCTCGGCCTGGGCCGCGCGCCGGGGACGGATCCGCTCACGATGCGCGCCTTGCGCCGTGGAGGCCGTGAGGAGGATTTCGGCGTTCAGGTGGCGGAGCTCGAGTCGTACTTCGCGCCGGCAGCGCCAGGACAAGCAGTGCGCGCGATCCCCGGCGAGGGGCTCGAGGTGCCGACCTGGATCCTGGGATCGAGCCTCTACAGCGCCCACCTCGCGGCCAGGATCGGGCGCCCCT
>JBDSRZ010000062.1:0-17269 GCA_039929025.1 Usitatibacter sp. | reverse complement strand
AGTGAATGCCGCGCTCCGCGAATGCCGTTGCGCGGCGCTGCGTGTCCTTGTAGTTGGAGTTGCCGCCGTCGATGACAGTGTCTGCCTGCGCCAGGAGGGGAGAAAGCTCCGCCAGCGTGATATCGGTGGCGGCACCCGCGGGAATCATCAGCCACAGAACGCGCGGCGTCGGCAGCGACGCTACCAGCGAAGAGAGCGAATCGGCGGCCTGCGCGCCCTTCGATGCAAGCGCCTTGCGCGGCTCCGCACTCGCGTCGAAGACCGCCACCTGGTGCCCGCCGTTCATCAGGCGCTGCGCCATGTTGGATCCCATGCGCCCCAGTCCGATCATTCCCAGTCTCATGCCGTCCCCTTCTCTTCTCCCCGTCAGGCCGCGTCCCGCAAAGGTGCGCGAATGACTATCTCGTCATAGGGTGCCCGCACTCCCCCGTCCTTACCGCGCGCCAGCAGATGATTCGCCTCGAGATCCACCACGTCCGTATGGACATTCTTGTAGTCCCGCTTTAGAGCTTGGGAAAGCGCGCGAACTGAAAGCTCAGGGTTCTCGGCCACGTATCGCAGAAGTTCCATGCGCTTGGGCGATAGCAGGGTTGTCAGCTCCCCGATTGATCCTACCCCTACGGTAGGTTCCGCGTCCTTGCGTTTCCCTGCGTGCCGCCACGCACGCTCAAACCGCTTGAGCGCCTCGGTTGAGCTCATCACTTCCACGAAGATTCTCTTCATTTGTCCCACCTCCAGCCAAATCGCCCGCATTCCATCCGAAAATCCACGAGCAGATTTTCAGTTGCCGAAAACAAATAGGATTCCTCAATCTCGTCCTTTCCGATGTGCCGGTGGTCGCCCTTGCCGGCTTCATTGTCGTAGCGCACGAGGCTTTCCCCATTACGACCAAGATGGAGTCGATATTTGATCCCGTGCGGCTTGTCGGCCGAGCGCATCGGAAGGCGCCATAGGACCATCTCAACCACGAGGTTGCCTTGCTGTGCTTTGTAGTGAAACAGCAAGACGGCCTTTACCATATGGTGTATCGTACCATATAGAGCCCCGGCCAGCCATCCGCGTTGCTCCGATCTCCTAGGCGCCCGCCTCGATCATCCACGTGCCGGCGGTGAAGACCTCCCGCAAGAGCCCTCTTCTACCCGGCCTTTCGATCGCCTGCTTGCACGGACAGCCGCATTCCGACTGTGCTGAGAACCGCCAAAAGCGTCTTCAGCGTCGGATTCCCTGAGGGAGATAGCGAGCGATACAGCGCCTCGCGGCTGATGCCCGCCTCACGGGCCACCGTGGCAAGCCCGCCATAGGCTTCTGCAACTGTTCGCAGCGCGATGAGGCCCGCGGCGCGATCATCGGGGTCTTCGAGGGACTCCATCGCCGCCTTGAGATATTCGACGGCCAGTTCGCGGTCCGCCCGCAACTCTTCGACCTCGACCGCATGGTGCGGCACCGACGCGGCTTTCTTCCTGCTCATGGTTGTCTCTTCTTCCAGTCGACCCAGAATGCCTTTGCCGATTCGATGTCCTTGGATTGACTCCGCTTCGTGCCGCCGGTCAGCGCTTGGCATAGACGCCTGGCCGTACACTCAGCTTCGCCTTGGCATGTAACTTTAGGCCCAGAGCGCTGACGACTCTCAGAATGGTCTCGAAATCCGGGCTCCTGTCGCCGGAAAGCGTCTTGTAGAGACTTTCGCGGGATAGGCCGGCGTCGCGAGCCACTTGCGCCATCCCTTTTGCCCGCGCGATGTCGCCCAGCGCCTTGGCGATGAAGGCGGCATCCTCGCCGGCTTCCTCGAGGCAGGCTTCGAGATACGCCGCCATTTCCTTTGGTGTCCGGAGATGCTCCGCTACGTCGTAACGGGTGATCTTCGTCTTAGGCACTTCAGTGCTCCTCACAGTTCACGTTTTCATCCTAATTTGACCCACCCTATTCTTGCATAGCGGCCTATTCCGCTGTGGATAAGTCGGTCGTTTTAGTGGTCTTCTCTCCCTTCGATTTGGTTGCGGGCTGACGCTTGCGTGAGCCGGTGTTCACCGAGCCGTGCTTGAAGCGCCAGGAGTCGTTGCCGGTTTCGACGATGTGGCAGTGGTGGGTGAGCCGGTCGAGGAGCGCGGTGGTCATCTTGGCGTCGCCGAAGACGCTGCCCCATTCGCCGAAGCTCAGGTTTGTTGTGATCAGCAGGCTCGTGCGCTCATAGAGCTTGGATAGCAGGTGGAAGAGGAGCGCGCCTCCGGGGGCAGTTTGCGCGGCGGCCGCCGATCCGACCTTCCCTCTAGGCGCGCAGGATCATCTCCGCGGCCTTCTCGCCGATCATCACCGCCGGCGCGTGGGTGTTGCCCGACACCAGCGTGGGCATGATCGAGCAGTCGACCACGCGCAGGGCCTCGACGCCGCGGACCCTGAGCTGCGAATCGACCACCGCCAGCGCGTCGCTGCCCATCCTGCAGGTACCGGAGGGATGGAAGATCGTCTGCCCGTACTGGCGCGCGAAGCCGAGAAGTTCGTCGTCGCTCTGCGCGGCGTGGCCTGGGCGATACTCCTCGGACAGATAGGGTGCGAGCGCTCGAGTGGCCGCGAGCCGCCGTGCGTAGCGCAGCGATTCGATCGCATAGCGGCGATCCACTTCCGTCGAGAGATAGTTCGACTGGATCGAGGGCGCCGCCAGCGGGTCGCGCGAGGCGAGCCGGATCGTGCCGCGCGACTCCGGGCGCAGCTGGCACACCGAGAAGGTGCATCCCGACCACGGGTGCGGCGCGCCGCCGGCCACCTCGGCCGACACCGTGGCGAAGTGGAACTGGATGTCGGGCGTCTTCGCCTCCGGCATCAGCCTCGCGAATAGCCCGCCCTGGTTGATGCCGACCGCGAGCGGCCCCTTGCGCGAGACGATCCAGTCGAGCCCCATGCGCACCCGCCCGGCGAGCGATGCCAGCTGGTCGTTGGTGGTGATCGGTTTCGAGACCTTGTAGATCAGCCGCAGCTGCAAGTGGTCCTGGAGGTTGCCGCCGACACCGGGCAGGTCCGCCACCACGGGTATGCCGTGCTCCTGCAGGTGACCGCCCCGCCCGACACCGGAAAGCATCAGCAGCTGCGGGCTCTGGATCGCGCCCGCCGCGAGGATCACCTCGCGCGCTCGCACCGTGCGCGTCTCGCCCCCCTGCACATACTCGACGCCGACCGCGCGCATGCCTTCGAAAAGAACGCGTGTCGCGCGTGCGCCGGTGCGCACCTCCAGGTTCGCTCGCTTGCGCGCCGGCCGCAGGTAGCCGACAGCGGCGCTGCAGCGCCAGCCGCGGCGCGTGAAGAGCTGGTAGTAGCCGACGCCCTCCTGGCTCGCACCGTTGAAGTCGTCGTTGCGCGGGACGCCCAGCTCCTCGCCCGCGCCGATGATCGCATCCATCAACTCGTGCTTCACGCCGATGTCGGAGCACCACTGCGGCCCGTCGGCGCCATGGAATTCGCTCGCCCCGCGGGTGTTGTGCTCCATGCGGATGAAGGCGGGAAGCACGTCCTTCCAGCCCCAGCCCTCGTTGCCGAGCGCGCGCCAGTGGTCGTAGTCCTCGGGCTGGCCGCGCACGTAGATGAGACCGTTGATCGAGCTCGAGCCGCCGAGCCCCTTGCCGCGCGGCCAGTAGAGGCGCCGGCCGTCCATGTGCGGATCGGGATCGGTTTCGAATCCCCAGTTGTAGCGGGGATGGAACATCGTCTTGCCATAGCCGATGGGGATGTGGATCCAGAGGTAGCGATCCTCCGGGCCCGCTTCCAGCAGCAGCACCCGGTGCCGGCCGTTTTCCGACAAGCGGTTGGCGAGCACGCAGCCCGCCGAGCCCGCGCCGACGATGAGGTAGTCGATCTGCGTCACGGCGGTGACATTACCCCAACGGCCCGCCGCGCCCGCTATTCCGGCTTGATGCTGGCCTCGCGCACGATCTGCGCCGCGTTGTCGAGCTCCTTGCGCAGGAAGGCGTCGAACTGCTGCGCGCTCCCGCCCGTGGCCTCGGCGCCCTGGGCCGCGAACTGCTGCGCCACCTCCGGCATCTTCAGCACCGCGTTCACCTCGGTGTTGATGCGCGCGACGACCGCCGGCGGAGTGCCGCGCGGCGCCGCGAGGCCGATCCAGAACACCTCGTTGTTGACGTAGCCCTGCTCCTGCATCGTCGGCACGTCGGGCAACTGCGGCGAGCGCTTCTCGCCGGTGACCGCGACCGCGCGCAGCGCGCCGGACTTCGCGTGCTGCGCGATGGCCGGCAGTCCCGCCACCACCAGCGGCACGTGGCCGCCGAGCGCGTCGGCGACGGCCGGGCCGCCGCCCTTGTACGCGATCTGGCGGATCTCGATCTTCGCGCCGACGCGGAAGATCTCGCCCGCGAGGTGCTGCGAGGACCCCACGCCCGCGTGTCCGTAGGCGAGGCTGCCGGGATTCGCCCTGGCGGCCTCGACCACCTCCTTCAACGTCTTCATCGGCTGCGAGGGATGCACGCCGAGCACGTTCGGCATCACCGCCATGTTGACCACCGGTACCAGGTCGCGCATCAGGTCGTACGGCATGTCCTTCTTGAGGACCACGTTCACCACCTGGCCATTGCTCGCGGCGAGAAAGGTATAGCCGTCGGCGGCGGACTTCGCGGCGGCGTCGGCGCCGATGATGCCGTTGGCGCCCGCGCGGTTCTCGACGATCACCGTCTTGCCGAGCCGCTCGCCGAGCCTCTGGGCGACGATGCGCGTCAGCACGTCGGTGCTGCCCCCGGCGCCGTAGGGCACGATGATTTTCACGACCTTGTTCGGATAGTCGTCCTGCGCGCAGGCGAGGCCCGTCGCGAGGAGGAGGCTTGCGGCCAGGAGGGCATTGAGGCGGCTTTTCACGTCGATCTCCTTCAGTGGTGTTGCGGTGATTCGGAAGGCAAGGCTGCGGGCGCCATCGCGGCGGCGCGCTCCCCCGCGATACGGCCGCTCACGAAGCATTCGGCCAGGTTACCGCCCGAGAGGTACAGGAATCCCCAGATGCTACCCAGTTCGCCCGCCACGAAGAGCCGCTCGATCCGCTCGCCGAACGGGTTCAGCACGCGCTGCTCGACGTCGTGGGCGAGCGCGCCCTGGGTGTTCGAGACCACCGGCCAGATCTCGCCACAATAGAACGGCGGGCGCGACACCGGCGTGCGCGTGGCCGCGGGACGGCCGAGCGGGTCGTCCGCGCCGCTCGCGCAGAGGCGGTTCCAGCGCTCGAGCGTCGCGGCGAGCGTCTCCTCGCGCACCCCCATCGCGCGCGCGAGCTCCGCCACCGAATCGGCGCGCTTGAGGATGCCGAGCGCGACCTCCTCGAGGTTGTCGTCGCTCCACTCGTACGGCGCGATCTCGGGATCGTTGATGAAGGAGCGTGCCACCGGGTACATGGCGCGGCCGGGCTCGTCGAACACCATGAAGGCCGGCAGCGCGGGGAAGCGCATCGTCGTCGGGTCGTAGCGGTCGAAGGGGCGGTGGCCGGTATCGTGCGCGTAGGGCTCGTACTCGTTCATGAAGCGCACGCCATCGCGGTCCACCAGGATCCAGGACATCGCCACCGAGGTCGCCATCACACCCGGCGTCCAGTCCGGCAGCTTCTTGCTGCGGATGCCGAAGACGTAGGCGGGATCGGTGTGGTGGAAGCCGTAGCTGCCATGGAAGTGCCACATGTGCTGCAGGTCGGCGCCGAGCGCCTGGGCCATGCGGATGCCGTCGCCGGTATTGCCGCGCGTGGCCGCCGGCAGCACCGGATGCATCTGCCAGTACTGGCGCTGCATCGCGAGGTCAGACTCGAAGCCGCCGCACGCGAGGATCACGGCGCGGCGGGCGCGGATGCGGCGGGAAATGGGCCCCCGGCCGGAGCCTGCCCCCGAATGCTCTTGTCGGGGGCCGGGGAGACAAGTCACCTGCACACCGGCGACGGCGCCGCGGTCGTCCTGCAGCAGGCGTGTCACCGGCGAAGCCATGCGCACCTCGATCACGGGCCGCGCGCGCACGTTGTCGTCCACGACCTTGAAGGCGTTCATCCCCGCCTTGAGCGAGCGGGCGTGCGGGTACTCGCGCCTTGGGTCGAATCCCGGCACGCTCTCCACCTCGATGAACTGGAATGTGTCCCAGCCCGGGAGCGGATAGTTGGCGGGACGGTCGAGGGCGGTCACCTTCGCGCCATTGATCTTCGCCAACGCCTCGAAGCGGGCGCGCAGCGTCGTCATCTCCTGCGCGAAGGCGCGCAACAGCTCCATCGGCGTCGTGCCCGCGTTGGTGGCCTCGAGGTACCGAAGCGCCTTGCCGGCATCGTTCGCCACGCGCACCCCGCCTCCCGAGCAGATCGAGATGCCGCCGGGGACCGCCATCTTCTCCAGCAGGAGGACGCGGCTTCCCGCGTCGGCCGCGGCGATGGCGGCCGCGCCTCCCGCGAAGCCGTAGCCGATCACGACCACATCGGCCTCGTCGTCCCACGCGTGGGCGCGATCGTTCATCCGGGGAGGATCTCCAGCAAGCCCGCAAGGTCGCGCATCTCGTAATCGGCGCGCACCTCGGGATCGATCACGCGGTCGCCGCCGCGGTTGGACCAGGCGCAGCGCAACCCCGCGAGCTTCGCGCCGAGCACGTCGTTGGCGGAGCCCGCGACATGCAGCACCTGCGCCGGCGCGACGCCCAGCACTTTCTGCGGCAAAGCGTAGACCGAGGGATGGGGCTTGTAGTGGCCTGCCTGGTCGCAGCCCAGGAGCTCCAGCGGCACGTCCCAGCCACGCACCAGTGCACGCAGCATCTCGAGGTCGCCGTTGGAGAGGATCGCCAACCGGTAGCCGCGGGCGGCGAGTGTCGACAACGTGGCCTTCGCCTCCGGCCACGGCGGCAGATGGTCCCATGCGGCCTCGAGCGCGGTGCGCTGCGCGTCGCTCGCGCCCACGCCCGCGCGGGCGAGCGTGTAATCGAGCGCGCGCCGCGTGATGACACGAAAGGGGATTCGCTCCCGGGCGAGCGAGTTGGAGAGCTGCGCGTACTCCAGCTGCTTCGCGCGCCATGCGCGCGCGAGCGGCTGCCGCTCGTTCGCGGGAGCGAGCGCTTCGAGCGCCGCCACCAGCCCGCGCTCGCAATCGAGCAGCGCGGTATAAGCATCGAAGGTGACCAGGGTGGGCCGCGCCGTCATCGCGAGCGCCTCGCGTCGCGCGCCACGTACACCGGGCTCGAGTAGATCCAGAAGCCGTCTTCGGTCGTCGCGCGCAGGTAGAGGGCGTTGTCGCGGTGGCCCTGCAGCGGCACGCGCACGCGAGCGCGCAGCCGCCGGCAATCGTTGGCGTCCGGCAGCCGGTAGATGCGCATCTGCTTCCTGATGCCGCCGCCTTCGAGCACGCGCGCCTCGAAGCCGATGTCGCGTACCGGCAGCGTCGCGGTCACCGGCCCGGTCGCGATCGTGAGCTCGCCGGCATCGCGCTCCCGCAGCATCACGTCCACGCCGCTGAAGCCGCCGGTGGTGAGCGACTTCCACTGCAGCTCGCTTTCCGACACCTGGCGCAGCTCCTTGTCGAGGTTCCAGAAGTTGATCGGCTTCGGATCGCGAAAGGCATTCCCGACGAGGCGCGCCCCGCCATCCCAGACCGTCTGCCGCCCGCGGCCACGGTACTCCGAGCCTTCCCAGACCATGCGGATGCGCCTTCCGAGCGCCTCGCGCGCATAGGGCACGACACGCTCGACCACCTCCATGCGGTTGCGCACCTCGACGGACTCGATCGCCGCAGGCGTGGCGATCTCGAACTCCACGTATGCGCAGTCGCCGCCGTACTCGACTACCTCCCCCATCTGCGCCTCGGCGCGCTCCATGCTCGTCACCGCGCCGCCCAGCAGCGGGTCGTCGGAGAACACCGTGGCAGGGGCATCGAAGGTCACCTTCATGTCGAGGAACGCGCGGCAGCCGGTGGTGGCGTAATGGCGCCGCGCACGCAGGCACTCGGCGAGGCAATCCCGCGTGAGCTCCGCGGCGACGAGGCAGGACAGGCCGCCATAGGCGCCGAAAAGCGATGCGCCCGGATGGCTCGCGCCGTGGCGGCCCTTGTGGCCGTCGCTGTTGGCGAGGATGCCGACGCGGTAGCCCTGCTCGAACGCGTCCTCCAGCAGCCACTCGAACGTGCCCCAGTCGGAATGGATCTCGATCGAGCGCTCGAGCCGCGCATCATGGGAGCGTGCGATGTCCGCGTAGCGCCCGCCGATGTGCGCGAAGACGACCGCGTCCCGGCCCGCAAGCGCCCTGAAGAGCGCGTCGGCATCGTTGGCGTCGTCGCCCACGTCGGAGAGGTCCTCCACCAGCGCGTGCGAGGAGCGGTGGATCGGCTCGCCGTCGCGCAGGTAGAGCACGTTGCGGTCGCCGCCCAGGCCGGTGTTGCCCGACCACTCGTATCCCGGGAACATGACGAACTCGCCCGCGCGGTCGTACTCGGTCGCGAGCCGGTTCAGCTCTTGCCAGAAATCGGCGGTGATCTGGAAGTCGTTGCCCTGGTGGCTCATGGCGTCGAGGAAGGCGCAATCGCGCCCGAACTCGATCAGCTCGCGGGCCGAGTTGGTGCCGATGGTCTCCTCGGACTGCCCGTGCAGGTCGGCCCAGAAATGCACGCGCGCGGGATTGGTGGCGATGCGGCACGGATTGGAGACCGCGACGACCTGGCCGCGCTGCACTACCTCGATCTCCAGCTCTCCGGGCTCGGCGACTGCAAGCCCCGCGATCCGGGTGGCGCGCGTGCCCTGCTTCACCGTGATCGCCGCCGGCAGGTTCTTCACCGCCACGCTCGCCCGCAACGCGAACTCGCCGCTCACCCGATGGCTCGGATTTCCCCACTTGTCTTCACCCTTGAAGCCGAGCGCGAACGGCTGGCCCGCGCTGCGCAGCGTCGGCAGCACCGCCCTGAAAGCCACCGGCGGCCCGGCCACCACCGAGATCGTCGGCGAGGACTCGATCTCCGCGTACTCGTAGGCGGCGAACGGATCGGCCAGCACCTTGAACTCGAAGGTGGGCTCGACGAAGGTCTGCACGCGGATGCCCGGCGAGCCTCCACGCCGGTCGCCGTAGCGCACCTCGATGCGATCGCCCTCGCGCAGGAACCCGCGCACCACGCGGATGAAGAGCGTCTTGTCCCACGGGCGGATGTTGCGCTTGGCGTCGTACTCGACCTGCAGCACGGCGCCGTTGCTCGCCTCCACGGTGGTGTAGTTCCAGCCCGTGGGCTCGGTGAACTGCGGGCGGCCCATGTCGCTCGCGAAGCGCTGGACGATCTTGATCGAGCCGGTGTCGTCGATGCCGAAGTAGCCCGCGGTATAGGTGAGCGTGAACGAGGCGAAGCTGCCGGCCTCGAACTCCCCCGCGGGCTCGATTGTCGCCGAGCCCATCTGCGCACGGGCGTAGCGGGAATGGGGCATTACTCTCTCCTCGGTCCTCTCCCAGGGGAGAGGATGCAGGTCGCGTTCAAACCTTGTAGTCGAACTTGGGCGCACGCTTCTCCTTCAGCGACGCGAGGCCTTCCTGCACCTCGGGACCGTTGAAGGAAAGAAGCTCGAGCGCCGCGGAGGCATCGAACGCGGGCCCGGCCATGCGCAGCCAGTTGTTGAGCGCGTACTTGCTCCAGCGGATCGGGCGCTGGGCGCCGGTGGCCAGCCGCGAGGCGACCTCGAGCGACTTCGCCTCCAGCTCACCATCCTCGACGCAGAGCGAGACGAGCCCGATGCGCTCGGCCTCCTCGCCCATGCACGGCTCGCAGGTGAGCACGTAGTACTTGGCCTTCGCCATGCCGCAGAGAAGCGGCCAGATCATCACCGCGTGGTCACCGGCGGCCAGGCCCAGGCGCGTGTGCCCGTCGATGAGGCGCGCCGACTTGGCGGCGATCGAGACGTCGGCCATCAGCGCGGCGGCGAGCCCCGCGCCCACCGCCGGGCCGTGGATCGCGGAGACGATGACCTTGGAGCAGTTGATGATGTTGTAGCAGAGGTCGCGGAATTCCCGCAGGGCCTCGGTCTGGCGCTGGTAGTCCTTCGTGAGGCGCTCCACCATGCTGAAGTCGCCGCCCGCGCAGAAAGCCTTGCCTGCCCCGCGGATGATCGCCACGTTGGTGTCGGGATCCTGGTCCACGTCGAGCCACACGCGCGTCAACTCGCCGTGCGCCTCCCAAGGCAATGAGTTCAGCTTTTCCGGCCGGTTGATGGTGATCCTGAGGACGCGGTCCGCGGGCCGGTCGAAGGCGAGGTACTGGTAGGCGGCGTAGCGCTCGGTCATGGGGTCTTCCGTCGGTTGAGTTGGTGAATGCTCGCGGGCGCGGCGAGCGCACGGGCGAGGTCGGCGGCCGCCGCGGTGGGCAGCGAGCGCACCAGCGCGATCACCTGTCCGACGCCCGCGTCGCCCAGTGCCGCGGCGGCGTTGTCGCGGAACTTGGCCGCCACCTCCTCGAGCGAAAGCGGGTTGTCGGGATGGCCGCGGTTGACAGCGAGGCGCTCGACCACGGTGCGGCCGTCGGCGAGCCTCGCTTCCACCCATCCCGGGAAGGTGCGCGGGAACGGGGTCTCGTCCGGTCCCGCCACGCGATAGGTCACGCGCGCCGCTAGCGCGAGGAGTTCCTGCCTGCCGATGTTCGCGGGCTCGAAGCTCGCGTGGTCGATGCGTCCATCGGCGATGCGCGCGGCCAGCAGGTACGGCAGGCTGAACTTCGCGGCATACGGCGTGGCGGGCTTGAGCTTCTGCTCGAAGGGCTCGCAGATGAGCGCGAGTTCGATCTCCGGGACCACGCAATGCAGCGACACGATTTCCGCCGCTACCACACCCTTCGCGAGCAGGTTGCCGACGCAATCGACGAACGCGTGAGCGAAGTGGCAGCAGGGATACGGCTTGATCGAGATGCGCGTCGTCTCCCAGCGGCTACCGAGGTCGGCGTCGAGCTGCTCGGCATCGCACTCCTCCGGCAGGCCGTAGGCCCGCAGCACGCCATCGCGCCCTTCGAACACGCTCGTCGGCCCGGTCATGCCCGACTGCGCGAGGATCGCCGCGAGGATGCCGGCGTGCGCGCTCCAGCCGAGGTGCAGGCTCTTGGCCGAAGAGCTGTTGGAGAGGTACTCGTTGATTCCCGCGGCCTGGCTGCCGGCGAGCGCCAGCGCGTGCGCGGTCTCCTCCGGCGCGAGGCGCAGCATGCGAGCCGCCGCCGCCGCGGCGCCGAAGACCCCCGCGATCGAGGTGGTGTGGAAGCCGCGCTTGTGAAAGGTGCCGTGCGAGGCGAGGCCCACGCGCGCCGCGACTTCCCAGCCGGCGACGAACGCCGCGATCAGGTCTTCGCCGTTGGTGCCCCGCTCCTCGCCGAGCGCCATCACCACCGGCGCGATGATGGCGCTGCCGTGGACGATCGAGTCGGTATGGGTGTCGTCGAAATCGAGGACGTGCGCGGCGATGCCGTTGGCGAGCGCCGCGTAGCCCGCGGAGAGCCGTTGTCCAGCGCCCCACACCGCCACCTTGCCGGCGGCCCCGTCGGCGCTCGCCAGCCCGCGGAGCGCGTTCTGCGCATTGGCGTGCGCGCGTCCGCCGATCGCGACGCCGAAGGTATCCAGGAGATGACGCCGCGCGGCATCGACCACCGCCGGCGGCAGGTCCTGGAAGCGCAGCGCGGAGACGAACCGCGCGAGCGCAGGTGCGGCGGGCGTCATCGGAATTTGGGCTTGCGCTTCTCGCGGAAGGCGGCCACACCCTCGTCGCGCTCGCCGCTCGCGATCGCCAGCGCAAACAGCTTGTTCTCGTAGTCGAGCCCCGCGGCGAGGTCGAGGTCGGGGCTTCTCAGCACGGCGTCGCGCGCGGCCATCAGCGACACCGGGCCCTTCGCCTGCCATTTGCGCGCGATCCCGAGCGCCACCGCGAGCAGTTCGCCCGGCGGGCAGACGCGGTTCACCAGCCCGATGCGATAGGCTTCCTGCGCGTCGATGGAATCGCCCAGCGTCACCAGCTCCATCGCGCGGCCGACTCCGACCATGCGCGTGAGGCGCTGGGTGCCGCCGCTGCCCGGGATCACGCCCAGGTTGATCTCGGGAAGCCCCAGCTTCGCATCCTCGGCGGCGATCCGCAGCGTGCATGCCAGCGCGAGCTCGAGGCCCGCGCCGAGGCAGTAGCCGTTGATGGCGGCGATGCTGGGCAGGCGCATCGACTCGATGAGGCGCGGCAGCTCGCGGCGCAGCTGCGCCCTGGTGGAGAGCTCGCCCGCCACGGTGCGCGTCGCCACCTCGTTGATGTCGGCGCCCGCGGAGAAGGCCTTGTCACCGTCGCCGGTGAAGATCACCGCGTCGGCCTCGTCGCGCTCCTCCAGGCCACGCAGCGCCTGCACGCATTGCTCGCGCATCGCCAAGCTCATGGCATTGCGCCGCTCGGGGTCCATGAGCCGGATCACGGCGATGCGCTCGTCGATGGAAACCTCGATGCGCGTCACGCGCGGGTCGTCAGCCATGGGTGCCCTCCACGAGCGCGGACTTGATCGTCTTGCCGCCCGCGTTCTTCGGTAGCCGCGGCACGAAGATCACGGTGCGCGGCTTCTTGTAGTCGGCGAGGTGCGTGGCGCAATGCGCCTGGACCGCCGCCAGGTCGAGGCTTTCGCCGTCGCGCACCACCACGAAGGCCTTCACGCGCTGGCCCCACTTCGGATCGCTCTCGCCCACCACCGCGGCATCGAGGATCGACGGATGCAGCATCAGCACCTGCTCGATCTCGGCGGGATAGATGTTCACCCCGCCGCTGATCACCACGTCGGAGAGGCGGCTCACCAAATGCAGGAAGCCTTCGCCGTCGAGGAAGCCCAGGTCGCCGGTGTGGTACCAGCGCCCGGTAAAGGCGCGCGCGGTGTCCTCGGGGCGGTCGCGATAGGCGCTCATGGCCGAGGGATTCGCGCACCATACCTCGCCCACGGTGCCCGCGGGACAGGCGCTGCCCTGCTCGTCGGCGATCATCAGCTCCACGTTGCGGAAGGCCTGGCCCACCGACTCGGGCTTGCGCAGCTGGTCCGCGGGACGCAGCACGGTCATGCTGTTGGACTCGGTCGAGCCATAGTAGTCGTAGAGCTGTTCGCTCACCTTCTCCAGTACGCGTGTCTTGGTGGTGAGCGGCAGCGGCGAGCCGCAGGTCACCAGGCGCTTGAGGCTCGCCAGCGACACCTGCGGCGCCTTGTCCACTTCCTCGACGATCATCGTGAGCATCGTCGGCACCGTGAGCGCCGATGTGACCTGCTCACGCTCGACAATCGCGATGAACTCAGTGGGATCGAAGTGCGGCAGGATGCGCACCGTGGCGCCGGCGTAGAGGTGCATCAGGGTGAAGGTGAGGCCCGCCGAATGGACCTGCGGCATGGTCCCGAGGTAGAGATCGGTTTCGTTCAGGCCGTACTGGATGGTCGCGTTCAGCACCCACACCATGCGCGCGCGGTGGGTGGCCATCGCCCCCTTCGGCTCGCCAGTGGTGCCGGAAGTGAACATCAGGCTGAAGAAGTCGCTCTCGCCGACCGCGGGCAGGTCGGCCTTCGGACCGGCGAGCAGCGCGGCGAACGATGGATCGTCGACGTTCACCACGCGCGAATCGAGGTTCAGGTCCGCGGCGGCGATGCGCACGGTTTCCGCCTGCGCTCGCGTCGTGAACACCAGGCGGGGCCGCGCCTGCTTCAGGATCGCCCCGACTTCATAGCCCTTGTAGCGCGGGTTGACCGGCGAGAAGATCGCGCCAGATTTCGCCACCGCGAGCACCACGACCACGTAGTCGATGCAGTTGGGGAGGTAGGCGCACACCACCTCGCCGCGCTTCACGCCGGCGCCTGCGAGCGCCTGGGCGAGCGCGGTCGACTCGGCGTCCAACTCGCCATAGCTCAACGAGCGCACGCCGTCGTAGAGCGCACGCTTGGCGGGCTCGACGCGCGCGAAGTGCCGCGTCACCACCCCGACCGTGAGCCCGTCGGCTTCCTGGCCGAGAAGGGTTCGCATCTCGCTCACGCGATCTCTTCCGTGGCGAGGAGGCCCTTCAGCCTCTGCATGCCTTCGCGCAACGGGACATCGACGGGGCAGACGGTGCTGCAGTTGCCGAGGCCGTGGCAGCGGAGCACGCCCGCTTCCGTGGCCACGGTGGCCAGCCGACCGCGGCCGGTGGCATCGCGCTCGTCGAGCGCCAGCATCAGCACGCGGTTCATCGCGGCGGGTCCGAGGTAGCCCGGGCGGGTGGCCGACCACTCGCATGCGGAATAGCACGCGCCGCAGGTGATGCAGCCGTTCTGCTTCTCGATCAGCGCGCGCTCGCGATCGCCCGGCGGCATTGTCTGGAGAGTCTTGCGGTCGGGGTCCTTCGGGCGCATTGCCGCATCGGCACGCTTCAAGGTGTCGAAGAAGGGCGTCATGTCGCACATCACATCACGCAGCACGGGGAGCGCACGCAGCGGGGCCACGCGCACAGGGTCGGTGCCCAACGGGCCGATGGCGGCCTGGCACGCGAGCACTTCCTTGCCGTTCACCACCACCGCGCACGAGCCGCACATGCCGGCGCGGCAGGAGTAGCGGAAGCCGAGGGTCGGGTCGAGGTTTTCGCGCACGTAGAGGAGCGCGTCGAGCACGCGGCTCGAGGGCTGCGGCACCGGCACCTCGAAGGTCGAGGTGCGCGACTTGTCGGAGCGGTGGACCTCGAGCGTGATGCGGGTGGGCGATGGCGGCATGGAGACCTCAGAGGAAGGCCGAGAGCGCGGCGAGGCCGTAGAGGAAGGTCGCCACGAACACGATCAGGGTCGCACGGGTGATGCGTGCCGCGGCGGCCGAGCTGCGCGCGTAGTCCTGGAGCATGCTGCGCAGCCCGAGGAAGGCGTGGGCGCTCACGGCGGCGAGCAGCACCAGGTCGAGCGCGAGGATGGCGCCGCCCTTCACGCGGGCGGACACGGCGTCGAACGCCGCCTCGCCGCCGAACACCCAGTACTGCAGCACAACGTGGGCCACCACCAGCGGCAGGACGAGGAGTGCGGTGGTGCGCTGCCAACGCCAGAGTGTGAGGTCGGTGAGCATCAGCGCTTCCACCAGCCGCGCTCGGCGCCGATCATCGCCAGGCCGTTGATGCCGTGGAACGCGAGGCACAGGACGATGACCGCTTCCACCGCGCGGAAGGCCGGGTGGCGGAATGCCGCCATGGTCGCGGTGAACGCCTGCGGGCCGGCGAAGAGCGCGGTCGAGAGGGTGAGCACGTGCAGCACGAAGTAGACGAGGAGCGCCGTGCCGGTGGCTCGGTGGAGGATGAAGGTCAGGGTGCGCGACGAGTAGACGCGATACATGGCGCTCAGACCTCCGTGGCTTGCGCGGCGACCGCGGCGGCGCTTTGGTCGGTGGGAATCACCGTCTCCCCCTTCAGGTCCTCGGGGCGGCGGCGCGTGAACCGCACCGGGCGGCACTCGGCGGCGCTGGAGCCGTCGGCGGCGCGCTTGAGGAAGGTGTTGTAGAGGCCGTCGGGGCTTGTCTCGGGGAAGTCTTCGCGGTAGTGGCTGCCGCGGCTCTCTTCCCGCATCTCGGCCGCGAGCCGAATCATGCGCGCCACCGCGATAAGGTTCTCGAGATTGATGCGCTCGCCCAGGGCGGCGTCGCCGGCGCGGTCGGCCGGAATGCCCACACCGCCCAGCGCCTCCTCGATGCGGTCCAGGTCGCGCCCGGCCTGCTCGAGCTCCACGCGGCTGCGGATGATGCCGAGCCGGTCCCAGGCGACCGCCCCCAGCTCCTTGCGGAGCTTGAAGGGGTTGCCGTCGCCGGCCCGGGGCGCGAGCCTCGCGAAATTCGACTCCGACACCATTTTCCGCGGGGCGGAACCGAGGTGGCGGACCATGGCGGCGCCGGCGACAGCGCCGAAGACGATGGACTCCGCGACGCCGTTGCCGCCGAGGCGGTTGGCGCCATGCACGCCCCCGGCATCCTCGCCCGCGGCGTAGAGGCCGCGGACGGTGGTGCGGCATTCGGCGTCGATGCGCATGCCTCCCATCTGGAAGTGGGCGGTGGGCGTGACCTGGATTGGTTCCTTCGCCATGTCGTAACCGACGGAAAGGCAGCGCTTGTACATGCCGGGTGAGGACTTGAGGAGGAATTCCTTGCCCAGGTGGCGCACGTCGAGGAACACGCCCCCCTGCGGCGTGCCGCGGCCGGCGCGGATCTCCATAAAGCCGCTGCGGGAGACGCGATCGCGCGTCGAGCGCTCCATCTTATCGGGGTCGTAGCGCGCCATGTAGCGCTCGCCCTGGGCGTTGAGGAGATGGCCGCCCGCGCCGCGCAGCCCCTCCTCGAGCACCACGCCGGTCATCACCGAGTCGCCGGCGATGAGCCCGGTGGGATGGAACTGCATCATCTCCATGTCGATGAACTCCGCCCCCGCGCGATAGCCCATGGCGAGGCCGTCGCCGCTCTTCTCCAGCGACGCGGGCGTGATGCGGTAGAGCGGCGCGGCCCCCCCGGTAGCGAGCAGCACGGCGCGCGCGGACAGAGCGATCAGCTCCCCGGTGTGGCTGTCCAGCAGCACCGCGCCGCAGACCTGCTCGCGATGCTCGTCGAACAGCAGCTCCACGCCGCGCACCTCGTTCATCACCTCGACGCCGGACACCAGCACCTGCTCCGAGAGCCGGCTCATGAGCTCGATGCCGGTCAAATCGCCGCGGTGGACGGTGCGGTTGAACGACTGCCCGGCGAGCGCGCGCTGGTGGATGGTGCCGTCGGGGTTGCGGTCGAAGTAGCAGCCGAAACGGTTCTCGAGCTCTATGATCCGCTCCGGCGCCTGTGTGACCAGCGTCCACGCGAGCTCCTGGTCGTTGATCATGCCGCCGCCGCGCAGTGTGTCGTCGTAGTGCTTCTCGAACGAATCGTCGGGGTGCAGGACCACGTTGTAGCCGCCCTGCACCATGCGCGTGCAGCCGCTCTTGCCGAAGAGGCCCTTGCTCGCAATGACGATCTTCAGCGCGGGATCGGCCGCGCGCGCCTTCAACGCCGCGTAGAGCGCCGCTCCGCCGCCGCCGAGGATCAGGATGTCGCAGCTTCTAGCGGGCATTGCCATTGCGACCTTTCGGGGGGAGGTGGCCGAGGAGCCGTGAAATCTCGGCGCTGGCGCGTACCACGAGGGGAACCGCGCGATCAATGAGGGGGCGGTCCATGCGGAAGGCGGGAATGCCCAGGCCGCAAGCGGCGATGACGCTTCCGGTATGGTTGCGCAGAGGCGCCGCGATGCCGCCCAGCTCCAGGTGGTTCTCGGAGCGCGTCACCGCATAACCCTTCTCACGGG
>JBDSRZ010000061.1:0-8545 GCA_039929025.1 Usitatibacter sp. | reverse complement strand
GATGTGCAGAAGGCGCAGGCGATCTACGACTGGGTCGTCGACAACACCCATCGCGACGGCAAGGTGCGCGGCTGCGGCGTGGGCGACGTGAAGTTCATGATCGAGAACAAGGCGTGGGGCGGAAAGTGCGGCGACCTGAACGCGCTCTACGTGGCGCTCGCTCGCGCCGAAGGAATCCCGGCTCGCGATGTCTATGGCGTGCGGGTCGCCGATTCCACCCTCGGCTACAAGAGCCTCGGCAAGAGCGGCGACATCACCAAGGCGCAGCACTGCCGAGCGGAGGTCTACCTGCAGGGCTACGGCTGGGTGCCGGTGGATCCGGCCGATGTCCGCAAGGTGATCCTCGAGGAGGGCGGCGGCAAGGCGCTTACGGACCCGATGGTGGTCGCGGCGAGGAAGCGCCTGTTCGGCTCGTGGGAGATGAACTGGCTCGCCTACAACTATGCGCACGACGTGGCGCTGCCGCAGGCGAAGGGTCCCAAGCTGGGTTTCTTCATGTATCCGCAGTGCGAGACCGCTGCCGGGCGTCTGGATCCGCTCGATCCCGACAACTTCAAGTACCAGATGATGGCGAAGGAAATCGTCTAGGGATTGCGCGTGCGAGCCTCGGGGCCGTGATCCTTTCGCGGGCCTTCGCCCTCATCGTGCTGGGTTTCGCGGTGACGCTGGCGTCGGCCAACGCGCCGATCAAGCCCTGGACGGGGGGAGCCACGCCGCCCTTCGAGCTTTCCGCGCTCGACGGCCGCAAGGTCGACCTCGCGGCGCTGCGCGGCCGCGTGGTGCTGATCAACTACTGGGCCACCTGGTGCGAGCCCTGCCGGGAAGAGATGCCCGCCATCGAGCGGCTGCGCGCCAAGATGAAGGGGCGCCCGTTCGAAGTGCTGGCGGTGAACTACGGCGAATCCGAGGAGCGCGTGTCGTCCTTCGTCGCGAAGCTGAACCTGTCGATGCCGATCCTGCTCGATCCCTACAAGAACTCGGTGGCGGCCTGGAAGGTGCGCGGCCTGCCGATGACGTTTCTCGTCGATTTCCGTGGGCGCGTTCGCTACTGGTCTTTCGGCGAGCGTGACTGGAGCGAGGGCGAGGGCCTCGAGCTGGTGCGCAAGATGGTGGCCGAAGTGCCGCATGCCCGACGATAAGTCCATGGGTTACCGCATCGTCGATCGGGCGCCCGGTGCGAGCGGTGACGATCGCGCCGGCGTCGTGGCGGCGTTGCGCGAAGCGCCGGCGCGTATCTCGCCCCGGTATTTCTACGATGAGCTCGGCTGCGCGATCTATGGGGCGATCTGCAGGCTGCCGGAGTATTACCCGACACGCACCGAGCTGGCGATCTTCCGCGACCATCGCTCGGAGATCGCGGCGGCCCTGGGCAGCGGCCGGCAATTCGTCGACCTGGGTGCGGGCGACTGCTGCAAGGCCGAAGGCTGGTTGAGCTTCGTGGCGCCGTCGCGCTACATCGCCGTGGACATCGCCGGGCACGAGATCGCCAACGCGCTCGATCGCATGGCGCCCGACTTTCCCGAGGTCGAGATGATCGGCCTGGTCGACGACTTTTCGGGCGGCCTCGAGCTGGACGACATCCTCGACGCGCGGCCCGCGACCTTCTTCTATCCGGGGTCGAGCATCGGCAATTTCACGCCCGAAGAGGCGCTGACCTTCCTCGCATCGATCCGCGCGCATTGCGCCGCGCGCCCCGGCAGCGGGCTGCTCATCGGCGTGGATGCGAAGAAGCAGAAGGGCGTGCTCGATGCCGCCTACGACGACGCGCTCGGCGTCACAGCGGCCTTCAACCGCAATGTGCTGCTGCACCTCAACCGGCGCTTCGGCTTCGACTTTCAGCTCTACGGTTTCGAGCACGAGGGCTTCTACAACGAGGCGCTCGGCAGGATCGAGATGCACCTGGAGTCGCTGCGGGATCAGTCGGTGAGCCTGGGAGGTGGCGTTACCCGGCACTTCGCGGCGGGCGAGCGCATACACACCGAGAATTCGTACAAGTACGCCGCACCCGAGTTCGAGAAGCTGCTTCATGGCGCCGGCTTCGGCACGCTGCAGCGCTGGAGCAACGCGGAGCAGGGCTACTTCGTCTTCTACGCCTCCTGAGACCTACGGAGTGCGGGTCCGCTCCCAAGCATCGCCGAAGACCTGCGCGAGCCCCGGTTCGTCCGCGGCATGGCGCGGCGGGATCGGTTGCGCGAGGAACTAGCTGACGCGAACCTCGGGCGTGCCGGCGACGATTTCGCCGATCACCACTGCGTGCTCGAAGCCCTCAGAGCGGAACACTTCGAGCACCTCCACGGCAGCGCCGGGGGCGCAGGCGACGAGCAATCCGCCGCTGGTCTGTGGATCGGTGAGGACCGACACGCGCGCCTCGTCGATGGCGGGCGAGAGCTTCACGTGCTTGCCGTAGCCGCTCCAGTTGCGGGCCGAAGCGCCGGTGGCGATCCCCTGCGTGGCGAATTCGAGCGCGTTGGGCAGCAGCGGCACGTCGTTCCAGCGCACTTCCGCCGCGACCTTGGACCCCTTGGCGATCTCGAGCAGGTGGCCGAGCAGGCCGAACCCGGTGACGTCGGTCAGGGCGTGCACAGCATCGATCTTGCCCAGGCGAGTCCCCGGGGTGTTGAGCTTGGTCGTGTTCTCGATCATCGCGCGGTAGCCGCCGTCGTCGAGCTTTCCCTTCTTGAGCGCGGCGCTGAGGATGCCGACTCCGAGCGGCTTGCCCAGTATCAGTTTGTCGCCGGGCTGTGCGCCGGCGTTGCGCTTCAGGTTCCTGGGGTCGACGATCCCGATCGCGACGAGCCCGTAGATCGGCTCGACCGAGTCGATGGTGTGGCCGCCCGCGATCGGGATGCCCGCGCGGGCGCAGACCGACTCGCCGCCTTCGAGGATCTTGCGGATCACCTCGAGCGGGATCTCGTTGACCGGCATGCCCACCAGGGCCAGCGCGAAAAGCGGCTGGCCGCCCATGGCGTAGACGTCGGAGATGGCGTTGGTCGCGGCGATCGCGCCGAAGTCGAACGGATCATCGACGATTGGCATGAAGAAGTCCGTTGTCGCGACGATCGCCTGGGTGTCGTTCAGGCGGTACACGGCGGCGTCATCGCTGGTTTCGATGCCCACCAGCAGGTCCTTGGGAATCAGGCCAGGCGCCGTCTTGGCGAGGATCTGCTCGAGCACGCCGGGAGCGATCTTGCAGCCGCAGCCGCCGCCGTGGCTGAACTGGGTGAGGCGAACCTGCATGTCCATCGTATTTCCCATCGTTGATCGGGTAGGTCGGAATTCTACCGCCAGGCTTACGGGAGCATTTCCGCGACCAGGGCATTCACGGCTTTTTTTTCGGCGCGAGGGTCGAAGAGCGGCTTGCGCCGCGCGCAAGCCGCTCGGAGCGCCTCCAGGTATCCGGGCTCGCGGCACGCCTCGACAAGGCATTCGGCAAGGCCGGACGCATCGCCGGCTGCGAAGTAGCCCCGATAGTCTTCTCCCAGCATGCCCACGTTTCCCGACACCCGACTCGCGATGATGGGTGTGCCGGCGGTCACGGCCTCGACGATCACGTTGGCGCCTCCCTCCATGCGAGAGGGGTGCACGAGCAGATGTGCCGCGGCGATGGCGCAGCGCGCAAGGCCGTGGGGGAGGGCACCGGAGTAGCGATATCGCGGATCGCGCGCTCCGAGCTCGCGGGCCGCGGCGCCCAGCGCGGGGTCGAGCGGCGCTCCGATGTGGCGGAACGTGATCGGCAACTCACGGGGAAGGCGCGCGATGGCGGCGAAGAGCGTCGCCGGGTCCTTCTCGGCACGCAGGTGACCGACCATCACGCAGTGGACGCGGTCCGCCGCCTTGCGGCGCCGCGCGAGCGGGCGGGCCGATTGGAAGATCACGCGGGCTTTTTCGCGCCAGGCCGTCTCGAGCATCCTGAGCGCATCTTCCTGGAGCGTGACGATGCGTCCGGCGAGATCCAGCGCTCGCCGCGCTTCGGGGTTGCCCGGAAGGTCGCGATAGAGATCCGTGCCGGTGAGGATCACGGCGATCGGTCCGTCCGGGCGGGCGCGGCGAAAGGCGGCGACCGAATCGGCGCTACGCTTGGCGTGCAACGCGATCATCGCGTCCGCCGGCGCCCCGTCCCACTGCGTCTGTAGAATGATTTGGTAGCGGCTTCGCAGCATCCCGGCCCAGCGAGCCGCGGTGCGCCAATTGCCATTGTTCGCACTCCGCGTCCCGGGCGTCACGATGCAGACCACAGGCTTGGCCGAAGAAACCATCGGCCCATTATACGAAGGCGAACGGCTCGCGCAGGCGCTGCGCGACGCACGCGATCGCACCCTGCACGTGTATGCGCACCTGGACCTCGAGGCGCTGACCGTCCCGCGCCTGCCGATCGTCAATCCGCCGCTATGGGAGCTTTCGCACATCGCCTGGTTCCAGGAGCGCTGGTGTCTGCGCCATTCTCCGCAGGAGCGGGCGGTAGCAAGAGGTTCGCTGCTGCAGGGCGCCGACGCGATGTTCGACTCCACGGCGGTGGCCCATGCGACTCGTTGGTCCCTGCCTTACCCGCCGGCGAGCGTGCTGCGCGGTTACATGGAGGACACGTTCGACGCCACCCTTGGCAGGTTGCACCGAACGCCACCGGAAGAGCGCTACTTCTTCGCGCTCGCCCTGCTGCACGAGGACATGCACGCCGAAGCGCTGCGGATGACGTTGCAGACCCTCGGCCTGCCGGGCCCGCAAGGCGATTGTCTCGCCGCTGCCGCGTCGGCCGGTGACGCGCGCGATATCGCATTCCCCGCCGGCGAGCTCGAGCAGGGAACCGCGCGCGATTGCGCGAGTTTCGTGTTCGACAACGAGAAATGGGCTCATACACGCTCGGTGCCTGCTTTCCAGATGGCCGATCGGGCCGCTTCCCAAGGGGAATTCGCGCAGTTCGTCGACGACGGCGGCTACCGGCGCAAGGACCTCTGGTCTGTGCAGGGACGCGCGTGGCTGGAAGAAAGCGGTCGAAGCGCGCCGCTCGACTGGCGGCCGGATGGCGGATCGTGGAGCACTCGGCGCTTCGACGCCTGGCGGCCGCTCGCCGCGCGTAATCCCATGGAGCGTGTCTCCCAATACGAGGCGGAAGCCTTCTGCCGCTGGGCCCGACGCCGCCTGCCGAGCGAGACGGAATGGGAGTACGCCGCGCGCTCGGGTCGCTTGCCCGGGACGGGACAGGTGTGGGAATGGACCTCGACGCCATTCCTTCCCTACCCGGGTTTCAGCGCCGATCCGTACAAGGAATACTCACAGCCGTGGTTCGAATCGCACTTCGTGTTGCGCGGCGGATGTTATGCGACGCAGGCGCGGCTGGTGCATGATCGCTTCCGCAACTTCTACCTGCCGGAAAGGGCCGATCCCTTCGCAGGATTGCGCACATGCGCGCTCGAATAGCGGTTTCGCTGTGTCATAATTCCAAGTGGCGGGCCTCCCCGCATTGAAGCCCGATGAACCTGGTCAGGTCGGGAACGAAGCAGCCACAGTCGATCGCTTCAAGTGCCGGGGGTCAGGCTCGCCATTTAATTCTTGGCCTGAGGACCCGACGAGAGTCCCTCAGCGCTCTTCCTCTTACCAAGCGATGACCTACCAGGTACTGGCCCGCAAGTGGCGTCCCCGCGTCTTCGAGGAGATCGTCGGGCAGCCGCACGTCGTCATCGCGCTCGTCAACGCCCTTGACTCGAAGCGCCTGCATCACGCCTACCTCTTCACCGGGACACGCGGCACCGGCAAGACGACGCTGGCTCGCATCCTCGCCAAGGCGCTCAACTGCGAAACGGGCATCACCTCGAAGCCGTGCGGGAAGTGCCGCGCCTGCGTGGATATCGACAGCGGACGCTTCGTGGACCTGCTCGAGGTCGACGCGGCCACCAACACCAAGGTGGACGAGATGCGCGAGCTGCTGGACACCGCGCAGTACATGCCGGTGTCGGGCCGCTTCAAGGTCTACATCATCGACGAGGTGCACATGCTGTCGCGCCACGCCTTCAATTCGATGCTGAAGACGCTTGAAGAGCCGCCGGAGCACGTGAAGTTCATCCTCGCGACCACCGATCCGCAGAAGGTGCCGGTGACAGTGCTTTCGCGATGCCTGCAGTTCAATCTCAAGCCCCAGCCTCCGCCGGTGATCGCGGCGCACCTCGAGCGCGTGCTCGCCGCCGAGGGGATCGCCTTCGAGCAGCCCGCATTGCTGCAGCTCGGCAAGGCGGCGGCGGGAAGCCTGCGCGACAGCCTGAGCCTGCTCGACCAGGCGATCGCGCACGGTGGTGGGCGCGTGACCACCACGCAAGTCGCTGGAATGCTCGGGTCGCTCGGGTCCGACCTGATCTGGCCGCTCCTCGAGAACATTGCCGCTGCCGATGGCAAGGGCACCATCGCGGAGGCCGAGCGGATCGCGAGCCGCAGCCTGTCCTACGACATGGCGCTGGAGGAGATCGCCGCGATCCTGCATCGCGCGGCGCTCGCGCAGGCGGGTGCGCCACCGGCGGACGACGAGCCCGACGCAGACCGGCTGACCGCGCTCGCCCAGAGGCTCGACGCCGGGCGAATCCAGGTGATGTACCAGGTGGCGCTGCTGGGCCGGCGCGACCTTTCGCTCGCGCCTGACGAGTTCGCCGGCTTCACCATGACACTGCTGCGGATGCTCTCGTTTGCGCAGGGCTCTACGGGCGTGCAGGCCGAGCGTCCGGCGACGCTCGAACGCATGTCCGAATCCCGCTCTCCTGCCGCGGCGAAGAGGGCTGCTACCGGCCCGATCGCTGCCGCTTTGACCGCGGCGCCTGCATCGGCTGCCGCGCAGAAACCCGGGATCGAATTCGACGGCAACTGGCCGGCGCTGGTCGAGCGCATCGGGCTCACCGGCCTCGCCGGCATGGTCGCGCGCCACGGCGAGCTGGTCTCGTTCGCCAATACCCACCTGCAGCTGATGGTTCCCGAGACCCACCGCATGTATGCGGAGAAGGCGTACCAGGACAAGCTCAAGGCGGAGCTCGCGCAGCACTTCGGGTCCGCGCTGCGCCTCACGGTGACGGTGGGCTCGACCGCCGGCACCAGCCTCGCCGCCGCCAACTCGAAGGAGATGGCCAGGCGCCAGGCGAACGCAGCCGAAGCCATCGAGGAGGATCCCTTCGTGCGCGACCTGGTGCGCGACCTGGGCGCCGAGGTGGTGAGTTCCTCAATCCGGCCCGCCGAGGATGGCGGGCAATCCGACGCGAAGAGGTGAGCAGATGATGAAGGGTGGCCTGGGCGGCTTGATGAAGCAGGCGCAGCAGATGCAGGAGAACATGCGCAAGGCGCAGGAGGAGCTCGCCTCGATCGAGGTCGAGGGCCAGTCGGGCGCCGGCCTGGTGAAGGTCGTCATGACCTGCAAGTTCACGGTGAAGCGAGTGACGATCGACCCGAGCCTCGTGGGCGAGGACAAGGACATGCTCGAAGATCTCGTCATGTCGGCGATGAACGATGCCTCGGCGAAGGCCGATGCGGCGACCCAGGCGAAGATGGCGGGATTCGCCGCCGGCCTCAACCTCCCGCCGGGCATGGGGCTGCCGTTCTGAACCGATGGAGAAGCCCGCGACGCTCGATGAGCTGATCCAGGCGCTGAGGTGCCTGCCGGGCGTGGGGCCCAAGTCCGCGCAGCGCATGGCCTACCACCTGCTGCAGCGCGATACCAAGGGCGCGCAGCGCCTTGCCGGTGCTCTCAGCGAGGCCCTCGGCAGGATCCGCCACTGCGCGCGTTGCAACACGTTCACCGAGACTGAGCTCTGCTCGTTGTGTGCCTCGGCGCGCCGCGACCCGTCGCTGCTTTGCGTGGTCGAGTCTCCCGGGGACCTGCTGATGATGGAGCAGAGCCAGAGCTATGCGGGCCTCTACTTCGTCCTCATGGGCAGGCTCTCGCCGCTGGACGGCATCGGGCCGCACGAGATCCACCTCGATCGCCTGGTGCGGCGCGCGATCGATGGCGTGGTGACCGAGGTGGTGCTGGCCACCAACTTCACCGTCGAAGGCGAGGCCACGGCCCACTACATAAGTGAGCTGCTCGCCGGCAAGGACCTCAAGGTGTCCCGGATCGCCCGCGGATTGCCGGTCGGAGGGGAGCTCGAGCACGTGGATAGCGGCACCTTGGCCCAGGCTGTCCTGGAACGTCGTCCCGCGTGAGGTTGTCGCCGCTAAGCGACTGATTTGTAAGGGCGCCTGTGGGCGGGCCCGAGGTCCCTGCGTCAGATGAAGTTGACGCAGGGCGCTGCAACGGGCATAATTTCATTTCTCGACGACTGCAATATCCGTCGATCTGGCGCGGGGTGGAGCAGTCTGGCAGCTCGTCGGGCTCATAACCCGAAGGTCGCAGGTTCAAATCCTGCCCCCGCAACCAATCCCAGTAGTTGGCCCGGCAAGGGATAGCCGTCGCTCTTTAACAAGTTACAGCCGATAGAGGTGGGTGCTGGGTGGCGCTAGCTTTGGATGCTTGCATGGGTCTGAGGCGAAGCACTATTGCAGTGCTCACTATGGATCCAAGTGATTCATTTGTGAG
>JBDSRZ010000060.1:0-10462 GCA_039929025.1 Usitatibacter sp. | reverse complement strand
GGAAGGATTCCGCCTCGCGTTGCTGCCCGACGACGTGGTGCTGGGCGGAGGCAACGTGAGGAAGCTGAAACGCATGCCGCCGGGGGCACGCCGCGGCGGCAATGCCGACGCCTTCCGCGGCGGGTTTCGATTGTGGGCGGCCGAGGATTGAGCGCCGCCCGCTGGATCGGCGTCGCCGACGCCGCGGCGTTGCGGCAAGCGGCCGGCCAGCGCGTCCTCGATGCCGCGGCGCGCGCGCTCGAGCGGCACGGACGCTTCGTGATCGTGCTCGCCGGCGGCGAGACGCCGCGCGGGGTCTACACGCTGCTGCGCAGCGCCGACACGGATTGGTCGCGCTGGGAGATCTGGTTCGGCGACGAACGTTGCCTGCAGCCCACCGACCCCGCGCGCAACAGCCGGATGGCGGCCGACGCCTGGCTCGATCATGTCCCGATTCCGCAGAGCCGCGTGCATGTCATTCCGGGCGAGCTCGGCGCCCGCGCGGCAGCGCTCGCCTATGCGCAAATGCTCGGCGGCGTCGGCGATTTCGACCTCGTGCTGCTCGGTCTCGGTGAGGACGGCCACACCGCGAGCCTCTTCCCGGGGCGCGATCGGAGCGCCGGGCCGAGCGAGGCGGACGCGTTCGCGGTCCTCGATGCGCCCAAGCCCCCGCGCCAGCGCGTGTCCCTCAGTGCCGCGCGCTTGAGCCGATCACGCGAAGTGCTCTTCCTGGTCGAAGGCGACGCCAAGCGCGAGGCGGTGAGCCGATGGCGCGCCGGTGCCGATATTCCCGCACGCGCCATTCGGCCGCCTTCGGGTGTGGACGTTCTGCTGGAGGCGTCGTTGCTTGGCGCCGCCTTGCGCGCCCGCGGCCCCTAGTGCAACTCCAGCCACCGCTCAATCTTGTGGCAGAGGGACTCCTTCGGGAGCCCCGCGGAGGTCCCGGCCCGAAGCGGCCGGCAGCGAAGCATCCCTGCGCTTCAGAAATCCGCCTCTCCCACCTTCTGCCTTGCCGCCTTCCTCCGCGCCGCCCTTCGATGCTGCCAGAGCGCGAACACCACGCTCGCCACCGAAGCGGCCAGCAGCAGCCCCGATATCGGCCGCGTTACGAACAGCCACGGATTCGAATCGCTCATGATCGCCCGCACCAGGTTGATCTCGATCTGGTCGCCGAGGATCACGCCGAGGATGAAAGGCGCGAGGGGCAGGCCCACCTTCACCATCGCGTAGCCCAGCACGCCGAAGGCGAGCAGCACGTAGACGTTGGCCATGGTGTTGTTGAGCGCGTAGGCGCCCACCACGCACAGCACCAGCACCAACGGGAAGAGGATCGCCTTGGGCACGCTCACCATGCGCAGCGCCCAGCGCGCGCTCAGCGCCATCACGATCACCATGATCACGTGGGCCAGCAGGTAGGCGGCGAAGATGCCGTAGGCGAGCGTGGCCTGCTGGGAAATGAACAGCGGCCCCGACTGGATGCCGTGGATGGTGAGCGCGCCCAGCATCACCGCGGTCACGGCATCTCCCGGGATGCCGAAGGCCATGATGGTCACGAGCGAGCCGCCGACGTTGGCGTTGTTGGCCGACTCGGAGGCGATGATGCCTTCCGGAATGCCGCTGCCGAACTCGTCCGGGCGCCTGGAAAATTTCTTCGCCTGGTCGTAGGCCATCATGTTGGCGGCGCTCCCGCCGATGGCCGGCAGCACGCCGATCCAGACCCCGATCACCGAGGACCACAGCAGCAGGATCGGGCGCTTCACGATCTCGGCCAGTACCTCCAGGTGCGACACCGCGAGGCTCGCCGTGGCGCTCACCGCTTCGGCGGCCTTGCGCGCCCCGCGCATCTTCTCCACGTCGCCCATGATCTGCGCGAAGGCGAAGACGCCGATCAGCACCGGCAGGAACTCGATGCCGCCCGACAGGAACCCGATGCCGAAGGTGAGCCGCTCCGAGCCCATCACGGGATCGTTGCCGATCACGGTGACGACGAGCCCCAGCATCCCGGCGAGCAATCCCTTCAGCAGCGAGGCCTCGACCAGCCCGGCCACCATCGACAGCGCCAGCACGAAGAGCGAGAAGAATTCCCACGGGCCGAAGGCCAGCGCGAAAGTGGCGAGCGGGCCGGTGGTGGCGATGAGGAAGATGCCACCGATGAGCCCGCCGAAGAACGACGACCAGATGCCGAGCCACAGCGCCCGGCCGGGTTGGCCCTTTCGCGCCATCGGGAAGCCGTCGAACGTGGTCGCGACGGCCGAGGGCGTGCCCGGCAGCCCCAGCAGGCACGCCGTGATGAGCCCGCCCGCGGAGCCGCCGACGTAGACGCCCACCATCGCCGAGAGCCCCTGCAGCGGGTCGAGGCCGAAGGTGAACGGCAGCACGATGATGATCGTCATGGTGATGGTCACGCCCGGCAGCGCGCCGCCGATCACCCCGACGAGCGTGCCCAGCACCAGTGGCACGAGGTACTTGAGTTGCACCACGTTGGCGAGGCCCGCCCCGAGCAGCTCGAACATCTAGAACCCCGTCCAGAGGCCGCGCGGCAGCAACACGTGCAGGTATCGCTCGAAGACGACGTAGACCGCGCCGGCGGTGACGAGCGCCACCACGCCCACCCGCAGCCAGCCCCGCGCATCCTTCGGTGGATCGAGGGCCGCCTGCATCGCGGCGACGAAGGCGAAGGTCGCGATGCGGAAGCCGACGAAGGGCAGCGCCACGACGTAGGCGCCGAAGACGGCGAAGGCGAGCACCACGAGGCCGTAGCGCGGGCGCTCCGCGCGAGGCGCCGCGTCGCGCCCGCGGCGATGCAGCACGACATCGGCGACGACCAGCGCCAGCGCCATCAGCGCCGTGATGCCCAGCACGATCTGCGGATAGAACGCCGGGCCCACGGGCACCATCGGATGGCGCTCCAGGCCCAGGGTGCCCCACAAAAGCACGAGGCTCGCGGCGAGGACGGCGAGCCCCGTGAAGCCGTCGCGGCCCATCGCGGCCGGCCGCGGATCAGCGCTTCAGCATGCCGAGATCCTTGGCGAGGTCCCGGTTGATGGTGTCGTTGGAAAGCAGGAATTGGGTGTAGTCGGAGGGCGTCTTGTAGTTGACCAGGGTGCCCTGTTTCGCCATCGCCTCGGCGAAGGCAGGCTCCTTCGCGGCCGCGCCGCATGCCGAGGCGAGCTTCTTCACGATGTCCTGCGGCGTTCCCTTGTTGACCAGCAGCCCGCGGTTGACGGCGTAGGTCACGTCGATGCCCAGCTCCTTGAGCGTCGGAAGGTCGGGCATCTCGGGGGCGCGCTTGTCGGTGGCGATGGCGAGGAACTTCATCTGCCCCGCGTCGACCTTGCCCTTCTGCGTGAGGTTCGACTCGGCGAGGTCGATGTGGCTGCCCATCAGCGCGTTCATGCGCGGCGCGGTGCCTTCGTAGGAGACGTACTTGAACTTGGCCCCCACGGCCTTCTCCACCAGCGCCGGGAAGAAGTGGCTGGTGGAGCCCAGCGTCGCACCCACGGTGACCTCCCCGGGGCGCTTCTTCGCGTCGGCGATCATCGCCTTCATGTCCGCCCAGGGCGACTTGGGGCTCGCGGTGACGATGGACGGCGTCGAGGCGACCAGGCACAGCGGCTCGAAGTCGCTCCATTTCACGTCGGCCACGCCCGTGTAGTAGGTCGAGTGGAGCGAATCGTGCGCCGCGAAGATGGTGTAGCCGTCCGCGGGCGCGTCCTTCGCCTCGCGCGCGCCCTTGGTGCCCGAGGCGCCGCCCACGTTGGCGATGACCACGGTGCCGCCCAGGTGCTTCTGCAGGTGCGGGGCGAAGGCACGATAGACCACGTCGGTATCGCCGCCCGCGGCCCACGGCACGATCAGCTTGACAGGACGCTCGGGATACGCCGCGAGGGCGCTGGCGGAGGTGGCGAGAACGGCGGCTGCGAGAACGGCGGGGGCGCGATTCACGGGGGTCTCCTGAGGGTGGGTATCGGGCCATATTAGACTGAGGTGTAGCGACACTCAATGAAGGGATTCGGAATGCGCCTTGGACTCCTGGGCGGCGGTACCATCGCGCGGCTCTTCCTCGAGCACGTGCAGCAGGGGCGCCTGGGCGAGGCGCGGGTAGTGGCGGTCGCGGGCCGCGGGCCCGCCTCGCGCGGCAAGGCGCTCGCCGCGGAATACGGCGTGGACTATGTCGTCGGCACCGAGGCGCTGCTCGCCGCGCGTCCCGACGTGGTGGTGGAGGCCGCCTCCCACGAGGCGGTGCGCGAGCACGGCGAGAAGCTGCTCGCGGGCGGCATCTCCCTCATCGTGCTGTCCGGCGGCGCTTTGTCCGACGACGCGGTGCGCGAGCGGCTCGAGCGCGCGGCGAAGGCCCATGGCGCGATGCTCTACGTGCCCTCGGGCGGCATCGGTGGCCTGGATGCGCTGAAGGCCGCGTGCGAGGCCGGCGCCGACGAGGTGAGCATCGCGGTCACCAAGCCCCCGGCGGCGTGGAAGGGCATCGACTACGTCGAGAAGCTCTGCGTCGACCTGGACCGGCTCGACGGTGCGACCACGCTGTTCGAAGGCAGCGCTCGCGAAGGCGTGCCGCATTTCCCCGCCAACGTGAACATCGCCGCGGTGCTGGCGCTGGCCGGCATCGGCTTCGACCGCACGCGACTCAAGGTGGTGGCCGACCCGGCGCTGCGATTCAATACCCACTACATCCGCATCAAGGGCCCGACCGGCACCATCGACCTGCGGTTCGAGAGCGTGCCCTCGCCCGACAACCCCAAGACCGCGATGCTCGCCTGCTACAGCGCGCTTGCGGCCTTCCGGCAGTTCGCTTCCGCGGCTCGCTACGGCACTTGATGCTCAGCGCGGCATAAAGAAAAGCCGCCACGCCGACCTCCTGCTCGGGCGCGGCACCAGCGACCCGCAGCTCGCCGCCCTGGATGGGGCGGCTCTTCAGCGATCCGCGTCGATGATGATGCGTCCGCGTGGATCCAGATCCCGCCGGGCGCGCCTTCTCACGATGAAGGCGCCGCTCACCGCGAACACCGCGCCGGCCACCGACAGCTGCACGTGGCTCAGGCCGAGCTCGCCGCCGCCGGGAAGCGCCATGGCCAGCCCTCCGGCGAGCACGAGCAGCCTCGCCACCCATCCGGCCGGATCGTTCCTGATGGTGCCGAAGCCGACGAGATAACCCTCGAGCGCCGAGGCGATGAGCGCGATGCCGAGCAGGGCCGTTCCCACCACGACGGCGATCTCCCAGGTCGAGCCGCGCAGGATCAGCGCGGGATTGAGGACGAAGAAGAACGGCACGAAGTACATGGCGCTGCCCAGGCGCATCGATTGCAGGCCCACGCGCATCGGCGCCGCCTCGGCGATTCCGGCGGCGACGAACGCCGCGATGGCCACCGGGGGCGTGATGAACGACACCATGCCCCAGTACATCATGAAGAGGTGCACCGCCACCGGGTCGAATCCGGCGGCCACCAGCGGCGGCGCCAGCACGATCGCCAGGAAGATGTAGCAGGCCGTGATCGTCATGCCCATGCCGAAGACGAAGCTGGTGATGGCGCCCATCACCAGGAGCACGTAGATGTTATTGCCGGCGAGGTAGACGAGGTCGTTGGCCAGCGTGCCGGCAAGCCCCGTCATCGACAACGCGCCGATGATCAGGCCCACGCCCGCGAGGAGCGCGGCGAGCTCGGCGAGCGCCGTGGCCACGCCCACCAGAAGCGCGCCGAGCTTGCTGCCATCCAACCGGTACTGCTTCGAGAACTGGTTGATGACGAGCAGCAGCGCAGTCGCATAGAAGGGCGCGAGCGACTCACGCTGCAGGACGAACAGCATCCACACCAGCAGCGCGAACACGAACAGGTAATGCCAGCCGTCGGCGAAGGTACGGGCCAGCGGTGGCAGCTCGGCGCGCGGCAAGCCCTTCAACCCGCGCCTGGCCGCATAACCGTCGATCTGGACGAAGAGCGCGAAGTAGAAGAGCAGAGAAGGCACCAGGGCGGCGAGCGCGACTGTCGCGTAGGGCACGCCGAGAAATGCCGCCATGACGAAGGCCGTGGCGCCCATCACCGGCGGCATCAGCACGCCGCCCGTCGAAGCGCAGGCTTCCACCCCAGCGGCGTAGGCAGGGGAGAAGCCGATGCGCTTCATCGCCGGGATGGTCACCACGCCGGTGGTGAGCACGTTGGAGACCACGCTGCCCGAGACCGAACCCATCAGGCCACTGGCGAAGATGGATACCTTGGCCGGCCCGCCGCGCACCGAACCGAAGAGCGCGAACGCGAGGTTGTTGAAGAAATGCGCCGCGCCGGTGTATTGCAGCGTGGCGCCGAATACGACGAAGCCGATCACCAACTCGCCGAAGGCCCGCGTCGGGATGCCGAGCACGCTCTCGCTGCTGGCGAAGTGGAAGGAGGCGGTGCCGGCGAGGTCACGAGGCAGGCCCGAGATCGGGCCCGGCATGTAGCCGGCGTAGACGGGGTAGAGCGAGATGATCGTGACCACCACGAACACCGCGGTGCCGCCCGCGCGTCGTGTCGCTTCGAGCAGCATCAGCCAACCGGCATAGGCGACCCACACCGCCTCCCGCGGCGCCTTGTACTCCCAGCCCTCGCTGAGGATGCGGTTGGCGTTCAAGGCGAAATACGCGAACACCGCAAACGAGAGCGCGAACAGCGCCGCGTCGTACCACGGCACGCCGTCGCGCCGGGCGCGCGGGCCCGCCGGAAGCAGCAGGAACACGCTGCCCACGAGCAGCGCGCACAGCCAGTACAGGTACGCCCCCTCGAGGAGCGTGCCCCCGACCAGGAAACCGAGGTTGAGGAGCTGGTTGAGGGCGAGGCCGATCGCGCCCAGGACGAGCGCGATCAACACGGCGCGCCACGCAGGGGGGAGCCTGCGATAGCGCGCCTCGGTGCTCACCAGGATGTCGTTACGGCGTCGAAGCCGGCCTTCTCGAGCGCCGCGGCGCGCGTCTTCTGCCACGCCGCCACAAACTCCTTGGCGTCGGCGTGGTTGGCCTTCTTCACCTGCGCCCAGGCGGCGGCGAGGACCCTCTGGCGTTGCACCAGCTTGTCGTTATGCGCCTGGTGCTCAGGCTTCCACCTGCCCGCCTCCTTCCAGTAGCGGATGGCGCCGTCGTGGTAGGGGATCACCCAGGCGAAGTTCTGCCGGTCCGCCGCCCAGCCGCTGTTGCCCGGCGCCGCGTCCTTGTACATGTCGAAGGCCTCCACCATCGCCTTGGTCATGTTGTAGACGAGGTCCGCGTCCTGCGAGGCATAGCTCATGAGGATCGGGTACGGATAGGACGCGGACTCCGCGGGTTTGTCCTTCGACAGCTCCGCGCCCTCCGTCCCCATGAACGGGAAGAAGAACGGCGCCACCTTGTTCATGCGCTCCCAGCCGGCCTTGTCGTTGTGCGGGAAGACCGGGTAGACGAGGCCGCGCGGCGACTTGGCGACCTTGTAGGCCAGGCCCGAGATCGACGAGGTGAAGGCGGCGTCCACCTGGTTGTTGACGATGCCGTCCATCGCCGCGGCGAAGCCACCGAACTCGACCTTCGTCACGTCGTCCCAGGTGAGATTGGCGAAACGCAGCATCGCGGTGATGTTCTGGTTGAGCGAGGGCGAGCCGATCACCCAAGCCACGCGCTTGCCCTTCAGGTCGGCGACCGTCTTCACGCCGCTGTCCTTCGCCGCGACCACGGTCAGCACCTGGTCCGAGGTGTTGAGCATCAGGCCGCGGACCGGCTGCGGGCCCCAGTCGGGGGCGCCGAACTCGAACACGCCCTCCTGGGCGAGATAGGCGCCGCCGACCCCGTTGGCGGAAAACTGCACCTGGCCCTCGCGCACCGGCAGGTTGCGCGAGACGTCGTTCTTCCCCGGCAGCACGCGCAGGCTCACGTTGTACTTCTGCTTGAGGGCATTGCCGATGGCCACGGCCTGGTTGTAGCCGCCGGAGCCCAAGTCGTAGGCACTCCACGACACGGTCGGGGGCAGCTTGACCTGCGCCGAGGCTGCGCCGGCGACGACCGCCGCGGCGAGAAACGCGCCCAGGCGCGTCCGGGTTGCGTGCGAAGTCATGGGGGCATCCTCCACTGGAGTTGGGGTCAGGCATCTTAGCCCGCCCGCGCGCCAGCGGGCCGCCGGCCGCTTTGACGCAGTGCAGCATCGGGTGCTTTCGTGGGCGCATGAGCACCGCGAGCATCCCCGGGCTGACTAGAATGACCCTCTCCCTTGGGAGAGGGCAGGGTGAGGGTAACCAAGGGGCCGCTTTCGCGGCCCTTCTGATTGGACCAAAGGCTTCGCGAATGCAGTAGGCGCCCCACGGTAGACTTCGAGTGTCGCCCCAATAGTCACCCAAAGGAGTCCCGATGCACCGCCGTAACCTGCTCTCATCCGCCGCCGCCGCAATCGCGGCCGGCCTCGTTTTCAGCACCGCCGCGGTAGCGCAGTCGTATCCCACCAAGCCCGTGAAAATCGTCGTGCCCTTCGCCGCAGGCGGAGCCGTCGACATCCTCACGCGTGTCCTTGCCGACAAGCTCCAAACCGCCCTCGGTCAACAAGTTGTCGTCGAGCCCGTCGTGGGTGCCGGAGGCAACATCGGCTCAGCGCAGGTGGCGAAATCGGTCTCCGATGGCTACACGCTCCTCATGGCCACGACCGGCACGCATACGATCAATCCGGGCCTCTACAAGAACATGCCGTTCGACGCGGTGAAGGAATTCGCACCGATTACGCTCGTGGCCTCGGTGCCCAACATCCTCGTGGTGCATCCGAGCGTGCCGGCGACGACGGTGAAGGAACTGGTGGCGCTCGCGAAGGCGAAGCCCGGAGAGCTCAACTTTGCCTCCTTCGGCCACGGGACCTCGAACCATCTCTCGGGCGAGCTCCTCAAGAGCGTCGCGGGGATCGACATCGTCCACGTGCCGTACAAGAACGCGCCGCAAGCGGTGCTCGAGATCGTTGGCGGCCAGGTCAACTTCGCGTTCGTGAACGCGCCGCTGGCTCTCCCGCAGGTTCGCGCCGGCAAGCTTCGCGCGCTTGCGGTCACCGGCGCCAAGCGTTCGCCCGCCATGCCCGATCTACCGACGATGGCGGAGGCTGGCTTGCCGGACTTCGTGGTGGAGTCCTGGTACGGCCTGATGGCACCGGCGGGCACGCCGGCGCCGGTGCTGAAGAAGCTCTATGACGACACGACCAAGGTGCTTGCGCGTCCCGATCTCGTGGAAGCCTTCGCGAAGCAGGGGGCCGACGTGGTGACGGCGAAGCCAGCCGAGTTCGCCGCCATGGTCGCCAGCGAGAAGGCGCGCTGGGCCGAGGTGATCGCGAAGTCGGGCGCCAAGATCGACTGAGCATGAAGCGCCCCAACTTCCTGGTGCTGATGTCCGACCAGATGACGGCGTTCGCGCTGCCGTTTCATGGGAACAAGGTCGTGCGCGCGTCCACGATGTCGAAGCTCGCGGAGACGGGCGTGGTGTTCGACGCCGCGTACTGCAACTCGCCCATCTGCGCACCGTCGCGCTTCTCGATGCTCTCGGGGCGGCAACCCACCGAGATCGGCGCCTACGACAACGCGGCCGAGTTCCCGGCCTCGATCCCGACGCTGCTGCATTACCTCGCCGCGGGCGGCTATCGCACGATCCTCTCCGGGAAGATGCACTTCATCGGCCCGGACCAGTTGCACGGTTTCCAGGAGCGCCTCACCACCGACATCTATCCGGCCGATTTCGCGTGGACGCCCAACTGGCGCGCGGGGCCGTCGGACAAGCCCTCCGGCATCAGCATGAGGAACGTGACCGAGGCGGGCGTGTGCGTGCGGAGCCTGCAGATGGATTACGACGACGAGGTCGAGGTCCTCGCCACGCAGAAACTCTACGACCTGGCGCGTGAGCCCGATCGGCCTGCCTTTTTCATGATGGCGTCGTTCAGCCATCCGCACCCGCCGTACACGACGAGCCAGGAGCACTGGGATCGCTTTCGCCACGAGGACATCGACATGCCGGCGGTGGCGCCGATCCCGCTGGCCGAGCGCGACATCCACAGCCGCTGGTTGCACGAGTCGCACGGCATGGCCAACGCCGAGATCACCGACGAGCACGTACGCACGGCCCGCCACGCCTACTACGGCAACGTCGAATACATCGACGACAAGTTCGGCAGGCTGCTCAAAGTCCTCGACACGTGCGAGATGCGCGAGGATACGATCGTCATCGTCATCTCCGACCACGGCGAGATGCTGGGCGAGCGGGGCATGTGGTACAAGCAGACCTTCTTCGAGGGCTCCGCGCGCGTGCCGTTCATCGTGAATGCGCCCTCGCGATTCCCGGCGCGGAGAGTGGCGGGGCTGGTCTCGCTGGTGGATCTGCTGCCCACGGTCTGCGAGCTTGCCGCTGCGACGCCCCAGGAATGGATCGACCCGATCGCCGGGAAGAGTGTCGTAACTCTGCTTTCAGGCACTGCGGAGCAGGGCGATCGAAGAGCGATCGTCGAGTACACCG
>JBDSRZ010000059.1:0-5024 GCA_039929025.1 Usitatibacter sp. | reverse complement strand
TATCGATCGAACAGCTTGGCGATCTGGTGAAGCGTCTCGCCCTTCTGCCAGCGATCCCAGATGAGAGCCCTCTGGGTTGCCGAGTAGATAATCCGCCGCCTCCGCTCCATGAACAACACTCCTTCCGACTAAAGGCGCAAATTGTGTTGCATCGACCGGTTGAATCCGCCGTCGGAAGCGGACGCCTCAAACCGAGACCCTACCGAGGCGCTAGAAGAGGCTGCCTTGGCCGTGCAGCGTGGGTTGCCGGAAGCGGCTGCAGTCGAGCTCGAAGGCGCGGCCCTCGTTCAGGTGCAGGCGGCGGCAGGCCTTGTCGAAGCGCTGCTTGAGGAACTCGGCGAAGAGGCCCTGCCCTGTCATGCGAGTGCCGAAGTTGGGATCGTTATCACGCCCCCCGCGCATCTCATGTACGCGCGACATGACATGGGCTGCCTTGAGCGGGAAATGGGCCTCGAGCCACGCCCGGAAAATGTCCTTCACTTCCCAGGGTAGTCGCATCAATACGTAGCCGGCGCTCTTCGCCCCCGCGGCCGCGGCCGCCTCGAGAATCGGTTCGAGCTCGGAATCGGTCAGGAAAGGGATGACGGGCGCCACGTTCACGTTGACGGGAATCCCTGCGGCCGCGAGCCGCTCGATCGCCTTGAGGCGACGTGCGGGGGCGCTTGTGCGCGGCTCCATGTGCCGCGAAATTTCGTGGTCGAGTGTGGTGACGGAAAGCGTGGCGCTCACCAGGTTTTCCTTCGCCATCGGCGCCAGCAGGTCGATGTCGCGCTCGATCAGCGCCGACTTGGTGATGAGCGAAACCGGATGCCGTGTCTCGTAGGCGAGCTCCAGAATCGAGCGTGTGATCTTGTATTCGCGCTCGATCGGCTGGTAGGCATCGGTGTTGACTCCGATCGTGAGAACCTCGCAGCGGTAAGTGGGCTTGGCGATCTCTTCGCGCAACTTCTCTGCCGCGTTCACCTTCGCGAAGAGCCGCGTTTCGAAATCGATTCCCGGCGACAAGCCGAGGTAGGCGTGGCTCGGGCGGGCGAAGCAGTTGTGGCTCACGACACCGTTGGCGATGAAGTCCTCGGTTTCGGTCGTGATGTCATAGAGGCGTATCGCCTTGCCTAGTGGCTCGATACTGACCACGCGCAGTTTGGCGTCGCTCCGGATGGCCCGGCCTTCGAGGTTGAGCTTGCGGGTGATGGCCGGGCGAACCGTGTGGAAAAACCTGAGCTGCTCTCGCAGCCCTCCCGTGAGCCTCACGACATCGATCGGCTTTCTCTCCACGAGGTGACGATGCTCGACAACGAAGCTGAAGCCGAGCGACTTCAATGACTCGGAAATCCATCCAGTGATCTCCGAATCCGTATTGCAAATGCGAAGCACAGTCTGGCCAAGGCTTCCCTCAGCGTCGAAGATCCCCGCGAGAAAGCCTTTCGACCAATCTGCTGCCTGGTTCGTTGGCCACCCGATCAAATCGCGAACCGCTTGGACCCTCGCAAAGGAAGTTGCGCGAATCGCATCGAGGGCGCGTCTGTTACCCGCGGCAGCCTGGAATCGGAATTCCTGCGTGGCGATTTCAAAGTCGAGGAGGTAGTCCTGCGCTTTGAGCAGAGCTTGAGGATCACATAGCGCAAGCCGGAAGGCATGGACATTGTCCTGCCTGCCTCTCGATTCGTAGTGATATGACTTCAGGTGGCCATCCCCGCGAATCAGTCCGCAGAGATATCCGCGTCGATAACCGTCAGAATCTGCGGGGCCTTCCGCGAATGCGCCCGTGCCGATGAGTTTGTTTGCGGTCGTGAGATGTGGCCGGCGCAATCTTCCGGATTCCGCCCCAGTGACATGTTTCCAACCCCTATCACTCAGAAACCGGTGGTCGCTGCTGGTGACCAGCTCAGTGCCATCTTCGAGGGTCAAACGATAGGCCGGCTTGACGGTGCTCCAATGGGCGAGCACTCGCGACTTCGCATAGCGGCGATAGTCTCCAATCCGCTTTGTTCCATAAATCTCGTCGCCAGACTTGAGCTCCGATAGCGGCAGCGTTCGCCCGTCACCCATCAAAATCAGCGTGCTCCCAAGGGCACAGTACGTGCAACCATGGCTGCATCCCCGATATGGATTGATCGATTGTGCGAATCCGACATCGGGCGAGTTGTGGCGCGAGATCACGCTCTTCGCGTGCTCGATGGCAATGACCGTCTTCGGCTTTGAAGGCTCGTCGCCCGGATCCTGGAACCAGCCATCGTCGGCGGCGCCGCGCGACCACTTCTCGAAGCGGCCTTCCGGGTTGATGGTCGCGCCCCGGCCCTTGGCGACCACGCCGTGATTGCCCGCGGTGGTTTTCAGTGGCATGGGCAAATTTTATCGGGGTAACGGGCCCGTGCGCGTCTCAGTGATAATTGTGGATAAGCCCTCGCCACCGAGGCGGATCGACCCCTTTGTCCACAATCCTTCGCCTAGAATTGCTCCATGAACCAGCCCTCCTCGACGCAAAAATTGGCTTTCAAGTCCGTCACCTACACCGGACTCGGCGCCGGGCCGCGCCTTATCGTCACCGGCGCCGTCCACGGCAACGAGACTTGTGGCACGCGGGCGATCACGCGGGTGATGGCCGAGATCGACTCCGGTGCGCTCGAAATCGCCGCGGGGACGGTCACGTTCGTTCCCATCACCAATCCCCTCGCCTATCAGAAAAGCGAACGCGCCGGCGACCGCAACCTCAACCGCAATCTCTTCCCTAACGAAGAGCCGGCCGATTTCGAGGACCACATCGCCAACTGGCTGTGCCCTCTCCTGGCTCGCCACGAGGTCCTGCTGGACCTCCACTCGACGCGCGCGAAGACCAAAGCGTTCGCGCTGGTGGGTCCGCTGAACAACACGGGGGAGATCGAGCCATTCGAGCATGCCGAGCGCGAGCGCGCGGTGGCCAGGCGCCTCGGCGTCGATCGTTTCGTGCTGGGCTGGCTCGCCACCTACGCCAAGGGCGTCGCGCGTCGTGCGGACGAGGGCGTGCGGACCGGGGCGGCGCGGCAGCCAAATGCGGACCCGCGCTACGGCGTCGGAACCACGGAATACATGCGCTCCCAAGGAGGCTACGCGATCACGCTCGAGTGCGGCCAGCATGACGACCCCGCCTCCCCCGAGGTCGCCTACCGCGCGATCCGCAACACGCTCGCGTTCCTCGGAATCACCCCGGGCGCTGCGCCCACGGAAGTGTCGAAGTACGAGGCGTTGAGGCTCCACGAAGTCGTCGACCGCATCCACGCGGACGATCGCTTCAGCCGCGAATGGTCGAGCTTTGATCCGCTGAAGAAAGGCGAGCTCATCGGCACGCGCAAGGACGGCACGCCGGTCACGGCGCCGGGAAATGGCTGGATCGTGTTTCCCGACAAGACGGCGCTGCCGGGCAACGAGTGGTTCTACCTGGCGGAGCCGGTGGAGCGGATCTGAAATGCGGGCAAAGTGCTCGTGATGCATTGGGCACCCGCCTACGCGGGTGCGACACTCAGTGGAAGAAGAGGTACGCCACCCAGATCGCTGCGATGACCGCCGCCGCGTCGGCCAGTAGGCCGTAGGTGATCGCGTAGCGCGTCTTGGTGATGCCGACGGATCCGAAGTAGAGCGCGACGATGTAGAACGTGGTGTCCGAAGATCCCTGGATGATGGCGACCAGGCGGCCGACGAAGGAATCGACGCCGTGGACCTTCATCGCCTCGATCGCCATCGCTCGCGCGCCGCTGCCGCTCACCGATTTCATGATCGCGGTCGGCAGCGACGGGGTGAAGTCGGTATTGAACCCCAGCATTCCGATGCACCACGCGACGACGCCCACGAGCACGTCGAGCACGCCGGAGTTGCGCAGCACGCCGATGGCCACCAGCATGCCGACGAGAAACGGGATGATCATCAGCGACATCTGGATGCCGCCCTTGGCGCCCTCGATGAAGACCTCGTAGACGTTGGCGCGCCGATAAAGCGCGCCGCCGATGAAGCCGACGATGATCGAGAGCAGGATCAGGTTGCCCGCGACCTTCGACACCAGCTGGATCTCTTCGCGGGTGAGGAACTGGGTGAAATACCAGACGATCCCGAGCATGAACGCGGTGATGCCCCCGATCCATGCGAGCACCACGGGATCGGCGAGGCGAATGCGCTGCTTGAGCGCTACGGCGAGCAGCGCCACCAGCGTGCCGGCGAAGCTCGCGATCAGCGTCGGGATGAAGATGTCGGAGGGATCCTTCGAACCCAGGATCGCGCGCTGCGCCATGACGCTCACCGGGATCAGGGTCATGCCGGCGGTGTTGAGCACCAGGAACATGATCTGCGCGTCGGTCGCCTCATCCTTGGTGGGATTCAGCGTCTGCAGGCTTTCCATCGCCCTCAGGCCGATCGGCGTGGCGGCATTGTCCAGCCCGAGGAAGTTGGCCGAATAGTTCATCACCATCAGGCCCGTGGCCGGATGGTCCCGCGGCACCCCCGGGAAGATTCGCGAGAAGAACGGGCCGATGATCCGCGCGACGAAATCGATCGCGCCCGCCTTCTCGCCGATCGCCAGGATCCCCATCCACAGCGTCATCACGCCGGCGAGCGGGAGCGCGATGTCCATCACCGCGAAGCGCGCCGACTCGAAGGTGCCGTCCACGATCCGCTTGAACACATCGGCGTCCCCGAGGAAAATCCACTGCGCCAGCGCGGCTACGAAGCCGATGACGAAGAAGCTGGTCCAGATGTAGGTGAGGGCCATTTCGTCGTATTGTATCCACCAGTTCCCATGTCCAAGACCGAATCCCCGAATCCGGAGCACGCGCTGCTCGACGCCTATCCCGTCGACGAGTTGGTGAGCGCCTTCGTCGAGGATCAGGTCGGCGCGATCGATGCGGTGAGCGCCGCGCGCACCGAGATCGCGGCCGCCGTGACCGCGGCGGTGCCGCGGATCGAGGCGGGCGGGCGCCTCATCTACGTGGGCGCGGGCACCTCGGGCCGCCTGGGCCTCCTCGACAGCGTCGAGCTCTATCCCACCTTCTCGTGGCCGA
>JBDSRZ010000058.1:0-5358 GCA_039929025.1 Usitatibacter sp. | reverse complement strand
AGGTGGTCGTGCTCCTCCTGCGTGATGATTCTTTCCTGCACCGCGGCTGCGCGCCGCTCGGCGAGCGAGGGCTGCGGCAGCTTCCCCGCCTTCATGGCGGCACGCACCTTCGCCTCGATCGGATCGGCCTTGATCACCGCCTCCATCGCGTATTCGAGCCGGCCGACGGTGTCGTTCTCATTGCGGGGGATGTACGCGCCGGCCGTGAGCCGGTCGCGCGCCGAGCCCGGGGTGATGAGGATCTGCGCCACTTTCGACCCCACCTTGTCGGTAGGCGCGTCGAGCGTGAGGCCCTTGGGGAACACCAGCAGGCGCAGCCACGCGGCCACGAAGCGGCTGGGGAAGTTCTGCAGCACGCCCTCCATCGCCACCTGGATCTTGAAGAAGGCGTCGTACATGCTCCAGTGCAGCAATGGCAAATCATCCTTCTGCCGTCCCTCGTCTTCGAAGCGCTTCACCGTCGCCGAGGCCATGTAGAGGAGCGACAGGATGTCGCCCAGGCGCCCCGAGAGCTTTTCCTTGCGCTTGAGGCTGCCGCCGAGGACGAACATCGAGACGTCGGAGAGCAACGCGAACGCCGACGAGAAGCGCGTCATGATCTGCAGATAACGGCGCACCTCGGGGCTGCCCGGCACCGCGACCAACTTGCCGCCGGTGAGGCCGAGGAAGAGCGCGCGCGCCGCGTTGGAGACGGTGAAGCTCAAGTGGCCCCAGAGCGCCCGGTCGAACTCCGCGCCGTCATTCTCCCCGGCGGCCTTGATCTCCCTCAGCACGTACGGGTGGCAGCGGATCGCCCCCTGGCCGAAGATGATGAGCGAGCGCGTGAGGATGTTGGCGCCCTCCACCGTGATCGCGATGGGAATGCTCATGTACGCGGCGCCGAGGTAGTTGTTCGGCCCCATCATGATTCCCTTGCCGCCGTGGATGTCCATGGCGTCGTTCACGATCTGGCGCATGCGCTCCGTCATGTGGTATTTGCAGATCGCGGAGATGACCGACGGCTTCTCGCCGGAATCGAGCGCCACCATGGTGAGGCGGCGCGTGGCGTCCATCATGTACGTGTAGCCCCCGATCCGGGCGAGCGGCTCTTCCACCCCCTCGAACTTGCCGATCGGCGTGCGGAACTGGGATCGCACACGCGCGTAGGCGCCGGTGGCGCGCGAGCCCAGCTTGCCGGCCGCCATCGACATCGACGGCAGCGAGATCGAGCGTCCGGCGGCGAGGCATTCCACCAGCATCCGCCATCCCTTGCCGATGTACTCGGTGCCGCCGATCACCCACTCCATCGGGATGAAGACGTCCTTGCCCCAGTTGGGCCCGTTCATGAACGCGGCCCCCAGCGGGATGTGGCGCCGGCCGATGTTCACGCCCTTGTGGCTCGTGGGGATGAGCGCGAGGGTGATGCCGACGTCTTCCTTGCTGCCGAGGAGGTGTTTGGGATCGAAGAGCTTGAACGCCATGCCGAGGATCGTCGCTACCGGGCCGAGAGTGATGTAGCGCTTTTCCCAGGTGAGCCGCACGCCCAGGACCTCGCGCCCCTCGTGCATGCCCCTGCAGACGATGCCGAAGTCGGGGATCGCGCCGGCATCCGAACCCGCTTCCGGGTTGGTGAGCGCGAAGCAGGGAATCTCCAATCCCTTCGCGAGCCGCGGGAGGTAGTGGTTCTTCTGCTCGTCGGTGCCGTAGTGGATGAGGAGCTCCGCCGGCCCCAGCGAGTTAGGCACCATCACGGTCACCGCGGCGGTGCCGCTGCGGGTCGAGATCTTGGTGACGATCTCGGTATGCGCGAAAGCCGAGAACCCGAGCCCGCCAAAGGACTTCGGGATGATGATCCCGAGGAAGCCCTTCTCGCGGATGAATTTCCACGCCTCGGGCGAGAGGTCCATGCGCTCGTGCACGGCTTCCCACTCGTGCAGCATCCCGCAGAGCTCTTCGACCGGCCCGTCGATGAACGCCTGCTCCTCGGCCGAAAGCCGCGCTTGCGGATAGGCGAGGAGCTTCTTCCACTCGGGCTTGCCGCTGAAGAGGTCGGCGTCCCACCAGATGCTGCCGGCGTCGAGTGCCTCCTGCTCGGTCTGCGACACCTGCGGCAGGATCTTCTTGTAGATGGCGAAGAGCGGCTTGGTGACCACGGCCGCGCGCAGCGGCTTCACGATCGAGAACGCGGCGAAGAGCGCGACCATGACCCACAGCGCCGTGACGAGCGCCGGCGAAGCGGGCGTCGCAATCATGATCGCGGCGACCAGGGCCGCCATCGCGAGCGACCAGGCCACGCCGCTCGCCCGATGGTAGGCAAGCGCCCATTTGACGGCACCGGCGGCGATTACGATGGCAAGGATGGTCATCATTTCGTGAGCTCCCTTCAATAGCCCGAGACGAGCTCGAGCTTGCGTGTGTCGCCGAGCGCCGGCGCTTTCAGTCCTGCCACGAGGAACGGCGCGAGGCGCTGGATCAGCAGCTCGTCGTTGTCCCTTTCCTTGTCGGTCCCGGTCATCTGCGAGAAAAGCTTGAGCGCGTCGGTGCCCGCGAGCGTGTACGAGAGCGCGCCCATGACGAAATGCAGCCGCCAGGTGAGCTCCTGCTTGGGCAGGTGCGGCAGCGCGCGCCCGAACGCTTCCTTGTAGCGGCCGATCATCTCGGTGTACTGGGCCGAGAGGAAGTGGCGGATGAACGGCGCCGGGTCGGCGTAGGCGCGGCCCACGAGGCGCAGGAAGTTCTTGCCGCCGCGCTCCTCGTCTCGCGCGAGGCGCAGCGCCGGGATCAGCATCGCGGACAGGATCCTCTCGCAGGTCACGGGCTTGCCTGCCGATTCGCGCTCCACCCGCTCCAGCAGGTCGATGCGCTCCTGGTTCATCGGATCCAGGCGGCGCGTGAGGACCGTCTGGAAAAGCTCTTCCTTCGAGCCGAAGTGGTAGTTCACCGCCGCCAGGTTCACGCTCGCCGCCGAGGTGAGGCTCCTCAGGCTCGTGGCCTCGAAGCCGTGCTCCATGAACAAGAGCTCGGCGGCGTCGAGGATCCGGGTCTTGGTGTCCGCCGAGGTGGGGTCGGCGATGCCCTTGCGTGCGGGACGGCTGGCCGCCATGGATGAAACGTCCGATTCAAACGCTCGTTTGAATTCCATCCTAAGCCGCGACTCGCGATCAAGTCAATGAGGCGGGGCGACGGCCTTGCGCCGCGACCGCTCTATTCGATGGTCACAACTGACATGCCGATGCCGCGCGCGGCATCGCACATTTCCTGGTCCAGACAAAGGATTTCTCGCGCATCGACCGCCTCGGCGATGGCGAGATGAAGCGCATCGCCTGCCCGCAGGCCCATCGCCGCACCAAAAACCAACTCGGCCGCACGGCGGAATTCCTGGGCTCGCGGCGTCACCACGGTGCAGTGCTCGAGCGTGAACGCACGCAGCCGCGCGGCGGCGCGCTCGGCAAGCGTCGGGGGCGTATGACCCATCCGCGACTTCATTGCTAAGGCTGACGCAAACTCGACCAGCGACCAATTGCTGATCGCAAGCGGCGCCGCGGACGACTCGAGCCAGTCGACGATCGCCTCGCTGCTGGCCTCGCGGATGAACATCGGAACGAGCGCGCTGGTGTCGACGTAGACCATCAATAGCGCGCGCTTCGCCGAATCCGTTCCACGACCGGCGCCGTGTCCTCCTGACCGGCCAGAAACCTTCGCAGCGAGCGTGTCGCGGTGCGTCCCGCGACCTTTCGCTCAGGGGAAAGGATGAGGCGTCCATCGGCGGAGATCTCGGCGATCAGCTTGTCGCCCTCCGCCACCCCCATCGCTATCGCCGAGCCCGCGGGAAGTCGCACCGCGAGGCTGTTGCCCCACCGGCATACCAGCATTTCCAGTCTCGAAGGTTTCGCGGCCATGGCACCTAACTGTATATCCGTGTATCTACAGCATACGCCGCAGCCCCTGTGGCATCAATCCGAAACCGCGATCCGATCGGCGGCGATTTGGGCAGCGAGTTTGTGACCCCCGAATGCGGTCGTCCCCGCGTAGGGGGGGGCGACAGAGTTACATCCCGCGCCGGGGCGACAGGCTCATAGGGCCTGCCCGAGATCCCAGAGGATGTCGTCCACGCTTTCCAGCCCGATCGAGAGCCGCACCATGTCGGGAGGCACGCCCGCCTTCACCTGCTCCTCCTCGCTCAACTGCCGGTGCGTGGTGGAAGCCGGGTGGATCACCAGCGACTTCGCATCGCCGATGTTGGCAAGGTGGCTCACGAACTGCAGCGCCTCGATGAACTTCACCCCCGCCGCGAATCCGCCCTTGATGCCGAAGGACAGCAGCGAGCCCGCGCCCTTCGGCATATAGCGCTTCGCGAGCGAGTGGTAGGGGCTCGACGGCAGGCCGGGAAAGTTCACCCACGAGACGCGCGGATGGCTCTCGAGGAACTTCGCCACTGCCATGGCATTGGCGCAGTGCCGGTCCATGCGCACCGGCAACGTCTCCAGGCCCTGCAGCAGCAGCCACGAGTTGAACGGCGAGATCGTCGGGCCGAAGACGCGCATCACCTCCATGCGGGCCTTCATGGTGAAGGCGAAGTCGCCGAAGGTCTCGTGGAAACGGACCCCGTGATAGCCCGCGGAGGGCTCGGTCATCCCCGGGAACTTGCCGTTGTCCCACGGGAAGCGGCCGCTCTCGACCACCACGCCGCCCATCGAGGTGCCGTGGCCGCCGATGAACTTGGTGGCCGAGTGCACCACGATGTCCGCGCCGTGATTCAACGGCTGGCAGAGGTAGGGCGAGGCGGCGGTGTTGTCGACGATGAAGGGGATGCCTGCCTCGCGGGCGATCGCGCCGATGGCGGAAATGTCGATCACGTTGATCGCGGGATTGCCGAGCGTCTCGGAAAAGAGCGCCTTGGTGTTGGGCTTCAATGCGCGGCGGAAATTCTCCGGCTCGTCGGGATCGACCAGCGTCGCTTCGATACCGAGCTTCTTGAAGTTCACCGCGAGCATCGTGTAGGTGCCGCCGTAGAGCTTGGCCGACGACACCACGTGATCGCCGGACTCGAGGATGTTGAGCAGCGCCACCATCTCCGCGGCCTGCCCCGAGGCGGTCGCCACCGCGGCGCGGCCGTTCTCGATCGCGGCCATGCGCTCCTCGAAGACCGCGGTGGTCGGGTTCGAAAGCCGCGTGTAGACGTTGCCGAACGTCTGCAGGTTGAAGAGGCTCGCGGCGTGGTCGGCGCTATCGAAGACGTACGACGTCGTCTGGTAGAGCGGCACCGCACGCGAGCCGGTCGCCGCGTCGGGGATCTGGCCCGCGTGCAGGCACAGCGTCTCAAAACTGAACTCCCGGTCAGTCATTTCTCATGACTTCTTGTATGGAGCTACCAAAGTG
>JBDSRZ010000057.1:0-4190 GCA_039929025.1 Usitatibacter sp. | reverse complement strand
GCTCGCCCTTGACCGGCGGGATGTCCGTCGGCGCCGGCATGTAATCGATCACCGCGTCGAGCATCGCCTGCACGCCCTTGTTCTTGAAGGCGCTGCCGCAAAGCATCGGCACGATCTCGTTGGCGATGGTGCGGCTACGCAGCGCCCGCTTGATCTCCTCGATCGAGAGGTCGCCCTCCTCGAGGTACTTGTGCATGGTGGCCTCGTCCGCCTCGGCGGCCGCTTCCATCATCTTCTCGCGCCACTCCTTGGCGAGCTCGAGCAGTTCCGCGGGGATCTCGCGGAACTCGAACTTCATGCCCTGGCTCGCCTCGTCCCAGTAGATCGCCTTCATCTTCACCAGGTCGACTACGCCCTCGAACTTGTCCTCGGCGCCGATGGGGATCTGGATGGGCACCGGGTTGCCGCGCAGGCGCTCACGCATCTGCTTGTAGACCTTGAAGAAGTCCGCGCCGGTGCGGTCCATCTTGTTCACGAACGCGAGGCGCGGGACCTTGTACTTGTTGGCCTGGCGCCACACCGTCTCGGACTGCGGCTGCACGCCGCCCACGGAGTCGTACACCATGCACGCCCCGTCGAGCACCCGCATCGAGCGCTCCACCTCGATGGTGAAGTCCACGTGGCCGGGGGTATCGATGATGTTGATGCGGTGCTCGGGAAAGCTCTTGTCCATCCCCTGCCAGAAGCAGGTGGTGGCGGCCGAAGTGATGGTGATGCCGCGCTCGCGCTCCTGATCCATCCAGTCCATGACGGTGGCGCCGTCATGCACCTCACCCATCTTGTGGCTCACCCCGGTGTAGAACAGGATGCGCTCCGTGGTCGTGGTCTTGCCGGCGTCGATGTGCGCCGAGATCCCGATGTTGCGGTAGCGTTCGATTGGTGTCTTGCGAGCCACGGTAATTCTTCCTTCTCTCTATCGCCGCTTGCCCCCTCAAGCGGCCAGCAGCGGTTCAAATTCTCAGAAGCGGTAATGTGCGAAGGCCTTGTTCGCCTCCGCCATGCGGTGAACTTCTTCCTTCTTCTTCACCGCGCCGCCACGGCCTTCGGCCGCCTCCATGAGCTCGTTGGCCAGTCGCTGCGCCATGCTCTTCTCGCCGCGCTTGCGTGCCGCCTCGCGGATCCAGCGCATCGACAGCGCCGTGCGGCGGATCGGGCGGACTTCGACCGGCACCTGGTAGTTGGCTCCGCCAACGCGGCGGCTCTTCACCTCGACCATCGGCTTCACGTTATTGATCGCGGCGCTGAACACCTCGAAGGCGTCCTTGCCGGATTTCTTGGCGATGGTGTCCAGCGCTCCGTAGAGAATCCGCTCCGCGACCGACTTCTTGCCGCGGGTCATGAGCACGTTCATGAATTTGGCGACTTCCTCGCTCTTGTGCTTCGGATCGGGGAGGATCTCGCGTTTCGGGATTTCTCTGCGGCGCGGCATAGGTGTGTGTCCTGGATGTTGCGTTGGAAATTAGGCAGCCTTGGGACGCTTGGCCCCGTACTTGGAGCGCGACTGCTTGCGGTCCTTGACACCCGCAGTGTCGAGGCTGCCGCGCACCATGTGGTAGCGCACGCCAGGCAGGTCCTTCACCCGGCCGCCGCGGATAAGCACCACCGAGTGCTCCTGCAGGTTGTGTCCTTCGCCGCCGATGTAGCTGATGACCTCGTAGCCGTTCGTGAGGCGCACCTTGGCGACCTTGCGAAGGGCCGAATTGGGCTTCTTCGGAGTCGTGGTGTAGACGCGCGTGCAAACACCGCGCTTCTGCGGGCTGCCGCCGAGAGCGGGCACCTTGCTCTTGGTCTGGATCTTCTTGCGCCCTTTGCGCAGCAACTGATTGATCGTCGGCATGTTTTCTCGTAATTCAGGTTTCACCGGCACGTTGGCCGGCGGCGGTGCCGGCCCTGGGGGGCCCGGCCGTCTCTTCTTGAGAGCTGATCCGCCGGGATTCCCAAAGAAGGCTTCCCGGCGGAAAAAAAGCTCTCAATTTTAGGGCTTTAGCGTACTTCCGTCAAGCCACCTGCTCGCTCGAAACGTCGGCCTCGTCGAGCGAGAAGCCGAACGACGCGCTCGAGCCCGGTTCGATGTCCTTCTTCTTGCGGGTCGCGTGGTAGGCAAGGCCGGTGCCCGCGGGGATGAGGCGTCCCACGATCACGTTCTCCTTCAGGCCCCTCAAGTCGTCCTTCTTGCCCATGATCGCCGCTTCCGTCAGCACCCGGGTGGTCTCCTGGAAGGAGGCCGCGGAGATGAAGGAATCCGTGGAGAGCGAGGCCTTGGTGATGCCCAGGAGCATGTACTCGAAGCTCGCCGGCTTCTTGTTGCCCTTGGCTTTGGCGCGGTCGTTCTCGTCCAGGAGGTCGGCGCGCTCGACCTGCTCGCCCACGATGAAGCGGGTCTCCCCCGGATCGACCACGGCGACCCGGCGCAGCATCTGCCGCACGATCACCTCGATGTGCTTGTCGTTGATCTTCACGCCCTGGAGCCGGTAGACGTCCTGCACCTCGTCGATGATGTAGCGGGCCAACGCCTCCATCCCCTGCAGGTGCAGGATGTCGTGCGGATCGGCGGGGCCGTCGACGATCATCTCGCCCTTGTTGACCACCTGGCCGTCATGCACGGTGATGTGCTTGTCCTTCGGGATCAGGTACTCGTGCGCCTGGCCGTCGAAGTCGGTGATCACGAGCCGCTGCTTGCCCTTGGTGTCCTTGCCGAACGAGACCGTGCCGGTGACTTCCGCGAGCAGGCCCGCGTCCTTCGGCGAGCGCGCCTCGAAGAGCTCCGCCACGCGCGGCAGACCCCCGGTGATGTCGCGGGTCTTGGACGACTCCTGCGGGATGCGCGCAAGCACGTCGCCCACGTTCACCTGCTGCCCGTTCTTCACCGTGATGATGGCGCCGATCTGGAAGGTGTAGTTCACCGGGGTGTCACCCATGGCGAGCTTCACTTCCTTGCCCTTTTCGCCGATAAGCTTCACGGCGGGCCTCAGGCCCTTGGTGGCGCTGGTGCCGCGGCGCTTCGGATCGATCACGACCAGGCTGGACAGGCCCGTGGTCTCGTCGATCTGCTTGGCGACCGTAACGCCCTCTTCCACGTTCTCGAAGCGGGTTTCCCCGGCGTACTCGGTGATGATCGGACGGGTGAGCGGATCCCAGGTCGCGAGCTGCTGGCCGGCCTTCACCTTCGCGCTGTCCTGCACCGTGAGTGTCGCGCCGTAGGGGATCTTGTGGCGCTCGCGCTCGCGGCCGCTCTCGTCGGAAATCACCAGCTCGCCGCTGCGCGAGATGGCGACGATCTCGCCTCGTACGTTGGTGAGGGTGCGCATGGTATTGGCGAAATGGAGCACGCCGTTGGACTTCGATTCCACCGAACTCGCCACGGCGGTGCGCGATGCCGCGCCCCCGATGTGGAAGGTGCGCATCGTGAGCTGGGTGCCGGGCTCGCCGATCGACTGCGCGGCGATGACGCCCACCGCCTCGCCCACGTTCACGCGCGTGCCGCGGCCCAGGTCGCGTCCGTAGCAGGACGCGCAGATGCCGTAGCGGGTTTCGCAGGTAAGCGGGGTGCGGACCTTCACCTCGTCGATGCCCATCTTCTCGATGCGCTCGACCGCCTCCTCGTCCAGCAGCGCACCGGCCGGAACCAGGATCTCCTGGTTGTCGGTGTTGAACACGTCGGCGGCGGTGACCCGGCCGAGGATGCGCTCACGCAGCGCTTCGACCACTTCGCCGCCTTCGACCAGCGCCTTCAACGCCATGCCGGTGGTGGTACCGCAATCCTCTTCGATCACGACCAGGTCCTGCGTCACGTCGACCAGGCGGCGGGTGAGGTAGCCGGAGTTGGCGGTCTTCAGCGCCGTGTCCGCCAGGCCCTTCCTCGCGCCGTGCGTGGAGATGAAGTACTGCAGGACGTTCAGGCCCTCGCGGAAGTTCGCGGTGATCGGCGTCTCGATGATCGAGCCGTCCGGCTTGGCCATGAGGCCGCGCATCCCCGCCAGCTGCCGGATCTGCGCGGCCGAGCCGCGCGCGCCCGAGTCGGCCATCATGTAGATCGAGTTGAACGACTCCTGCGTGACTTCCTTGCCTTTGCGGTCGAGGACCTTCTGGTTGCCCAGCTGGTCCATCATCGCCTTGGCGATCTGGTCGCCGGCGCGGCCCCAGATGTCGACCACCTTGTTGTAGCGCTCGCCCTGGGTCACCAGGCCCGA
>JBDSRZ010000056.1:0-5274 GCA_039929025.1 Usitatibacter sp. | reverse complement strand
GACGGCGTCTTCTCGTCGTGGAACGGGCAGCAGGCGCTGAAATTCGCGCCGGCCTTCTTCAGCTTCACATGCCGGTCCACCACGTCGACGATGTCGACGCGCCCGAGCAGGGACTGGATGAACTCCTGCGGGATCATGCGCGGATTATCAGCCCGCGAGCTTCGCCTTTACCAATGCCGAGACCTTCCCCATGTCGGCGCGGCCCGCAAGCTTCGGCTTCACGACGCCCATCACCTTGCCCATGTCGGCGGCCGAAGTGGCCGCGGTGGCCGTGATCGCATCGGCGATGGCGGCCTCGATCTCCGTGGCGGAAAGCTGCTGCGGCAGGTAGCCCTGGAGCACCGCGACCTCGAAATGCTCCTTGTCGGCCAGGTCCTGGCGAGCGGCCTTCTCGAACTGCGCGATCGAGTCCTTGCGCTGCTTGAGCATCTTCTCGATCACCGCGATTACGCCGGCGTCGTCCAGCGTGATGCGCTCGTCTACCTCGCGCTGCTTCACCGCGGAGAGCAGCAGGCGCAGGGCGTTGAGCTTGTCCTGCTCTCTAGCCTTCATCGCGGTCTTGATGTCTTCGTTCAGCTGTTCGCGCAGTGGCATGCGGGCTCCTCGTTAACCGGGGTCAGACCCCGAACTGAATTGGGGTCAGACCCCGGTTAGCGAGCGGGGTCTGACCCCAAAATGATCGCGGCGAGCGGGGCGCTGGGGCCCGGCTCGCCGCGCGGATTCGTTTAATTCCTGCTAGTAAAGCTTGGGCGGCAGCATCTGCGCGCGCATGCGCTTGTAGCGGCGCTTCACGGCGGCGGCGTGCTTGCGCTTGCGCTCGGCGGTCGGCTTCTCGTAGAACTCGCGAGCGCGAAGCTCGGTGAGGAGCCCCGTCTTTTCCACCGCGCGCTTGAAGCGGCGCAGTGCAACGTCGAACGGCTCGTTTTCCTTGACACGGACAATAGGCATGGGGGGTCGAAAGTGTGTTTGGTGCGGGGAATCACGCATAATATCAGCATTTTGCCTCTGCCGAAAGCGTCGCGGGGGTCCCTGCTCCATATGCTCATCCTCGGCATCGAGACCTCCTGCGACGAGACCGGCGTCGCCCTGTACGACACCCGCGACGGGCTCCTCGGGCAGGCGCTGCACTCCCAGGTGGACCTGCACGCGCGCTACGGCGGTGTCGTCCCCGAGCTCGCCTCCCGCGATCACGTGCGCCGCCTGCTGCCCCTGATCCAGGAAGTCCTCGGCCAGGCCCGGCGGGGGCTCGCGGATATCGGCCTCATCGCCTACACCCAGGGCCCGGGTTTGGGGGGCGCACTGCTGGTCGGGGCGTCGGTGGCGGCCGGCCTCGGCATCGCTCTCGGGCGCCCGGTGACCGGGATCCATCACCTGGAGGGGCACCTGCTTTCCCCGCTACTCGCCGAGCCTCGCCCGGAGTTTCCCTTCGTGGCGCTGCTGGTGAGCGGCGGGCACACGCAGTTGATGCGCGTGGAGGCGGTGGGCGACTACCGGCTGCTCGGGGAAACGCTCGACGACGCGGCGGGCGAGGCCTTCGACAAGACCGCCACCCTGCTCGGACTCGGTTACCCGGGTGGGCCGGCTCTTGCACACCTGGCGGAGGGCGGCGACCCGGCGCGCTTCGTCTTCCCGCGCCCGATGATCGCAAGCCGCGCGCTCGACTTCAGCTTCAGCGGGCTCAAGACCTCGGTTCTCACGCGCGTCCGCGCAATGGGCACGATCGACGATCGCACCCGCGCCGACCTCGCGGCGTCATTCCAGCAGGCGATCGTCGAGGTGCTCGCGTCGAAATGCATGCAGGCCCTCGAGCGTGAAGCGCTGCAGAGCCTCGTGGTCGCCGGTGGCGTAGGCGCGAACAGCGCATTGCGCGCGATGCTCGGCAAAGCCGCCGCGGCGCGCGGCGCGCGCGTGTACTTTCCGCCGCTCGCGCTGTGCACCGACAATGGCGCGATGATCGCCTTCGCGGCGGCGCTCAAGTTTCCCGAGGGTGCTCCGCCGAGCGAGGGGTTCCCGATCCATCCGCGCTGGAACCTGGCCGAGGCGGCGCGCGGCTAATCGACGCCGCGCCGGTAGGCACGCTCCGCGTTGTCCAGTTCCTCTTCGGCTTTCGCGACCGCGTCGTCGAGCTCTTTCATGCGCGCGTAATACCCCTCGCCGGGAACGAGCGCGGGGCACATGAGCTGCTTCTTGCCGTCGGCCCCCGCGACCTCGCGGCAGTTGGAGCGCGCAATCGCGGGCTGCTTGCCTTTGGCGAATCGCTGCTGCACCACTTGTCGCTCGTCGACGCCCGGCCCCTCATCGCCATCGCGCGCCTTCTTCGCGGCTTCCAGGCGCGCGCGCGCCTGCTCGACGGCGGCGGCAAGCTTCTCCCGCGTGGCACGAAGGCGCGAGTTGCGGTCGCTTTCCTCCGGGGCCTTCGCGGGCTCGACCTTCGCCGGCGCTGGTTTCGCGGCCGGGGGCGTGGGCTGGGCGTCAGCCTCGATGCGCGTCACCTCGCCCTTGAAATCCTTCGGCAGGCGGTCGCTGTACTGCACGCGGCCCTGGGCATCGGTCCATCGGTACATCGTCTGCGCCGCGGCGGGTACGGCAACGAAAAAGGCGGCCAGGGCGGCAAGAAGCGCGAATCGCGACAAGCTATCGGCCCCGCTGCGCTTTCTGGAGATCTTCTTCCGCGTCCTTCACGTTCTTTTCGAGCATCTCGAGGCGGCGCTGGTAATCCTCGCTAGGCTGCGGCCGCGTGCCGCCGCCCTTGTTGCCGATCCGCTGGATGTCCGCCTCGCCGGGATTGTCGCGCGCATCGGTGAGGGCCTTCTTCGCGTTCTCGAGCCGCTGGCGCGCGCCGCGCACCGCGTCGTCGGCGATGGCGTTCTTCGCCGCAGCCCCTTCCTCGCGCAGCGCGGACCCTTTCGGCAGCGTCGCGCTGTTGGCATTCGGGTCGATGTCCATGCGGATCACCTTGCCCTCGAAGTTTTTGGGCGGCGATTCCGTGTAGGTCACCTTGCCGTTCTTGTCGATCAGCTTGTAGAGCGTCTGGGCAAGCGCATCGCCGGAAGCAGCGACCGCGATCGCGGCAGCGATCGCCAGGAGTGCAAGCATCTTCATCATCCGGTCTCTCCTAGGCGGCCGCGCGCGGGGCGCCGCAAACACGGCATTGCGGATCGCGTGCCAGGCGCACTTCGTGCCAGCGGCTCGCGAGCGCGTCGAACAGCATCAGGCGCCCGGCGAGTGTATCGCCGATTCCCGCCAGCAGCTTGATCGCTTCCATCGCCTGGAAGGCACCGATGATGCCCACCAGCGGTGCGAAGACACCCAGGGTGGCGCAGCGCTCCTCCTGGGCCTCGGCATCCTCGGCGAACAGGCAGTGGTAACAAGGGGCATCGGCGTGGCGCAGGTCGAACACCGCCACCTGGCCGTCGAAGCGGATGCCGGCGCCGGAGACGAGCGGCTTGCGCGCCGCGACGCACGCCCGGTTGATAGCGTGCCGGGTGGCGAAGTTGTCGGAGCAATCGAGAACCACGTCGGCCGCTTGTACCAGGCTCGCGATCCGTTCGCCGCCCACGCGCTCCTCGAGCGCCTCGACGCGAACATCCGGGTTCAATGCCGCGATGGTGCCAGCCGCGGAGGTCGCCTTGGGCTTCCCAACGGAGTCGAGCCGATGGATCACCTGGCGCTGCAGGTTGGTGAGATCGACGCGATCGCCGTCGCAGACGATGATGTGCCCCACGCCGCTCGAGGCGAGGTAGAGGAGCGCCGATGACCCCAACCCGCCCGCGCCGACGACGAGCGCGCGAGCGGCAAGGAGGCGCTCCTGCGCTTCCTCACCAAACTCGTTCAACAGGAGGTGGCGGCTATACCGGAGGCGTTGCTGGTCGTCCACGGTCTGGGCGCCGCCGCGATATCCGATCCCCGCGGCCAGCGCCTTGCGACTCCCGCTATTGCGCGGGCGTCGCTGTCGCCGTCGTCGCGGGCACCACAGCCGCCGTCGCGAGCGGCAGCCCCTTTAGTTGCTTGATGGCGGCGTTCAGCTGGACGTCTTCCTTCTTCGCGTTCGGATCCTTCACCGGGTCCTTGGCGGCGACCGGCTTTACGGTGGCGGTGGCGGACTGGCCGGCCGCGGCACCGGCGATGATCGCGTCGTTGGGCTTTTTCGCCTTCGCGGGCGCGCCAGCCGCGGACTTGTCGTCCTCGACCGAAAGGTGATGCTGCAGGTCCTTCTCACGCAGCAGGACCTTGGTCGCCTCATCCTCGACCACGATGTCGGCCGCGATGCCCTTGGCCTGGATCGAGCGCCCGCCCGGCGTGTAGTAGCGCGCCGTCGTCAGCTTCACCGCCTGGTTGTTCGGCAGCGGCAGGATGGTCTGCACCGAGCCCTTGCCGAAGGTCTGCACGCCGACGATGGTCGCGCGCTTGTGGTCCTGCAGCGCGCCGGCGACGATCTCGGAGGCCGAGGCCGAACCGCCGTTCACGAGCACCACCATCGGGACCGTCTTGGCCGCGGCGGGAACTCGCGAGAGGTAGTCTTCCTTGAACGCCCCGCGCACGTAGTTCTCCTTGGTCGCGGTGAGGCGCATCTTCGCGTCCTCGGTGCGGCCGTCGGTGTAGACGACGAGGGCGTTCTTTGGCAGGAACGCCGCCGACACGGCCACGGCCGAATTCAGCAGCCCGCCGGGGTTGCCGCGCAGGTCGAGCACCAGGCCTTTCATGTCGCCGCCCGCTTGCTTGTAGAGGTCCTGCAGCGCGACGACGAGGTTCTCGCCGGTTTGCTCCTGGAACTGGGTGATGCGGATCATGGCGTAGCCGGGCTCGAGCATCTTCGCCTTCACGCTCTTCACCTTGATCACGTCGCGGCGCACCACGAACTCGAGCGGCTGGGCCTCGCCCTTGCGCAACACCGTGAGCTTCACCTCGGTATTCGGCTTGCCGCGCATCTTCTTCACGGCGTCGCCGAGGCTCACGCCCTTCAGCGACACCTCGTCGAGCTTGATGATCAGGTCGCCCGCCAGCACGCCCGCGCGGAACGCGGGAGTGTCCTCGATCGGCGCCACCACTTTCACGAATCCGTCTTCCACGCCGACCTCGATGCCGAGGCCGCCGAACTCGCCTTGCGTGCCGACCTGCAGGTCGCGATAGGCTTCCTGGTCGAGGAATGCAGAGTGCGGGTCGAGGCCCGTCAGCATGCAGTTGATCGCTTCCTTGAGAAGCTTCTTGTCCTCGACCGGCTCCACGTAGTCGCTCTTGATGCGGCCGAAGACCTCGCTGAACAGGCGCAGGTCG
>JBDSRZ010000055.1:0-6626 GCA_039929025.1 Usitatibacter sp. | reverse complement strand
GTTCGATCGCTGGAAGAAGTACGACTCGGTGCGCCAGGGCCATGCCCGGGCGGCGCTGGAGTCGATCCGTGACGCCGAGGGTTTGTCGCCGAATGTGGCCGAGGTCGTGGGCCGCGCGCTCGGCTAGACAGGAACGAAAAAGCCCCGCGACACGGGGCTTCGACGGACCTTCCTGGAGCCTCGCCTTCAGGCCATCATCAGTTCTTCTTGATCGCCTCGAGCATCTTGAAGATGCCCTTTGGAGCTCCGAGGAAGAGGCGCTTGAACACCTTCGGCAGGCAGCGGCGCTCCAGCGTGTTGCGACGGACTCGTTTGCGTTCAGCCATGAAAAACCTCCAGAATCGAACCTGGAATTATACCGCACGGCCCCTCAGTTGAGGAGCTTGGCGTTACCGTCGACGATCTCCGCCGGGACGCGCGTGTTGTCGGCGTGAACGATCTCGCCCTTGGCGCGCGCGAGGCCGTTCTCGAAAGTCCCCTCGAAGCGGCTGCCGTCCTGGAACCAGAAGACGCCCTTGCCCTGCGGCTGGCCCCGAAGCAGCGCCCCTTCGTACTTGAGTCCCGATCCGTAGAAATACGTGCCCTGGCCGCTCAGCTCGCCGACCGTGATATCGCCTTCGTAGCGATCGCCGTTCGAGAAATGGTACGTCCCGCGGCCCTGGGGCTTGCCGTCCGCGAACGGCGCTTCGATCTTGTCGCCGTTCTTGTTCACGTAGCGGCCCCGGCCCTGCAGCCGCCCCTGGTCCATCTCGCCTTCATAGCGGTCGCCGGTCGCGAAGCGATAGACACCCACACCGTGGGGCTTGCCGTTGCTGAAGCTGCCCTCGAATACGTCGCCGTTCTTCGCGACATAGGTGCCGCGCCCGACGATCACCCCCGCCGTCACGTCGCCCTCGTAGCTGTCGCCGTTGACGAACTGGTACTTGCCGCGTCCGTCGGCGCGATCCGCGACGAAGGTCCCCTCGTAGCGGTCGCCGTTCTCCCAGACATAGGTGCCGCGGCCCTGCTTCAGCCCTTCGCTGAACTCGCCGTCGTACTTGAACGACTTGGACACGAACTCGCCCTTGCCGTGGTAGCTGGAGCCGCGCATGGCGCCCCGGTAGATGGCGCCGTCGGCGAAGGCGATCTCGCGCACTCCAGGCGCGACCTCCCGGCCAGGCTGGCTGTCGACGGGCTTCGGCAGCGGTGGAAAGGTAGCCGCGGGCACCGATGTCGCCGGCGTCGCCCCTGCGGGAGCCGGGTTGCCGGGCGCCGAGGTTGTCGGCGCGACGCTTGTGGGGGACGGTGACCGGACAGGGCTCGCGCTTGTCGAGGGCGCCGCGGCCGCCACGACCCGCGGCGCCGTGAACGCAGGGGGACTTGCTTCCGGCTTCGCGGCCTCGTCGGACTTGGGCGCGGCGGCTGTCTGGAGCGGAACGGGGTCGCGCATTCCCTGCGCCGGCGCGGCCGTTGCTTGACGGACGGGCTCGGAGGCCGCTGCCCCAGGACGGGATTCGCCGCCCGCGACTCGAGTCGGCCGCAGCAGCGCGTCGAGCCGATTTCGCGCGAGCGAGCTGAAATTGCCCTTCGGATACTTCTCAAGATAGGCCTGGATGTCGTCGGCGCGGTTGGACTCGCGCACGCTGCTCCAGAACTCGCGCTCGATCTGCAGGGTGATGTCGGCGCTCGGCCCCACGCCAGGAGCCTGCGTGGTGGCGCCGCGGCCGGATCCCGCAAACACGAAATCGCCCTTGAGCGACGAGGAGTCCCAAGGCGTCTGCAGCTTTCGAGTCTCGCGCTCGACACCCTCGCGCACGCGCTTGAACATGATCTCGACAGGCAGGTCCGGAACCTTGATGTTCTGCAGGATGTGCTTGGTGTACATGCCGTTGCGGCCGAAGCCGTCGGCCGCGACCGAGCCCGGAGCCGTGGCATAGGCGATGAGGGTGCCGGAAGGCGCGCTCATCTGGGCGAGGCCCGCCTGGGTGAGCTTGAAACTCGCGGCGAACGGGTTGTCGCGGCACGCATCGAGGATGAGGAAGTTGAAACGCGTGCGCGCCTTCTCCATGCGGTCGAACACCTGGCTCACGTCCATGGAGAAGAACGTGACGTCCTCCTCGGAGCCCATGGCCGCATCGATGGGAATGAGGTAGTTGCGATCCTTGAACTGCATCGCATGGCCGGCGAAGAAGAAGAGCGCGGTCTCGGCGCCGTCGAGCGCCTGGCCGAACTCGCGGATCGCATCGATCATGTCCTTGCGCGAGGCGTTCTCACGCACGATCACCTTGAAGCCAAGCTCCTTCAGCGTGTCGGCGAGGTCCTTGGCGTCGTTGGCCGCGTTGCGCAGCGGCGTGGCGGCGTACTGGTTGTTTCCGATGAGGAGCGCCACGCGGTCGGCTGCCGAGGCGCAAATGGCCATCAGGGAGCAGGCCAGTACAGCGGCCGCCCGCAGCGCCAAGCGATTTCCCGGGAACTGCCGTGTTTCCATGCCCTCTCAGCCGCGCTTACTGTCGAGCGAAAAATTATCGCTCAAATGGGCCGCGGTGGGGGCCCTACCGGGCGAGGGCGGCCAGCTCGGGCAGGTCCGGCCGCTCCCGGGACAAGGCCGCCCAGGCCTCCCGGGCATCCTGTTGTGCGCCGAGGTCCAGGAGCAGGAAGGCGTGCAGGACGCGGTCCGAGAAGCTCCTGGCGCCGGCGCGCGACTTCTCCGCCCGGGCAACTGCGTCGGCGGGTAGGGTCTCGAACTGCGCCTCCGCCACCGCACCCTTGGGCGTCATCAGGGTCCAGGTATAGCGCGTGGCGGGTGAGAGCCTGAGCGAGGCCGACACGGTGTTCGGCTGCATCCTGGCCTTCCAGACCTCCTTGCCGGCCGAATCCTGTACGCGGACGATCACGCCGTCGGTCGACATGTCGCCCTTCCACCGCAGCACCGGCCGCAGGGTCGCCACGCGGGCATCGACCGGATACTCGAGCACCGCGCTGGCGGGCGCCGGTACGGTCACGCTGCGCATGCGCACGCTGGCGGTCGCTGCCTGGGAAACGCGGGTGATCACGCCCGGATCCGGCAACGTGATCACGGCGCGCTTGACGGGGGCGGCGCCCTTTTCCATCTTCACATCCGCCGGGGTGACCAAGTACTCCCCGGGGCCCGCGATGGTGAACTCGGATCCGCTGGCGGCGAAGGTGATAGCGGCGATGGTGCCGCTGCCCAGCAGCAGGCGCGTCCCGGGGGCGAGCTCGGCGAGGAAATTGAGCTTGCCGTCGCCTTCGATGGTGGCGTTGCCGCGGATGTCGGCGACGAACGCGACGTTGGCCGCCTGGGCGCCCAGCCCGAGCGCCACGGCAAGGCAGGCCAGGACCCGGTACATCATTTCGCCAGGGCGGAGAGCTCGGGCAGGTCGGAACGCTCCCGCGACAGGCGCCCCCACGACTCGCGGGCCTCCTGCGCGGCTCCCATCTCGTACAGCATCAGGGTGAAGAGCAGGCGATCGGAGAACTCCGCCTTGTCGGAGGGGCGGCGCTTCTCGACCTGCTGGATGGCATCGGCGGAGACGGTGCGGAAATGTCCCGAACCGATCTCGTTGCCGGCCACAGCGTAGGTCCACGCGTATTCGGTGTCCGGCTTGAGGCGTATTGGCAGGCGATAGCTGCCGCCCGCGGCTTTCGCCGCGTGGAGCGTCTTCGCCTCTCCCACGGCGTGCAGCGTGAGCTCACCGGATTGCTTCGTGTCCTCCGCGCGCCAGCGGAAGGTGGGCTGGAGGGTGGCGATGCTGCCTTCGGTCGGATACAGAAGCCTGGGCGCCACATCGTCCTTCGGCTTGGCGAGGGAACGCATGCGCACGCTCGCGGCGGAGGTCTGCGCCACCTGCACCAGCACCTTGTTGCTCGCACGCCATTCGGTGCTGCGGACGGTCGGCGGCATCGGCGTCGAGCCCGAGATCTCCGCATCCTTCACCTGGTAGTCGGCGGGCCCCTTGAGGACGTATTCCTTGCCCGTGGCGATATACATCACGGACACGAGCGAGTCCCTGCCTACGGCGATGCGCTGGCCCTTGGCGAGCTCGGACAGAAGCAGCGGCCGGGCATTGCCGTCGACGGTCACCTCGCCCTTCAGGTTGGTGAAGAACGCGATCGCATCGGATGCGACCGCCGGCACGGCGAGGAGTGCGGCGACCGTGGCGAAATGACGCAGGATAGTTTTCATTGGACCGCCTCCGCTTCCACGACTTCCGGCGCGGTGCGCGCCGTACGAATGCCCCAGACGTTCACCGGACTGTGTCCTTTCACGTTGTGGCTGCCGAGCGGATCGAAGTGGAAGCCTTCGCCCATCCGGTTGACGACAGACTCGGTAATCACGATCTTGCGCCCCAGCTCCTTGGTGAGCCCCTCCACCCGCGCCGCGACGTTCACGACGTCGCCAATGGCCGAGTAGTTGTGTCGCTCCGAGGAACCGATGTTTCCGACTGTGACGGTGCCGTAGTTTATGCCGATTCCGATCATCAGCGTGGGCAACCCTTCACTCGCGAATTGGGCGTTGAGCTGGTCCAGCTCCGCCATCATCGCCAGCGCGCAATTGACCGCCTCGCCGCACGGATCGGCCGATTTTTTCGGCGCCCCGAACAAAACCATCATGCCATCACCTATGAACTTGTCAACGGTGCCGTCGTAGCGATGCACAGCGTGAACCATGCCGTCGAAATAGCGCTGCAGAACAGTCGTCACTACGGCGGGGGGCATCTTCTCCGACAACGTTGTGAAATCGCGCACATCGCTGAAGAGGACGCAAACATCAGCCTGCTGGCCGCTGAGGCCCGGGGTCAGCCCTCCGGCCAGCATCTCGCTCATCACCCCCGGGCTCACCTGGCCGGCGAAGGACTGCTTGAGGCGCACGCGCTCCACCACCGCCTCCACCGCGTCGAAGACGGCGCGAGTGACCATGGCGAGCCAGAAGGCGGCGAGCATGGTGGCCAGCGGCAGGATGAGGCCGGGCCCCAGGATCGCTGCGAGGCTCGCACCCAGGAGGAGGATGGGCACCAGTACGGAAGACAGCAGCAGCAAGGCCGGGCGTGCGCTCGCCAAGACCGCCAGGGCGGCCACCATCACCAGCAGCCATTTCAGGGGCTCGGCAAGGGGATGCAACAGGCCGCCGGCGAAGTGGCTGCGAAGGACCTGCGCGTGGATGAGGACACCGGGCTGGCTGTACGCGAGCGCCCCGCCGGCGGAATCGGGGTCCTCCGCGAGAAGCTTCACCGGCAGCGGCCAGCGATCGGTCTTGCGCGTGATGTTGCCCACCAGCACCACGCGGTCGCGGAAGGTCGCGGCAAGTTGCGCGTCGTCGTATGCGGGCACGAGATGCATGGGGACGTAGCGCAGCGGCGCACCCAGGCTGTAGTCGATATACCCCTCGCCGACGGGCACGCCCAGGGGCCGAAGTATCTGCCCCGCGAGGGTCGGCACCGGGTCGTCGGTCTGGGACAGGATGCGCTCGCCGAAGCGGCGGGACACGCCGTCCGGGTCCTTCACCTGCTGGTCGATGCCGAGGTTGCCCGGCCCCAGAATCGCGCGATAGTTGGGCTGGACCGGGGTGAGCTCGCCGCGGGCATTGACGGTCTGCACGTAGACCAGGTGGGTCGCCCGCTTCAGATCCAGCAAGCCGCGCATCATCGCCAGGTCGAGCCCGGGCGTGATGTTGTCGAAGGATCTTTCCGGAGGGACGACATCGACCCCGACCGCCTTCGGCTTCGCCTTGGCGAGAGCATGGGAGAGCGCGGCGAAGTGGCGATGCCAGAGCGCGATCGGCTCGGTGAAGGCGTCCTCGGTCTGCTCGTCGATGCCGACGAGGACGACGTCGTTGACGACCGGCCGCGGATAGAACGTGCGCAGGAGCCTCATCTGCCAGTCGTAAGCGACGCGCTCCGCGCTCGCGAGGGCCGATTCCGCGGGCGACGGCAGCAAGCTCGCGGCGAGCACCGTCACCATCACCACTGCGAACAGGAAAGCGCCCTTCAGCCGCGCCGATGCGCGGACCCGCTCCCAAAAAGCGGCGACTGCGGGACCGGCGGACGCTTGCGTTGCGGCGATGTGCGACTCCCCTGGCTGGAATCGAGGGCGGATCTTTCGCCGCTATTCTAGCCACGGCACGAGCCTTCGGTCCGCACAAATGCAAACGCCCCACCTCTTTGTTGAGGTGGGGCGTTTGCATTTTAGGGCCCTGGCGATGACCTACTTTCTCACGGGCAATCCGCAATATCATCGGCGCGGCGTCGTTTCACGGTCCTGTTCGGGATGGGAAGGAGTGGGGCCAACGCGCTATGGTCGCCAGGAATTCGGCCGAGCGTGCTCGTCTTGTCGACGCTCACGCGCATGGGGGATGGAAGATATCGGTAACTGGTTTTATGCATTGCATCGTGTGCGTGGCGCAAGGCCACGAGCACGTCACTTGATGCGCAAGGTTATAGAGTCAAGCCACACGGGCAATTAGTACCGGTTAGCTCAACGCATTGCTGCGCTTACACACCCGGCCTATCAACGTCGTAGTCTCCGACGACCCTTCAGGGGAGTCAAGCTCCCGGGAGATCTCATCTTCAGGCAAGTTTCCCGCTTAGATGCTTTCAGCGGTTATCTCTTCCGCATATAGCTACCCGGCG
>JBDSRZ010000054.1:0-7681 GCA_039929025.1 Usitatibacter sp. | reverse complement strand
GTGGTGACGGTGAAGAGGGTGCCGAGGGTGTTGCCGGACATGGATCGAATGATAGCGTGAGGATGCGGGAAACGACATCGCTGGTTCGCGCGGCGCATCAAAGACTTGGGGCGGACGATATCGCACGCCGAGGCTCACCCCCTGAGCTTTCGAGCCCGCAAGCTGAGGCTTTCCATGAATTGCATCTATACGCAATCTGCGTATACTTCTTATGCAAGCCCTGTTTGTCGAGCTGCCGGCCTTCGATAGGAATCGCTCTAACTACCTGGATGACGAGGCGTTTCGTCGCCTTCAGCACGAGCTCCTGGAGAATCCGGATTCCGGCGATGTGATCCCAGGGACGGGCGGGCTACGGAAAGTACGCTTCGCAGATGCACGGCGCGGCAAGGGCAAGCGCGGTGGACTGCGAATCATCTATTTCTGGTGGAAGCAAGGCTGTCAGTGCTGGTTCTTCGCTCTCTACGATAAGGACGAATTCGACGACTTGTCGCAGAAGCAGAAGCGGATCCTCAAGGGGATGCTCGAAGCGGAGCTGGAGGCGAGGCAATGAAGAGGAAGCTGTTCGACGAGATCGCGGAAGGATTCGAGGCGTTGGCGAAGCAGCGCCAGGGCAAACGCACGCTGAAGACCCACGCGCTCGAGGTGAAACCCGCGCCAACAGTTAACGCCAGGGAGCTCGTCGAGCTTCGCGAGAGGTTGCGACTTTCTCGCGCGGTTTTTGCGCGCTACCTGCGCACGAACCCGCGCACGCTTGAGAACTGGGAGCAAGGTCGCGCTCGTCCGAATGCGCAGGCGGCTCTGCTGATCCGACTCGTGGAGCGTTACCCCGACACGGTCGCCAGATTGGGGCGGATCTAGGGCGCGTGGATGGTCTCGCAGCGTTGCATTACTTACTCACGGCAATCAGAGACTTGCGTGCAAGTACGAGGCGCTCTGCGTTGTCAGCCCCTCGGCGGACTGGGACGTTGAATTGACATCAGGTTGACTCTATACGTCATTGCCGTATACGCTCGAGATGTTCACTTTCATCGAAACCCGCCACTTCACGCGCATCGTCGGTGACCACCTCACTGACGACGAGTACGCCGAATTGCAGGTGAAGCTGGCTGCGGATCCGGAGCTGGGTGCGCTCATCCCGGGCTCTGGCAGAGTCCGCAAGCTTCGGTGGGCTCGGCCGGGGCGAGGAAAGCGGGGCGGCGTTCGCACGTTTACTACGCCAAGATCCGGGACGGCGTCATATGGATGTTGACCATCTATGCAAAGAGTGAAGTCGAAACGATCGCCTCGCACATCCTCCAGAAAATCAGGAGGGAAATCGATGGATAAGGCGAAACGGGATATCGGCCGCGAGATTCTCGACGGCATCCTGGAGCTCAAGCGCGGAGAGACCGGCCGCGTGATTCATCTGCCCTCGGTCACGCAGATTCGCGAGGGCACGGGGCTGTCGCAGACGCGGTTCGCACAGCTGCTGGGGGTGTCGGTGCGGACGCTTCAGGAGTGGGAGCAAGGACGGCGCTCTCCGTCGGGCGCCGCGCGCACGCTGCTGCTGATCGCTGCGCGCAATCCGAAGGCGTTGCTGGAAGTCGCCTGACGGCGGCCCGCCGCTGCGCACATCCTCACGACCCGCGCCTTCTGGGATGACGAAGCCCGAGTATGGGTCGCCGAAAGCGACGACGTCCCAGGCCTTGTGACGGAAGCCCCCTCCATGGACCAGCTCATCGAGAGGTCGGTCCACACCAACGCGCCGCATAGGCCGTGGCGGACTACTCCGACGAGCTCAAGCGGCTTCTCGCGGCCGCCGGATGTTCCTTTCGCCGCTACTGGTTCGATCGCGGCATTCCCGTGGATACGTCGCAGGGTTGCATTCGGTTCAAACCAACCAAGACTGAAGCCAAAGAGCACATGGCGCGCTCATGGCGGCCGGCGTGCTGAACTCGAGCGGGCGATCGAGGTGTCGATCTTCGTGGTCCGGACGTCGTCGCGATGCGTGAGGCGTTAGCAGATACCCTGGAGCTTGCTCGGCGGCTGGATGAGCTGGAGCGCGGCCTCGAACAGCGCCTCCAGCGGACCCGGATCCTCGAGCATCTTCTACGACGGCTTCTTCAACGTGAAACTCAGCTCCCTGCCCACAGCCCCGGCCGCCTTGATGAGCGTATCGAGCTGGACGGTTGTGCACGCGGGATCCAGGACGCGCTCCAACTGCGAGCGGCTGGTCCGCATGCGCCGGGCCATCTCCATCTTCGATAGTCCCGCCTTGGCCATTCCCTCTTCCACAGCCTCCGCGAGGGCCCGTTTGATCGCCGAAGCCTGAACCTCGTCGAAGATCCGCTCCTCGCGCAGGAGGGTGTCAAGGTTAGATCCGCGATGCTTGTTGGACCTAGCCACGGCACCAATCGCGCCAGCGCGCTTCCGCGAGCGCGAGGTCGTGACCGGGCGTCCGCTGCGATTTCTTGATGAAGCCATGGAGCAGCACCAGTTCCTTTCCGTCGACCGCGAAAAGCACGCGGGCGACTCTGCCCTTCAAACTCGACCGGACTTCCCACACACTTCCCCGCAAGTGGTCCACGCGAGGCTTTCCGAGTGGCCACTTGTACTGCACGTAGGCAATGTCGGCTCCGATCGCCTTGCGATCCTTCTTGGAAAGGCTCAACAACCATTCCCGGACAGGCTCGTTTCCCGAAGAAGTCCGGAAGAAATTCGCTTCCAGCCGCGGGAGGCTCGCTACCATGGAATGTACCTTATACGGTACACCGGTGGCAAGGCTACACTCCGGCACAGGGTCATGGTTGCTACCCTGCGCGTTCGAAGGCTCACTGCATGAGCCACGGCGGTCGAGGTCGGGCTATGACGGAGCTCCTCATGCGATCAGATCCCTCATGAACCTGGGCGGCCAAGAGGCGGCCGATTGGATTTGTACATCCCGAGGAGAAGTGAACAGTCGCTGCCGCCATACCTTCGTATGGCGTTCTGCCCATACGGGAGTAAACTAGCATGGGTCATCGGCGCGGGATTCTGGAGAAAGGGAAAGGCGATCTATGAAAGAGAAAATTCGCTACACCGATGAACCCATGCAGGTGGGTCGCGTTCTTCGGGATTTCCTCCCGCCCCCGGGGGAGCTCGTCTTCAAGGAGGACTCGGTCAAGGTCACCATCAGCTTGAGTGCGACGAGCATTCGCTTTTTCAAGGCGGAGGCGACAAAGGTCGGCGTTCAATACCAGCGCATGATCCGCCGCGTACTGGATGCATACGTCGAGGCGTTCGAGCCTGCAGCTCCCGGAAAACCGCTAGACGGGCCGTCGCATCGCGTCGAGCAGGCTCGGTCACCGTATCGCAAGACGGCAAAGCGGCGGGCTGGATCCGCTTAGGACTGCGGCCGATCTTTTAAGATCACAATTTGTGATCTTAAAAGGGGCGGCGACTCACCTCCGTGGCGCGACGACCACGCGCGAGGACCAGCCTTTTCGATTGCGGGCTGGAGCAGGCCTTTCGCTTTCGCGTCCTCGACGAAATCGGCCACGTACCTCGCCCCCCGACGAAGCTCCAGGCACTCGGCGCCCTCCATGGGCCGCCGTCGGCCGCGAGCTGTGATCCATGGCAACTTGAAGTCGCAAATTGCTTCATCAAGTTGAACCGCGATGGCCGCCTGGGCTCATCTAGTGAGCTTCCCGCATGAGATAGTCACGCTTGACGTTAATCACGCCTCGCGTTACTATGGGAATCAAGTCGTTCAAGTGCTCCGATACGGAGGCCCTGTTCAGGCTGCAGCGTGTGCCCCGGTTCGCAAGTATCGATCGGCCGGCACTTCGCAAGCTGGTTCAGCTGGACTTGGCGGAGCGCATCGAGGACATGCGCGCCCCACCAGGCAACCGGCTCGAATCGCTGGCTGGTGATCGGGTGGGCCAGTGGAGTGTCCGCATCAACGATCGATTCAGGATCTGCTTTCTCTGGGTGGATGCAAATGCCGAAGAAGTCGAAATCGTCGACTACCACTGACGGACGGCGGGTAAAGCCCGTCTCGCCAGGCGAGATGCTGGCCGAAGAGTTCCTGCAACCGCTCGGGCTCAGCAACTACCGCCTCGCGAAGGAGATCCGTGTTCCGGCGCAACGCATCGGGGAGATCATCGCGGGCCGACGCACCATAACCGCCGATACCGACCTGCGGCTCTGCAGGTACTTCGGGCTCTCCGAGGGCTGGTGGCTGCGCCTTCAAGCCGACCACGACACGCGCGTGGCGAAGGCCGAACTCGCCAAGGAGCTCGATCTGATCAAGCCGTTGAAGCGCTAGGAGCGGGCACGTGAAGAGAGCGGCCGTTGAGAAGCTCCGCACCCGAAATGTCTGGTTGACCCATCTCCGGCGCCATCGGAGTGAAGGGGCAGCGTTGGTGTGCGTTTGTGAGTTTCAGGTGGGCCGCTTCCGGAAGGGACAGCGCATCGGTGGCTGCGGCCATGCGCGTTGTTGGGTATGCCACGCTGGCAAGCTTGGCTGCGAACCCACGATGAAGCAGCTTCGCTCGCTTCAAACGTATAGGGAGGGGTTGGCGCAGGTTTTGCTGTCCAGCAAGGCTGCATAGGGCGAGGCGCGGAGGAATCGCGAACGGGCTCACGCACTGAGCTTGCCTCACGCTATCCTCGTTGAATGGACGCTCCGCAGTACTCGAAGACGACCACCCACAGCCCCACTGCCCTCGCCGGCCATCTGTCCTGCCCGCACCTCACGCAGCTCGAACGGCAGCGCCCCTCTACGATCCGCACCGATTCAACGTCGCCACCAGCCGCGCGCAAGCCGTCGTGATCGTTGTCGCGAGCCCCTCCCTCTTCGAGCCCGATTGCCGCACGCCCGAGCAGATGCGCTGGGCGAACGGGTTGTGCCGTTATCGAGAGTTGGCGAAGCGCGTTCAAGCGTAAGACGAGCGCGGGCGCGATGGACTGCTTACCCCTCCAGGACTGACCCTCGACCGTCAACCTCGCGCGCAGCCGGCGCAGACACCAGGAATCGTGAGAGGTATAATTGTGCAAGAGATTGGACAATGCCATGCCCGAGACAATTACCTATTCGCGCCTTCGAAACGAGCTCGCCAAGGCCCTCGACAAGGTGAACGAGGATCGGACCCCGCTGCTGATCGTGCGCCAGCGCGGCAAGCCGGCCGTGCTGCTTTCGGCCGAAGAGTACTCGGCGCTCGAGGAAACCGCGTACCTGCTGCGCAGCCCCAGAAACGCCTCCCGCCTGCGCGCCGCGCATGAAGAGATCGAAAAGGAAATCGCGCGCAGCAAGGCCGCCCGCTCCCGCCGTCGCGGCTGAGCCGTTCTACGCCTCCCAGGCGAAGCAGGACATCGCCTGGTGGCGCAAGCACGACCCGCGGCTGCTCGAACGCATCGAGTCGCTCATCGCGGAAATCCGCCGCACACCCTTCAAGGGCCGCGGCAAGCCTGAGCCCCTGAAGGGCGAGTGGCGGGGCGACGCATGCGGCAACACGCCCGCTCACGAACCTGGCGCTCGTCGGCGCGAAGATCCGGATGACATTACGGAGCACGCCCGTAGCGTGGGCGCTCGTCACCGTGTACATCGCCTGCGCCCTCCTCTTCTCGGGCGCGATGCCGGTGGTCGTCGAGAAGCTGCGCGACCTGGCGGAGATCGTGGGCAGTGTGCGGCTGACGCTGCTCGTGCTCATTCTCTTCGCCGCGCTCGTGCTCTTCACGTGGAGGAACCTCGTGCAGAACCTGTGCATCGGGCTCACCGGCCGGCCGTGGGTGATCAAGCTGGGCGTCCTCGCCGCGCTGATCCTCGTTTCGGTTGCCTTCCCGGCGTTGTGGGTGTTCTTCGAGGTGGAGCGCGTGCAGTCGTTTGTCTGGGAGTACGCGGCCTGGATATTCGCCTCGCTCGTCGCGCTCAAGGCCTCGGCGGGCGCGTGGGTCGCGATCCGGCTGCATGACCAGCGGACGTTGAGCGACCGTGTGCTCGTCGTCGGCGCGGTGGCGTGGCTCGTCGCGGTCGTCGCCGTCTTCGGCGTGCTGCGGTGGATCGTCGGCTCACCGATGTTGCCCTTCTACATCCTCGGCGGGATCGCGATCCTGATGGTGCCGCTCGCGCGCCTCGCCGCCGCGCCGCTCGCGCTCGCATCGAGCCGCCACCGATGAGCCGCCGCACGCTGGTCCTCGGGGTGGTCCTCGCGTGCATCGGGCTGCCGGCGCTCGCGGTCATCGCTGCGGCTGCGTCCCACTACGTCGCCAATCGCGCGACCGGGACGATCGTCTCCTCGGGCAAGGAGCGCCCCTACATCGTCCACCTTCCCCCGGGCTACGACCCCGCGAAGCCGACCCCGCTCGTCATCAGCTTGCACGGCGCGCTGGGTTGGCCATCGATCCAGATGAAGGTGACTGGGTGGAACCGGGTCGCGGACGAGCACGGCTTCATCGCGGTCTATCCCGCGGGCCAGGGCGGCGCGACAAGGGTCTGGTACCAGCAAGGCGCGAGCAACCCCTCGCGCATGCCGGACGTCGTTTTCATCTCGGAGCTCATCGACAAGCTCGCCGCCACGTACAACATCGATCCAGCGCGCATCTACGCGAACGGTTTCTCGAACGGGGGCGGGATGTCCTTCGCGCTCTCGTGCACGCTTTCGCATCGGATCGCCGCGATCGGCGCCGTCGGCGCGGCGAACACGCTCCCGTGGGCCTGGTGCAGCGATCGCACGCCCGTCCCGATGATCGCCTTCCACGGGACCGGCAAGCGCGAAGTGCCGTACCACGGCGGCAAGGCGCTCATCTGGAAGGGTGGTGAGTTTCCGAGCATTCCCGAATGGACCGCGAAGTGGGCGCGGCGCAATGGCTGTGGTGCGACGCCCGCGGATTCGCGCGTGAGGCCTGACGTCATGCGGCGCGAATATTCCGGCTGCGCGAAGGATGCGACCGTTGTCCTCTACACGATCGAGGACGGCGGCCACACCTGGCCGGGCGGCGCGGAGGAGGTCTCCGAATGGCTCCTGGGGCGCCATAGCCGGAGCATCGATGCGTCCGAGACGATGTGGGCGTTCTTCCGGGAGCATCCGCTGCGGCGTTGAGGAAGGGTATTCGCGGATCAGTCATCCGCGCTTCACGCAGCCGCGTTGACTGAGCATGAGCGAGTTGCGCATATTCCCAACGCCCGGCCCCTGTATATAATGGCCATATACACGCTGCCGGCCGAGTTCCCCGCCCTCGCCGGCTTCGATTGGGACGAGGCAAACGCCATGAAGAACGAGAAACACTCGGTCAGCGACGCGGAGGCCGAGCAGCTTTTCGTGAACGAGCCCCTCCTCGTGCTGCAGGACGCCGCTCACAGCTCGAGCGAGGAACGCTGGCACGCGCTGGGACGGACCAACGAGGGCCGCATGCTGCACGCCACCTTCACGCTTCGTGCTGGCGGCGCGCGCGTGAGGATCATCTCCGCCCGGCCGATGCATCGGAAGGAAAGGAAGGTCTATGACAGCGCCTCGCAAGCGAAGCCCTGAATTCCGGTCCGAGGACGACGAGCGCGCGTTCTGGGCGGCGCCGGACCGCGACTCGACGGAATACCTTGACTGGGGCAAGGCGCGGCTCGTCCGTTTCCCCAACGTGAAGCTCTCGACGCGCTCGATCTCGCTGCGCCTTCCGGTGTCGCTGCTCGAGCGCATCAAGCTCGAGGCCAACAAGCGCGACGTTCCCT
>JBDSRZ010000053.1:0-4277 GCA_039929025.1 Usitatibacter sp. | reverse complement strand
AAGGATTGGACGCCGTCTCCACGAAGGCAGAAGCGGGGTTGTCCAGCGAGGCCGGCATCCTTGAGAAGCAGGCACGTCAGGCCAAGCCATTGGACGAGGGGGAGAACCTCCTGGAGGCGACCGCCAGTGTTCGCCCCAGGAAGACCGCTACGCCCGACCACAAAGAAAACTGAACCATGAAAGTGTATGGGCGACGATAAATAAATATTAGCCAAGCCTGATATTGACGACTGCAGTTCTTGGCCGCGTAGAGACGCAGACCGAAGTGAATTCAACGCCCATCAGGATACGGTCATCGTCGTGCTTCTTGCCGACGATTTTGGCGTAGACGTCGCGTGCCTGATAGTCCACCCACGGAAGGTCGAAATCGAGTTTGATCTCCGAGTACAGCGCCAGCTCGCGATCCACTTCGATGAGCACGCCGCTGTCGCGGATCGTCCCGAGCGGGCCTCAGGCAGGACGATGCCGCCGTGGACTGAGCGCAGGCAAATCGCTGATGCTGCAGGGAAGGAACTGGTAGGCGCGATTGGACTCGAACCAACGACCCCCACCATGTCAAGGTGGTGCTCTAACCAGCTGAGCTACGCGCCTGAGGTCCGAACCCGCAATTTTACTGGAAAAGGGAACCGCGCGACAACGCGGCGTGCGCTCGGCCTTCATGCATTGCCATCGCTGCGAGGTAATTGAGCCCCCTACGCGGGAGGGACACTTCGCTTCAGGTCGCCTGCAGCCAGAGGCCCTTGAGGTACTCGCCTTCGGGGAAGTGCACCGATACCGAGTGGTCGAGCGAGGCCCCCAGCGCGCGCTTCACCTGCAGGTCAACCTTGGCATCGGCGGCCGCGCCCGCCACGATCTTGCCGAAGAGGTCGGCGCTCACCGCACCCGAGCATGAAAAAGTCAGCAGGTGCCCGCCGGGCGCCAGCAGCTTCATCGCCCAGAGGTTGATGTCCTTGTAGGCGCGCGCGGCGTTCGGCACGTGCTTCTCGGTCGGCGCGAACTTCGGCGGGTCGAGCACGATCAGGCCGAACTTGCGATTCTGGTCGCGCAGTTTCCTCAGGTGGGAGAAGACGTCGGCCGCGAGCCACTCGGCGCGCCCCGCATCGAACCCATTGAGCGCCACGTTTCGACGCGCCGCGGCCAGCGCCTCTTCCGAGGTATCCATCGACAGCACCTGTTTCGCGCCGCCCTGCAGCGCGGCGAGGCTGAAGGCGCCGGTGTAGGAAAAGCCGTTGAGAACCTCCACGTCCCGCGCCAGGGTCGCGGCGAGCGCGCGGTTGTCTCGCTGGTCGAGGTAAAAACCGGTCTTCTGGCCGCGGACCACGTCGACTTCGTAGGCGATGCCGTCCTCGACGATGCGCACCGCACCCGGGGCTTCGCCATGCAGCAGGCCCGACCGGGGAGCCAGTCCCTCGAGCGCGCGCACCTCCACGTCGGAGCGTTCGTAAACCGTATGCGCCCCGGTGAGCTCGGCAAGCGCCGGGCCCCACAGCCCACGCCAGCGCTCCGCACCGGCCGAAAGGATCTGCACCACGACGGTCTGGTCGTAAAGGTCCGCGATCAGCCCTGGGAGTCCGTCGGACTCGGCGTGGACAAGGCGAACCGCGTTGCTGCCCTGGCGCATGGGGCCGCGGCGCGCGATCGAGGCCCCAAGCCGCTTGCGCATGAATGCCTCGTCGATCACCTCCGCGACGTCGAGCGACCACACGCGCGCACGGATCTGCGAGTCGGGACAGTAGGCCGCTCGCGCGAGGAAGGCGCCATCCTTCGCGTTCAACACCACGGTGTCGCCCTTGGCGGGCTCGCCGTCGACGCGCTCTATCGCGCCGGAGAATACCCACGGATGGCGATGGCGCAGCGATTTCTCGCGGCCGGGCTTCAGGACGATGCGGGATTCGGTGATCAATGGGGTAATCTAGCGGCCAACAACTGCGATTATTCCACATGGAACCCGTTCGCCTGGGCGATCGACTCGTGGTAACCGTCGGCGACATCACGCAACAGGATGTCGACGCGATCGTCAACGCGGCCAACTCCAAGCTGATGGGCGGTGGCGGCGTCGATGGCGCCGTGCACAGCGCGGGTGGACCGGAGATTTTGGAAGAGTGCCGCGAGATCCGGGCCACGCAATATCCCGACGGCCTGCCCGTGGGCAAGTCGGTGATCACCTCGGGCGGCCAGATGACCGCGCGCCACGTGATCCATACCGTCGGACCGATCTACGGCAAGCACGACGGCGACGAAGCGAAGCTGCTCGCCGAGGCTTACCGCGGTGCCATCCGCCTCGCCGCCTCGCACGGCTTGAAGTCGATCGCCTTCCCCGCGATCTCGACCGGCATCTACGCCTATCCGAAAGAAGAAGCGGCGAAGATCGCGCGCGCCACCGTCCAGACGGCGCTCAACGAGTTTCCGCAGATCGAGGAAGTGCGCATGGTGTTCTTCTCCGAAAAGGACGCGCAGCTTTTCCTCGGCTAATGCGCGGCCGGTGCACGAGGAAATAGCGGGTGGCGATCTCATCCTGCGCGGCGATTCTCAAGCCGGAGCCAGAACGAACGGCTGGATCTGGTTGCGTCCGTGGTGCTTGGCTTCATAGAGCCAGTGGTCGGCGGCGTCGAGCAATCCCTGGGGCGTATCGAGTGAAGCGCTCGACGCGAGCCCCATGGATATCGTCACCCGCAGCTGCGGATGGATCGATTTCCAGTCCCAGCCTTCGGTGGCGCGCCGCACACGCTCGCAGAGCTCGGCTGCGGGGCCTATCTCGAGGTTGCGGAAAACCAGCATGAACTCCTCGCCGCCATAGCGCCCGACGATGTCGCCGAGACGGCAATGCTGGCGCAGGACCTCGCCCACGCAGCGCAGCACCTCGTCGCCGACCGCGTGCGAGAAGCGGTCATTGATGCCCTTGAAGTGGTCCACGTCGGCGAGCGCCACGGTCACGATCGCTCCGGCCTTCGCCGAGTCGCGCATAAGCGTCTCGAGCCTCTCGTCGAGCTGGCGGCGGTTGGCAAGCCCGGTGAGGGGATCCTCCATCGCGAGGCGGCGATAGCGTTCGGTCTCGGTGCGCGCCTGGTCGAGGCGGCGACGCGCGGCGATGGCGCGCGCGCGGCTCTCCGTCTCCTCGCTGCGCAGGTCCTGCTCGATCACCCCGGCGCGGCGGATGCAGGCAAGCGCCTCCGCCAGGTGATCCAGCGCCTCGTGCGCCTGCGACAGGATGCGAAGCACCCGCGCCGCCTGGTCGCGCGCGCCGAGCGCCTCGAAGGCGGCGAGCGCGCGCTCGAGCTGTACCAGGCCTTCGGCGTCCCGCCCCATCTGGTGGCAGAGTTCCCCCACGCACGCGAGCCCATAAGCCTCGATCCAACTGTCGTTCGATTCGTGCGCGAGGCGCAGGAACTGGTCCGCCATCCCGAGCGCGACCTCCGGCCGAGCCATTGCCTGGTACGCCTCGCCCATGGTCTGCAGGCAGAAGGCCTCGAGCCGCTTGTACTCGTACTGGCGCGCGATGGCGAGAGCGCGGTCGACGAGCTTCAGCGCGCTCTCCGCCTCCAGCTGGCAGCTGTCGCGATCGCCGGTAGCGCGCAACTGCAGCGCGCGCTGCACGTGCCCGAAGGCCGCGTTGCTGAGATCGAAGCCGGCGCCCTCGGTGTCCTTGATCTCGCGGCGAATGTCGAGCGCCTGGTCGAAGAGCTCGAGCGCCGCGCCGTGGTTGCCGAGCCGGATCTCGACGTTGCCGATGTTGGAGATCACGCGCGCCTGCCACTGGAGGTCGCCGCTCTCGCGGAAGCCGCGCAGCGCCATCTCGTACATCTCCAGCGCGCGACCGTAGTCCGAGAGCTGCCGATGGGTGATGCCGAGCAGGTTGCAGCAGCGCGCCTCGCCGAGGGCGTCGCCCAGCGCGCGGAAAAGCGCGAGAGAGGTCGCCTGGCTCTCGAACACCGCCGGGTAGTCGGCCTGCGAGTAGAGGTTGCGCCCGAGGCAGTAGAGGCCCTGTGCCTCGCCGAGCGCATCGCCCGTGGCGCGTGCCAGCTCGATCGCTTCGCGCGCGAGCGCCGTGCCGCGCGCCGGATCGCGCTCGAAGAGCTGCTCGGCCATCTCGTTCAGCAGCTTCACCCGCTCGTGCACCGGCAAGGGCTCGTGGAGCCGCGCCTCGAGCGCATGCAGCGTTTCGGCGGCGGGTGTCATAGTCTGCGCGCCGCATCCACGCCCGGCACATCCTTCACCTGCCGCAGCACTCGCTGGATGGCGCCCGCCGAGCCCACCTGCAGCGTGAAGCGCATGAAGGC
>JBDSRZ010000052.1:0-13528 GCA_039929025.1 Usitatibacter sp. | reverse complement strand
GGCTGCTTTTTCGACGACGAGATGCACGCGCTGCTCGGGCTGCAGGGGAACGCGTGGCAGAGCCTGTACCACTTCACCGCCGGCGGCGCCGTGGACGACGCGCGCCTGACAACGCGGCCCGCCTATGTCTATGACCGATCGCGATCGATCCGAAGGACGTGACCCGTAGGGTGAATGACCTCCCCTATGGCGCTCTCCTGGACGTGCTCTTCAGAGCTGGATTACGGCTACGTCCGCTACTGGCAATTGACTTCGTACACCCTTTCGTGCGATAGTGCCATCGTGCGGTAGGAATGCACACCCAAAACACACCGTGCCGGCGAGGGCACGACAGAAATGAACTCCGTAGAAAACAAAGTTAGCGTCAAGGTGGTTGGCTCGAATGGGCAGATCTCGCTTGGCAAACAGTTTGCCGGCCGACAGGTATTGGTCGAGGAGCGGGAGCCGGGGGTTTGGCTCGTCCGCACGGCTTCTGTCGTTCCGGACAATGAACGCTGGCTTCACGAGCCGCAGGCGCGGCTGGAGCTCGAGCGTGCTTTGGACTTTGCCGAACGCAACTCGCCCCAAGAGTCCGATCCTGACGCTGTCGCGGGACTAGGCCATGGCGGAAAACCAAAACCAAGACAAAAACAACAAAAACGTTCAGCTCGACCTAAACAATGAAGTCTTCCAGCAAGGCTGGTTTCGGCTGGAGAAGGACGAACAGCAGCGGGTTCTCGACACGCTGAAGAAGATCAGTCAGCTCACCTGGGAGCAGGTTTACCGGGACCAGGGGCTCAAGTGGGAAAAGATCGTGAGCCTTCCGCAGCGCGGCGCCCATGCCGTCTATTCGCTGCGGATTACCCGCTCGCGACGGGCGACGGCTTTTCGGCAGGACAATTTCTTGCGCCTCCTGACTGTCGAACCGGATCACGACTCGACCTACGGCAAGAAATAGCTGACCCGGCCCGAGTTCGTGATTGGGCGTGCTCCTGCGCCGACGGTGCCTCGCGAGCGCCGCAGTCGCGTCGGGAGCCTAGCCTTCGGAGTCCTGCAAACACCGCTCGTAGCGCGGGGTTTCTGGGGCCAGGCGAAGTCCGGCGCAGCTACTCTGGCGTCGTGTCTAGGAGGTTGTGACTTGGACGACGCGAATGGGACTTCGGAAGCGCGATTCAGCCCTGTGGATAAGGGGTCGCGCAACGGTCGCGTAGAAATGGAAAGGACTTGGTTTTTGAGACCAAGTCCTTGATTCTGGCGCGCCCGGCAGGATTCGAACCCACGACCCCCTGGTTCGTAGCCAGGTACTCTATCCATCTGAGCTACGGGCGCGAAGAACAGGAATTATAACGGTTTTCTTTCGAATTCGCGATCCGGACTCGTCTCCCCACAGGCGCAAACCGGCGCTTGGGATTAGGATGGGACCATGCCCGACGACAAGCACGCCCAACCCGATATCGCCACGGTCGAGAAGCGCATCGATGCGATCCAGGCCGCCTTCGAGGAGCGTGGGCTCGAGCCCACCAAAGCCATCGAGGACCAGGCGCACCAGGTCGAGGAGCAATGGCTCCCTCGCAACGGCGCGCGCGTCGTCGCCAAGGCCTGGACTGATCCCGAGTTCCGCAAACGCCTGATCGCCAATGGCAGGCAAGCCGTAGCGGAGCTGGGCCTCGCGATGCCCAAGCACCACCGCCACCTGGTCGTCCTCGAGAACACGTCCACGATTCAGAACGTGATCTGCTGCACGCTCTGCTCCTGCACGGCGTTCACGATCATCGGCCTGCCCCCGGACTGGTACAAGGATCTCGAGTACCGGTCGCGCGTCGTGCGCCAGTCGCGCACCGTGTTGCGCGAAATGGGACTCGACCTTCCGCCGGAAGTGGAAATCCGGGTGTGGGATACCACCGCCGACACGCGTTACATGGTGCTGCCGGTGCAGCCTCCCCATACCGTCGGCTGGCCTGAAGAGAAGCTGGCCGAGATCGTGACGCGCGACGGCATGATCGGCGTCGCGCGGCTATAGCCCGAGAAACCATGGACGGAATGCACGACCTCGGCGGCAAGCAGGGCTTCGGTCCGGTCCGCTACACGCTGAACGCGCCTGCCTTCCACGAAGCGTGGGAAAGACGCGTGAACGCGCTCTACTCGTACGCGGTGCGGCTCGGCTACTTCAACATGGACGAGTACCGGCACGCCATCGAGCGGATGGAACCGCGGCATTACCTGACGGCGGGCTACTACGAGCGCTCCCTCACCAGCCTGGCCACGCTATGCGTCGAGAAAGGCATCGTGACGCGCGAGGAGCTCGACCGACGCGCGCAAGGCACGTTTCCGCTCGCCGCAGCGAACGGGCCCGGCCGCACCAACGTCGCCTCGCGCGAACGCTTCCAGCCCGGCGCCCGAGTGCGCGTGCGTGAGGACTACGTTCCCGGGCACAGCCGCATGCCTGGCTACATTCGCGGCAAGGTCGGCGTCGTGGTGAGCGAGTCGCCGGCGTATCCGTTTCCCGACGCCCATGCGCACTCGGTACCCGCAGCCGACGAGCCGACCTACGACGTGCGCTTCCGCAGCGAGGACCTGTGGCCGAGGTCGGCCGATCCAGCTCTCGTTCACGTGGGCGTCTTCCAGAGTTACCTGGAGCGCGCGGAATAACAAGAACCCGGAGGAGAAAGCGATGCTGACCCGTCTTGCGCTGGCCGCCGCGGCACTCGCTGCCGCCCTCACCGCGTACGCCGAGTACCCCGACAAGCCGATCCGCCTCGTGGTGCCGTTCGCGCCCGGTGGCGTGACCGACACCAGTGGGCGCGTGGTTGCCGAAGCGCTCTCGAAGCGCCTGGGCCAGCCGATCGTGGTGGAAAACAAGGCGGGCGCCTCGGGCAACATCGGCACGCACCAGGTCTCGCTCGCGCCGCCCGACGGCTACACGCTGTTGCTGGGATTCGACGGCACCATCGTCATCAATCCCCACGTGTTCATGAGTTTTCCGATCGACGTGCGTAACGACCTGGCGCCCGTCGGCATGATCGGGGACGCGACGCTCATCATCGTGGCCCATCCGTCGTTTCCCGCGAAGACGCTCCAGGAACTGATCGAGTACTCGAAGAAGCAGCCCGGGGGCGTGTCGTACGGGACATCGGGCGTCGGCGGCACGCCGCACATCGCGGGCGAGCTCCTCAACCAGAGGACCGGCGCCAATCTCAGGCACATCCCCTACAAGGGCGGCGGCCAGGCAATGACCGACGCGCTCGGCGGCAACGTCCCGCTGGTTTACACCGCAGTCGCCGGCGCGATGACGCATGTGAAGGCCGGACGCCTGGTGCCCATCGCGGTGTCGAGCGCGAAGCGTTCGCCCTCGCTGCCCCAGGTGCCGACCTTCATGGAGGCGGGCGTCCCCGATTTCGAAGCGACGTCGTGGGTCGCCATCCTCGCACCACCCAGGACGCCCAAACCCGTGATCGACCGGTTGAACAAGGAGCTGAACGCGGTGCTCGCCGATCCGGCGATCGTCGAGAAGCTCGCGACGCTCGGGATCGTGGCGGCGCCCGCCACGCCGGAATCGCTTGGAGCGCGGATCCGCACCGACCTCGAGAAGTACGGGAAGGTGGTGAAGGCTTCGGGGATCAAGGCGGAGTAGACCTTCTCCCCGGACCTCGCCCAGGGGAGAGGGGGTTTTTCCTAAACGGCGGCGCGCGCCTTCACAGCCGCGATCACGCGGTCGTTGGAGTCGAAGAGGCGCTTCACCAGCTGGCGCACCATCGCGCGGCCGAAGGCGACCTGGAGCGCGCTCGACGCGTTCTTGAGCGCCTCGGGCTTGAATGCAGTGACCACCGAGGGCGTGAGGGTGCGTACGCTTGCCGAGCGTGGACGCTCCGTGCCCTCGATGAACGCGATCTCCCCGAATACTTCGCCGGTGGGCACGCGGCCGATGCGCACGCCGCGCCGCATCACCTCCAGCTCTCCCGCCTCGACCACGAACACGGTCGAGTCCTCGCTGCCCTCGGTGATGACCTCCTCGCCCGCGGGGAAGTCCTGCACGCTGCTGATGCGCACCGCCTCCCACAGCTCGGTCTCGGAAAAGTGCTGGAAGAACGACACGCGCCGCATCGACTCGAACCGCGCGCTCTCGCTCACGCCCGCCGCATCGCCCAGGTCGGGGAACGCCGCGGACAATGCGTCGCGGAATGCCTGCCAGGAGGCAAAGCGCTCGCTGGGCTGGCGATGCATCGCCCTCTCGATCGCCTTCGCGAGCGCCGCGGGGACCTGATGGCGGCGCGCCTCGAGCGGCACGGGCGAGCCGTGCAGCTTGTCGTAGATCATCGCGGCCTGGGAATCGCCCTTGTGCGGATAGGCGCCGGTGAGGAGGTTATAGGCCATCACTCCGGCCGCGTAAATGTCGTGCTGCACGTTGGGCTCCACGCCCTCGAAGTGTTCCGGCGGCATGAAAGGCAGCGTGCCCACGCCGATCACCTGCGTGGTGTCGCTGGTCGTGAGGTAGGCCGCGCCGAAATCGCTCACCTTCGGCGTGCCGTCGTCGGCGAGCAGCACATTGTCGGGCTTCACGTCGCGATGCAGCAGGCCCTGGGTGTTCGCATACTCCAGCGCGTGGCCCACCTTGAACATCACGTCGGCCACCTTGGGGATGTCGAGGAGCGCGCCCTGGCGCGTGTGCGGCTTGAGGGTGCCGCCGTTCACGCATTCCATCACCAGGAAGCTCCGGTCGCCGTCGGTGCCGGCCTCGTAGATCTCGAGTATGTAGGGGTGCTTGAGGCGTCCCGCAAGGCGCATCTCGTTCACCCACAGGTGCTCGAGCTGCTGCTTCTCTTCGTTGGAGGCCGCGATCGCGTGGACCACCTTCAATGCCACGCGGCGCTGGTGGAAGCGATCGACGACGAGGAATACCTCAGCCATCCCTCCCTGGCCGAGCTGGCGGACGAATTCGAATCGTTGGGCGAGTGCCCCCGAGAAAGCGGCTGGCGCGGAAATTTTCGGTGCTCCCTATCCTGCGAACACCCTAACTCCCCGGCGGAGATGCCGCAAGCGGCTTTTGTGACTCACCAGCCGCTGAAGCGCTCCCACGACTCCGCGATTTGCCCATCCCTGATCACCTGGTACTCGCCATGTTGTGCCGCCGTGGCGCAGGCATGGTTGGGCAGGATGCGCACCCGCGCGCCGATCGGAAAGGGCGCGAAATCGATGGGGCCGCCATCCCGGCGCGCGATGATGCCGTGCTCCTGGTTGGCATCGACCACGATCAGGTCGGCCATCGGAATGCCGTCGACCCCGCACACCAGACCGTAGCCCTGGTCCACCGTCTGCTTGGCGGTGCCGCGGTCGCGCGACATCGCCATCCAGCCCGCATCGGTGAGGATCCAGTTCTTCTCGCGTTGGTGGCCGATCACGCTGGCGAGAACCGAGATCGCGATGTCGTCCAGCGCGCACACGCCGAGCCCGGCCATCACCAGGTCGTGGAAGACGTAGACGCCGGTTCGCACCTCGGTCACGCCCGCGAAGGAGTCGGCGAAGGTCGCGGTGGGGGTCGATCCCACGCTCACCACTGGCGCCTCATGCCCGCGCGCGCGCAAGGCCGCGGCACTGGAAACCACCGCCTCGCGTTCCCGCGTAGCGATATCGCGAATGGCATCGACCGTTCGGCAGTTGTACGAGTCTCCCGCGTGCGTCATGACGCCCAGCAACGCCTCGCCCAGCGCGCCGCCGACCGCGAGGAGCCGAGTACTCGCAGGCGCGACCCCGGCGCGGTGGCCATCGCTGTCGATCTCGATCAACGCGGGGATGCGCACACCCTGGCGAGCGCTTTCGGCCACCAGCTCGTTCGCGCCTTCGACACTGTCGACGATGGTCGTGACCCGCGCCCCCCGTTTGACCAGCCCGGCCAGCCGCTCCACTTTCGACGGCACGATGCCGACCGCATAGAGGATGTCGTGGAAACCGTGGTCCAAGAAGTACTCGGCTTCCCGCAGCGTCGAGACCGTGATCGCTCCCGTCGGGGCGCCGAGCGCGCGCTGCGCGACCTCCACGCTCTTCGCGGTCTTCACGTGGGGCCTGAGCGCCACGCCCTGGCCGTGCAGGCGCTCGCGCATCCTGCGGCAGTTGCGATCGAGCTTCGCTTCGTCGAGGAGGAGCGAGGGGGTGTCGAGGGCGTCGAACATGGCGATCTTAGAGTCTCTTCGCGACCTGCTCGCGGAATTGGGCGCGGAAGCGCGACTCGCCTCCCTGCGCGGGGTGGCGGATGTAGCCGGCGCAGAGCGCCTCGTCCCAGCGGCCGAGGGCTTCCTGGGCGACCTTGCCGACGGCGAAGACTTCGAGCTCATGCGTAAAGCAGGCGAGAAGCGCATCGAAGGCGGCTCGTCCTTGCGCCACCTCGGCGCGCCTGGGCTTCCTGTTGCTGGAAGGACCGCAGGGCCCGTCGGCCGCACGTGCGCCCTCCTCTCGATACGGGTGCCACGGAAACGCGTTCCAGAGCACGACCTCGCGGGCGCATCCCGCGCGCTCGAGCTCGTCCCAGATGATGGCAGCGCTCCTCTCGCGCATCGGCTGGGTGCCCGAGTCCACGCTGGTGAGCGCGAGCGGCTTGCCCGCGACCTGGTCGCGCTTGTGCACCAGCTCCACCTCGGAGCAGAAGGCGATGCCCGTGAAGCGGCAACCCCGATGGCTTGGCGCCTCGCCCAGCAGCATCACGCGGGCGTGGCGGCTGCGCGCCTCCAGGTAGGACTGCATGTTGGCCAGACGCTCGGCAGGCATTTTCGTCCGTGGAGCGCGATCGCGATCGTCGTGGTCGCGCCACGGGTTGAAGATGCACGGCGATTTCGCGGGACCGGCCGCGAGGATCTCGAGGAAGCGCTGGATGGATGGCACGGGCGGGGTAATTCGACTCCGACACCATTTATTTTAGCCCGCTTTCTTCACCGCTTTCTTGGCGTGCCCGTCGGCGTCGGTCGCGTGGACCTCTTCATCAACGGCAAGCATGCGAAGCAGGTGGTGAAATAGGTCGGTGTGCAATGCCCGAAGGTGATCCTCACCCACGCAATCGTCGGACTGCGCCTACATCCCGGCGCCAAGTTCCTGTGCACCATGAGGGGAGGGTCGCAGTGATCCACCATCTATGGAGGTACACATGAAAAGACTTTTGATAAGCGCCGCGCTCGCCGCGGCCGCACTTCCTGTCGCCGCGCAGATCACGCTCTACGGGCAAGAAGGCTTCCAGGGTCGCTCGTTCAGCACTGAGCAGCCGGTACGCAACCTCGAACGCCTGAAATTCGCCAATCGCGCGTCATCGGCGATCGTACGTGGGGGCCGCTACGAAATCTGCGACGAGCGCGGGTTCGAGGGCAGCTGCAGGGTGTTGCGCCCAGGCCAGTATCCGTCCCTTTCCGCGATGGGCATGAACGACGCCATCGTTTCGGTGCGCCCCGTGGTGCGGCAAGCCGCGGTCGAGGAACGCCGCTTCGCCCCGCCGCCTCCCGTGGCCTATGACTACCGTCGCCGCCGTGAGGAGCGCCTCTTCGATGCGGACGTGGTCGCGGTTCGCGCCGTGTATGGACGCCCGGAGCAACGCTGCTGGGTCGAACGTGAATCGGTTTCGGGTCCGCCACAGGAAGCCAACGTCGGAGGCGCCATCGCCGGCGCGATAATCGGCGGCATCCTTGGGCACCAGGTCGGCAGCGGCCGCGGCAACGATGCGGCGACAGCCGGCGGCGCGATCGCCGGTGCGGCCATCGGCTCCGGGACTGTCGGGAATACCTACAGCCGCGATGTGCAACGCTGCTCGGGGCCGCAGGCAAGCGGACCGCCGCAGTACTACGACGTGACCTACCGCTTCCGCGGCGTCGACCGCTACGTGCAGATGACGCGCCCGCCCGGAGCGACGATCACCGTGAACCGCGACGGGGAGCCGCGCGCCAGTTGATCGAGGCTGCAGATGAATGGAAAAAAGGCGCCGCGAGGCGCCTTTTCTTTGGGTCTTCAGGGAGTTTCCCGATCGCTGCGAGCGGTTGACGGGAAGTCCCTTTTCGCAGGTCTCACGATTGGGACTATGCTCTGCCTTCATGGACAACCAACTGGGAGAATTGTCATGACTCCGTGGGAGATTCAAGGCACCGAGTTGATCAACTGCAATTGCGCGTACGGCTGCCCCTGCCAGTTCAATGCCCTGCCTACCACCGGATCCTGCCGCGCCATGGGCGCGGTCGCGATCGACAAGGGTCACCACGGAGAGGTGCGCCTGGACGGCCTGAATATCGCAGTGGTGTTCCGGTGGCCCGGTCCGATTCACGAGGGCAAGGGCCATTGCCAGCCGATCGTCGACAGCAAGGCCAGCCCGCAGCAGCGCGAAGCCTTGCTGAAGATCATGTCGGGGCAGGACACCGAGCCGTTCGCCACCATGTTCGCGGTGTTCGCGACGACGCTCGAGAAGGTCTACGATCCGATCTTCACGAAGATCGAATACGACGTCGATGTCGATGCCCGCCGCGGAAAGGTGCGTGCCGAAGGCGTGTTCGAGCTCTCCGGCGAGCCGATTCGCAATCCGGTCACCAAGCAGGAGCACCGTGCCCGCATCGACCTGCCGCATGGATTCGAATACGAGCTTGCCGAGGTCGGGTCTGCATCGAGCCGCTCGCAGGGCAGCCTCGCCTTCGAGCTCAAGGACAGCTACGCGCAGTTCGCTCGCCTGCACATGAACGGCAAGGGGCTGGTACGGCATCGCGCGGTGGCTTGACCGGCGTTGAAGCGGTAGTCCGGCGCGAGCGGGCGATTCTCGGCGCCGGGCTCGCCGCCCTGGTGGCGCTCGCCTGGTTCTACCTCTGGCGCGGAGCGGGCATGGGCATGAGTGCGCTCGACATGACCACGCTCGCCCTGTTTCCGCACCTGCAGGCCGACGTGATGGGCGAGATGAATTCGACCTGGCCTGTGGTCATCACCATGTGGTGGGTGATGATGATCGCCATGATGACGCCGAGCGCCGCGCCCCTGGTGCTCCTCTACGGCGTCGTGCTGCGCCGCCATGCGGTGTCCGAGCGCGGCGTTCTTGTTCCGTCGCTGCTGCTGCTCGCAGGCTACCTGGCGGCCTGGCTCGGATTTTCCGTTGTCGCGGCAGCCCTGCAGAAGGCCCTGCAGCCCGCGGGGCTGCTCTCCCCGATGATGCTATGGTCGAGCAGCGCCGCCCTTTCCGCGGCCCTGCTCGCCGCCGCGGGCCTGTACCAGCTCTCGGCCCTCAAGCACGCCTGCCTTGCGCACTGTCGCAGCCCGGTTCACTTCCTTACCCAGCATTGGCGTCCCGGCCCGCTCGGCAGCTTCGCCCTCGGCGCTCGCCACGGCGCGTACTGCGTCGGTTGCTGCTGGATGTTGATGGCGCTGCTTTTCGTCGGCGGCGTGATGAACCTGATATGGGTCGCGATGCTGACCCTCGCCGTGCTCGCGGAAAAGCTGTCGCCGGCCGGAGCCTCGATCGGAAAACTGTCGGGGGTCCTGCTGATCGCCTGGGCGGTCGCGACCGTGCTCGTGTAGCGATTTGAGCGGGTCTGAAAAGGCCTTTGGCGGAGAGAGAGGGATTCGAACCCTCGATACGGGTTTAAGCCCATATAACGCCTTAGCAGGGCGCCCCCTTCGGCCACTCGGGCATCTCTCCGGCGAAGCGGAATTATAACAAACCGAACGCTTCCGCCCCACCGGGGTCCCATGGGCTCCCATGGACGCCAGCCGCAGGAAAAAGCTCATCATCGCCGCCGCGGTAGTGCTCGCCATCGCCGTGGGAATGTCGCTTGCCTGGCGCCATACCGGATTGCGGGACATCGTCACGGTGGAGAACACCGTGGATGCCATCGAGACCATCTCGGGCACGTGGTGGGCGCCGATCCTGATCGCCCTCCTCTACACCCCCGCGAGCCTCATCATGTTCCCGCGGCCGCTGCTCACTCTCGCCTCCGCCGTGGCATTCGGCCCGTGGAAAGGCTTCGCGGTGGCGATGGCGGGAATCATTACGAGCGCGTTCCTCCTCTACTCGGCTGGCAGGCAGGTCAACAAGAAGACCGTGTCGAAGATCGCCGGGCCGCGGATCGAGCGGCTGAGCAAGATGCTCGCCAAGAAGGGCTTCCTCGCGATCGCGGCAGTGGGGATGGTGCCGGCGGCGCCGTTCTCGGTGGAGATGATCGTCGCCGGGGCGTTGCGAATTCCGCTGCTCGACTTGCTGCTCGGCGTGGCGATCGCGCACCTGCCGGGGACCATCGGCACCACGGTGCTCGGGGACCAGGTGGTCGCCGCGCTCTCCCAGGGGCGCGAGATCAACCGCGGCGTCATTGCCGCAGTAGTGATCGGGTTCGTCGCGATCGCCTTCTTCTCGCACCGTATGTGGAAGCGGATGGAGACGGCGGGCTAGTCAAATTGGCCCCCGCCTACGCGGGGGAGACGAGTTGCCTGCGTACGCGGGGGGCGACGAGCTTTCTAGAAAAGCTCCTTGCGGAAGAAGGTGTAGATCAGCGCGTTGAACTGCGCCTGCTGCGCCGGTGTGACGCCGGAGCCGTGGCCACCTTCGATGTTCTCGAAATAGAGCACGTCGTGGCCCTGCTCCATCATCCGCGCGACCATCTTGCGCGCGTGGCCCGGGTGGACGCGGTCGTCGCGCGTGGTGGTCGCGAAGAAGACCTTCGGATACTTCTTGTCCTTTCTCACGTTCTGGTAAGGCGAGTATTTCGAGATGAACTCCCAGTCCTTCGGCTCGTCGGGATTGCCGTACTCGCCGATCCACGAGGCTCCGGCCAGCAGCTTGTGATAGCGCTTCATGTCGAGGAGCGGCACCGTGCTCACCGCCGCGCGGAAAATCTCGGGGCGCTGGGTGAGGGCCGCGCCCACCAGGAGCCCGCCCTGGCTACCGCCGTAGATGCCCAGGTGGCGAGGAGACGTCACGCCGCGCTTGATGAGGTCCTCGCCGACGGCGATGAAGTCGTCGTGGGTCTTCTGGCGGCCCTCGCGCCGGGCGGTCTGGTGCCATTCGGGACCGAACTCGCCGCCGCCGCGCAGGTTGGCGAGCGCGTAGGCGCCGCCCTTCTCCAGCCACGCGGAGCCGGTGAGCGCGCTGTAGTTGGGCGTCATCGGGATCTCGAAACCACCGTAGCCGTAGAGGATCGTGGGATTCTTCCCATCGAGCCTGGCGTCCTCGCGCATTACCACGAAGTACGGCACCTTCGTGCCGTCGCGCGAGGTGGCCTCGTACTGCGCGACCTTGAGGCCCTTGGCATCGAAGAAGGCGGGAAGCGACTTCAACTTCTCGCGCTCGTCAGCGCCGGCGCGCGCGAGGAAGAGCGTCGTGGGCGCGAGGAAGCTCGTGACCGTCATGAGGTACTCGTCGCCCTGGTCGCGGTCGAGCGCGGCAAGGCCGATGGACGCGACGGGCGGCACCTTCACCTCCCGAAGCTTCCACTGCGCTGCATCGCGCCGCGCCTCGATGACGCGCCCCTTCACATTGTCGAGCACGTCCAGCAGCAGGTAGTTCCTGGTGACCGCATAGGCCTGCAGCGAGACCCGCGGGGCCGGCTCGAAGACGACATCGAACTGGCGGCCACCGGCGAGGAACTCGTCCAGGTCAGTGGAGATGAGCGACCCCACCTTGTACGTTCGCCCGCCCATCGCCCAGTCGCTCCGCAGCCGCGCGACCAGCATGCCGTTGAAGACCGAGACATCCGCGTCCTTCGGCGTCTCCAGCATCACCCACTTGTCGCCCTGGCGAATGAAGTCCTCGCCGTAGCGGGTGCTGATCACGCGCTGGATCAACTCGTACTTGCGCCCGGGCTCGTTCACCACTGCTGCGCCGGCGCCCACATCGTCCTCCCTGGCCTCGTAGAGCAGCTTCGCCTCGACGAGCGGCGTGCCGCGCTTCCACTGCCTCACCTGGCGCGGGTAACCCGACTGGGTCATGGTGCCGGGCCCGAAATCGCGCGACAGATAAATGGTGTCGGAGTCGCGCCAGGCCACGCCGCCCTTCGACTCGGGCGCGAGGAACCCGTCCTTCACGAACTCCTTCGCCACCGTGTCGAACTCGCGCACCTCGACGGCATCGGCGCCGCCGCGGGAGAGCGAGACGAGGCAGCGCTTGTAGTCCGGATAGAGGCACGTCTGCCCCTTGTAGACCCAGGGCTGCTTCTCCTCCGCGGAAAGCCTTGTGATGTCGAGCACCGTCTCCCACGCCGGATCCTTCTTCCGGTACTCGGCCATCGAGGTGCGCCGGAGGATGCCGCGCGGGTAGGTCGCGTCCTGCCAGTAGTTGTAGAGGTAGTCGCCGCGCTTCACCACGTTCGGGATGCGTTCGCGCGAGGTGTAGATCGCGAGGAAGCGGTCGTTCAGCTCCTTGTAGGTGGCCGTGGACTCGAGCAGCGGCTGGGAGCGCGCGTTCTGCTCCTTCACCCACGCGATCGACTTCTCGCCGGTCACCTCTTCGAGCCAGAGGTAGGGGTCTTCCTGTGCGTTTGCCATCGTCGCCGCCATCAGCAAGGGAAAGAAGACCTTCTTCACGGCTTCATCTTCTCCTCGGTCGGCGCCTTGTCCAGCTCGAACGTGCGATGCAGCACGCGCACGGCGAGCTCCATGTACTTCTCGTCCACGACCACCGAGGTCTTGATCTCGGAGGTCGAGATCATCTGGATGTTCACGCCCTCGCCCGCAAGCGCCCCGAACATCTTCGATGCGATCCCGGCATGGGTACGCATGCCGATGCCCACCAGCGAGACCTTGGCGATGCGATCGTCGCCGACCACGCCCCGCGCCGCGATCGCCGGCTGCACCTTCGTCTGCAGGACGTGCATCGCGCGCTGGTATTCGTTGCGGTGCACGGTAAAGGAGAAGTCGGTGAGACCCTGGGTGGACGCGTTCTGGATGATCATGTCCACGTCGATGTTGGCCTCGGCGATCGGGCCGAGGATGGCGAAGGCAATGCCCGGCTTGTCGGGCACTCCCAGCACGGTGATCTTGGCTTCGTCGCGGTTGAACGCGATGCCGGAAATGATGGCCTGTTCCATGTTCTCCTCTTCCTCGAACGTGATGAGGGTGCCCATGTCGGTCGAGTCCACGTCCGTGAACGACGACAGCACCCTCAGCTTCACCTTGTATTTGCCCGCGAATTCCACCGAGCGGATCTGCAGCACCTTGGAACCGAGCGACGCCAGCTCGAGCATCTCCTCGAAGGTCACGGTGTCGAGGCGCCGCGCCTCGGGCACCAGCCGCGGATCGGTGGTGTAGACGCCGTCCACGTCGGTGTAGATCTGGCACTCGTCGGCCTTCAACGCGGCCGCGAGCGCGACACCCGTAGTGTCGGAGCCGCCGCGCCCGAGCGTCGTGATGTTGTCGTCGTCGTCGATGCCCTGGAAGCCCGCGACGATCACCACCCTGCCCGCCATCAGGTCCTCGCGGATGTTCTCCTCCTTGATCGCGAGGATGCGCGCCTTGGTGTGCGCGCCGTCGGTGAGGATGGGCACCTGCCAGCCGGTGTAGCTCTTCGCCTGGAGTCCCTGGGCCTGGAGCGCGATCGCGAGGAGCCCGATGGAAACCT
>JBDSRZ010000051.1:0-40178 GCA_039929025.1 Usitatibacter sp. | reverse complement strand
AACACCTGATCGAGGACAATCTGAGCGCCAACGTCTGCCGGTATCTGTTCTATTTTGATTTTCTCGCCGGGGGCAACTCGGTACTGCTTGCCGCCGGTTTTTATGACCGCGTACATTGTGGGACTCCATTGCGTTTTATAGAGAGTACTTCCAAGGGGCCAGCCAAGGCGGCCCGATGAACTCGCAAGGATACTACTAAATAGCCCTTAAGGTCAAAGACTTGGGAAAGACCGTCGATCGGCCCGCGATGCCGCTGCCGGACCCCGAATCGGACTTCCGCGTGCCGTGCTTGCCGTCCAGCCCGAGCGATATCCACCCCAGCGCGAGCAAGACCATGAAAAGGGACGCGTTCGCCGGAATCTGCAGGTTGAAGTCGGTCCACGAGTGGATGAGCATCGCGGTGATGCCCATCACGGCAGCGAATGCCATCCCCCTCATCAGCGGATCGCGCCGGCGCCATTGCGCGAGGAGGGCGGCGGCGAGGCTCGCGCCCACCAGCAAGCCCATCAACCCGAGGCCGATGAGGCCGGTCTCGGCGCCGATCTGCGCGTAGTCGTTGTGGGCGTAGTCGAAATAGTCCACGACCGTCTCGGGCCGATAGCGGGGAAAGGTGGAGGCGAAAGTCCCCGGGCCGCTTCCGAACAGCGGGTAGTCCTTGATGATGTCGAGGGCGTAAGCGGCCGGCTCCTCGCGGACGCGCACGTCGGTAAGGGTCGTCTCCTCCAGGCGGCGGGCAAGCTTTTCGACGCCGAACCAGCTGCCGACGATGACGAGATCGATCACCACCAGGCTCGCCAGCAGGATCAGGGTCTTGCGGGTCGCGTGACGCGACAGGACGATGCCGATGGTGCCGGCCACCAGCAGCGAGGCGAAGAATGCGGTATTCCCGGTGCGCGAGTGGGTGGTTGTGAGCGCGATCACCAGGATGCAGAGCGCGAGCCGCAGGACCATGGCGGGGCTCAGGATCCATTCGAGGACGTGGGCAACCCAGCGCTTCCAGGAATCGGCTCGGCCCTCGGAAAGTCCCGCCAGCAGCAGGCCAATGCCCAGCGCCAGCATCATCTCGAGATAGCCCGCGAAGTGGTTGCGGTTCGCGTAGGTGCCGCTGGCCGAGGCGCCGTGCGTGATCAATTCGCCGAACTGCGGCACGGTGCGATCGGCCAGATGCATGAGGACCGCGTAGACGGCGTGCAGCACCGCGGCACAGACAAGCACGAGCGAGAACGTTCGCACGCGGCTGCGGGTGCCGACAAGCGCGAGCACCAGGAAGAATACCGCGCCATAGGCGAGAGCCTTGAGCAGCGCCGCATCCGTGGCGTGCGGATCCAGCGACAGCGTCATCGATTGGCTCGGGACGCCCATCGCGGCCAGTGAATGCATCCGCGCGGCCTGGGGCGAAAGCACCTCGACCCAGGCGCTGGGTAGCGGCACCAAGTGGAAGGCTTGATACGCGATCCACAGCGCGAGGAGCGCGAGCGCGGGCGAGGCCCTTGCGAGGCTTGGCGTGATCGCCACCCTGCCGAGCGCCCAGAGAATCGCCCACGCGGCGGCGAGCGCAAAAGCCGCCGCCTCCATCAGCGACCAGGCCCATACGCGGTTGCTTCCGAGCGGCACCGGCAACCACACCAGCAGCGCAAGCAGCAGCCAGAAAAGCGCGTTCTCGGGCCTCAACTCCCGGCCGAAAATGAAAAGGCCATTCCAGCGGTCGCCGAAATGGCCTTGCATGCCGGGCGGTCCTACCTAGCTACGGCTTCCCCCACCGGGAGGCGCGGCCGGCAGGATTCGGCGCTCATCCCTGTCCCGGGGCGCGGGGCCTGCCGCCGCGTCGATGGCGCTCGCAAGCCCCTCGAGACCTCCGATCAACTCCACGATCTCCGGCGAGAGCTGCGACAGGATTTCTTCGGCGGCCTGCGCCTGGAAGGCCTGGTCGGTCTTCGCGTTCACGCCCTTTCCAGCCGGAATGATGATCGTCACGCCGTTGAACGTGAAGGAGATCTCGCCGCTTTTCACGGTCACGACCACATTGCCCTGCAGCGTCACCAAGGTCACGTCGGTGCCGCGGATGCCGATGGTGGCGGTGCTGGCGCGATAACCCACCTGGCTCGGGTTTCGCCGTCCGATGAGACCGGTGATCGCGCGCATGCCGCCGGTGAGCAGGGACAGCAGGACGTTGCCGCTCTGCGCGGGCTCGTTGTACTGATACGCGCTGATCTGCATGCGCGAATTCGCGGTGAGCGCCGCCACTTGCCCGTCGTCGAACCTGAGCACTACCGAGGATCCGCCGCCTGTCGAAATGGTGTCGCCCTGGTTGACGACATCGCCCAGGCGCAGTGCGCGTGACGGGCCCGTGCCGGCCTGGGCCTGAACGGTGCCGCTGGCCGAGGTCACTACCGCGCGACAAAAGGCAAGGTCGGCGAAAAACAGCGCCGTCAATGCCAGCAAAACGGAAAGTGTCTTGTTCAAGATGTTGCCTCCGTAGGGCAAAGCTGCTTCTCAGTCGGGTGGGATGGCCGAGATGCGCCGGCGAGGTGGCGGCAGGCGAGGTCGAGCCTACCACGCCTCTCGGCGAGTCGCAGCGTCTGCGCCGCGTCGCGCCTCACCGCTTGGCCGACCATGAAATCGATCGTCCGGCGCGCTTGCGGCGCGAGGTCGTCCCAGGCGGCCAGCCCCAGATCCGCCACCGTCGCCTGAACCTGCGGCTCGTTGGGGCCGAGGAGGGACGCATTGACCAGCGCGGCCTGGAATTCGGGGCCAATGTCGCCGGCGGCATATTTCGCGCGCGCCAGAGTCGTCCATCCATAGGGTGAAGCGGGCCTCATCCGCAACGACGCGCGCAGGCGGCCGATACCGTCTTCGAGAATGTCGCGCCGGTCCACGCGGCTCGCCTCGAGCGCTCCCAGCACTTCCTGCACGGCCGGATTGCGGGGATCGAGCCTTGCCGCGCTCGCGAGCACGTCATGCACTGCATTCCAAGCGGGAGGGTCCGGCGGCGCCCCGGATCGGGACCATCCCGCCACCTCATCGCTCGCCTGCCGCAGATGAGCCTGGGCACGCGACGTCGCCATGGCGGCATCACCCGCCCAGGCAAGCACAGCGAGTACCGGTAGGATGCGCGCCCAGCGCCGCAGCCTTTCCACGCTCATTCCGCCTTGCCGTAGGTCCGGCCGTAACCGTACTTCTTGTAGCCCTTGTAGCTCTTGTAGCCGCTGTATTCGCCGTAGTATTTCTCGGCTTTTTCGAGATCGAGCTGGTTCAGCACGACCCCGAGCACGGGGGCATTCACGCGGCGAAGCTTTTTCAGGCCGTTTTGCGCCACCTGGTACGGAGTGGAGTCGGCCTTCACCACGTAAATGACCGAGGAGGCGAATTGGGACAGCACCTGCGCGTCGCTCACGAGCTGCAGGGGAGCGCTGTCTATCACGACGATGTCGAAAGTCTCTCGCAGCCGTCCAATGACATCCTCGAATCGTTTCGAACTGAGGAGCTCCAGCGGATTGGGAGGCACCGTCCCGGCCGTGAGGATGTGAATGCCGGAGCGCTCGTCCAGAAAGATGCACTGCGCGGTCTGCGCCTGTTCCGCCACCAGGTCGGCGAGGCCGGGATGGCGCGACTCACGTCCCATGAGCCTGCCGATCTTGGGCCTGCGCATGTCGCCGTCGATCAGCAGGACTTTCTTTTTGACCTGGCCCAATGCGCAGGCGAGGTTGAGAGAAAGCGTGGTCTTGCCTTCCTCGGGCACCGACGAGGTGACGACGACCACCTTGTGGGGTGCATCCAGCGCCGACATCAGCACCCCGGTACGAACGGTTCGAATGGCTTCGGCGAAGGTCGACTGCGTATCGTTGAAAAACGCGAGCTCCGAGACGAAACCCTTGCCTGGGAATCCCCTTATCTTCTGCAGCACCCCCAGCGCGGGGACACCGAGGCGATTCTCGACATCGGCGGTCGAATTGAGGGTGTTGGTCAATCGATCCAGGAGCAGCGCCAACATCGCCGCCAGGCACAATGCGAGCGCCGACGACACGATCACGATCTGGTCCTTCTTCGGGGCGTACGGCGCGATCGGAACCGTCGCGGGATCGACCACGCGCGCGACCGTCGATTGCAGATCTCCCGCGACGCTCGTCTCCTTCAGCCGGTTGACGAACATGTCGTAGAGGTTGCGGTTCTGCTGCACCTCGCGCTCCAGGACGCCGAGCTGGAATTCCTTGCGGTTGATTCCCTGGATGTCCGACTTGCTTTGCGCGAGGGCGCGTTCCACCGCGGTCTCATTGGCCCGCGCGGCCTCGTACTCCTTGGCGATGCCCGCGACCACCACTTCCATCTGTTTGCGCGTGCTCTCCTTGGCAGCCTCCAGCTCCGCCTTCGCCTGGATCATGCGCGGATGCTCCGGCCCATATCGCTTCGCGGCGTCGCTGAGTCGCCGGTCGGCATCGGCCTCCTGCTCCTTCATCCGCTGGATCAATGGGTGGCGGATCACGGCCGGCACGCTGTCGTAGCCGGTCTGCATCCGCCCTGTCTTGATCTGCTGCACCAGGGAATAGGCGCTTTCCGCCTCCGCGCGCTTCTGGCGGGCTTCCACGAGGCCGCGGGTGAGCTCCTCGAGCTGCCTTCCGGCGCCGGAAAGGGCGAGGCCCTTGGTGTCGACGATGCGCTCGCGATCGCGGTAATCCTGCAACGCTTTCTCCGCCCCATCCACCTTTGCGCGCAGCTCTCCCATGCGCTCGCGCAGCCACGCCGCAGCGCGTTGCGTCATCGCGACGCGCGAGTCGAGATCACTCTCGATGAAGACTTCGGCGAGCGTGTTCGGCACCTGGGCGGCGAGGGTCCGGTCGTACGCGGTAAAGCTCAGCTGCGCCAGCTGGCTGTTACGGACCAGCTGGATACTCAGGTCGCGCTTGAATCGCTCCACGACGACCTTGAAGACCTGGTCGTCCGTCCATCGGACATCCTCGGGCGGCATCACGTTGGCGAGGACGCGGCTCGTCCATGGGGCTTCGGCCTGGCGCGGATCGAAGTCCGGATGGGTGACGAGGTTCAGCTTCTGCACCACCTTGCGCGCCAGGTCCTCGCTCTTGAGGATTTCGACCTGCGTCTGGTAATGCTCACGCTGGATCAATCCCTGGCTGTAGACCTCCTCGATCGACACCACCTTGTTCTTCCCCTGCTCGATCAGCAGCACGGCCGCGGCTCGATAACTGGGACGCATCGCCGAGGCGATCAGCGTCGAGAGGATGGCCACCGCTAGCGTGAGCCCGAGGATGGCCCAGCGGCGCTTGGATATGGCACGCCAGTATTCGACGACATCGAGCGTGTCCCCGCCCGGGGCAGCGGGATCCGCGTTCTGCAGGGGCTCCTGGAGTGCCAGGTCGTTCTTCAAAAGAAGCTTTCCTCGATCGTCAGGATGTCACCGGGGAGCACGACGGTGTTCAGGTCGACGCGGCGGGGTACCTGCTTCGGATCGTTATCCCCGATGATGGTCATCTTGTCTCGCGAGGCGCGCTCCTTCAGCCCTCCGGCGACCGAGATCGCCTTGCGCACCGTCATGCCGGGCGCGAACGGATATCCGCCCGGCTTCTCGACCATCCCATTCACGAAGAAGCTGCGGTACTCCTCGATCGACACGGTCACCCGTGGATTGAGCAGGTAGCGGCCCTTCAGGCCGCTGGTGATGTGTTCCTCGAGCGCCCCGGCCGTGAGGCCCTTGACGCGAATCTCGCCGAGGACCGGAAAGGAGATCGTGCCCGCATCCGAGAGGCGCACGCGCTCGCGCTTGAGCTCGTCCTCCCCGAGCACGCGAATGGTGATCATGTCCCCGGAGCCAAGCTGGTAGGTTGAAAGCTCCTGGCCGCGGGCGGCCTGGGGGGAACACAGGATTGCCGCAACAACCAGGACGAAGCCGACGATGTGCACCATGAGAAACCGATCCTATGCCCCTGTGGTCCCGCCTCGCGCTCGCGTGCGCTACATCGACATCGTAGCTGTCAGGAGGTATAGGTTCTTGTCGTAGTCGAAGGCGGGCAGGCTCGAGTCGCGCTTGGTGTGCGTGTATTCGGCGCCCAGCGTGAGCCAGCGCCGGAATTTATACGCGACCTTGAGCCCCAGCGACTGGGTGTCTTCGTTGCGATTGAAGCCCTGGTATTCATCCTTCTGGAAGCGCAGGTCGATTCCGGTCGATACCGCCGAGCTCCAGCCGTGTGTCCAGGCAGCGCCCGTGATCGAAGTGAGAATGAAGTTACCCAGGCCGGACGCCTCGGTCGTCTGGCGCGCGGTGAAGACCTCCAGCCTCGAGTAGGAGCGCGGCTCCCAGCGGACGATCGCTTCCCAGCTCGGGCCCGAGAAATCCGCCAGCACGGATGAATCGAACCGGCGCTTCAGGTTCCCGACCTTGACGGTCCCGGTGGTGGCTGCCGTGGGCTCCCACGAGATTCCCGCATACAGCCGTCGCTCATCGCCGCTGAGCGGCGAGCCCGATTGCCGGTAGTCGATCTGCGTCTCGCGCGCCTCGACCAGAAAGTAGGTCCTGGGCATCACGCGCGCGTAGAACGCAGCGCCGTACTCCTGCGCCTTGTGATCGCTCGCCGCGGTGGTGGCGAAGTTGTTGAGGTAACGCTTGTCCGCGTGGTTGTAATACGCCTCGAGGCGTCCCTGGGCCCCGGGCGCGCCGAACGCGTAGGTGGCTGACGGATTGGTCGACCGATAGCGGTCGGGACGGCCGGCGATGGGGCGGTCCGTGGCACCGCGTGGATCGTGGCCGCGCAGATAGTCGAGGCCCAGCTTGAGGAAGTTGCGCCGGTCGAAGGCGATGTCCGCCTGGGTGCGCAAGGTGTGGTCCACAAAGTTGTCGTCCTCGCTTTGGGCGTAGCGGCCGAAACGACCTTCATAGGAGAGCTGCAGCACCTTGTTGGCGTCGCGCGAATCAAGGCTGAAGCCGGGGCCGAGCAGGTAAAAGGTCGAGCTCTTTTCATTAGCATTCGAATAAAAGAGATTGTCGTCCCGCCCCACGGCGAGGAGCAGGTTTGGGGTGAGAAAGACCGGGGATTCGCCCAATTGAATGCTGGCCGGTCCCGATCCGCTCGGCAGCGGAGGGAATTGATATGCGGGGCGGACGTATGCGTTCTGCGCGCCGGCGGACATTGCAATGCCGCCGAGAATCGTGGCGACTGCGAGCTTCAGTTTCTTCGTCATTCTGGTGATTCCTTCGAATTCCGGACGTCGGACCCGCAATCAACGCGAGCAACCCGCGACCGCACCGGTGGACTGGAGACTGGCCATCGAATCTAAGGAAACCGGCCGAATAATGTGCCCTAAGCTATTGTCTCACCTAGGAAAATCGGAGCCATCTAGCGCCAAGCATAGTACGTCCCGCCCGCTCTTGCGTCAATCTTGGCAGTACCGTCTACGCTGCTATATTCGGCATCCACGTCATTCGAAAACCGGCCCGGCATGTGCGCAATCGCGGGAATCGTCGCCTATCGGGAGCAAGCCCCCCCGATCGATAGTTCCGAGCTGGTCGGGATCCGCGACGCGATGGCCAATCGCGGGCCCGACGGCGAGGGCTTATGGGTCGCCGGCGATTGCCGCACCGGCCTCGCCCATCGACGCCTGGCGATCATCGATCCGTCTGAAACCGGCGCGCAGCCGATGGCGAGCGCCGATCGCGGGGTGCACGTGACGTTCAACGGCGAGATATACAACTACCAGGCGCTGCGCAAGGGTCTCATCGCCAAGGGTTATCGTTTCCGCTCCACCAGCGACACCGAAGTGCTCCTGAATCTGTACCTCGATCGCGGGATCGCGATGGTCCACGACCTGCGGGGGATGTTCGCTTTCGCCCTCTGGGACGAACGCGACAAGGTGCTCTTCCTCGCCCGGGATCCCTTCGGCATAAAGCCGCTCTACTACGCCGAAGATGGGGCGACCTTTCGCTTCGCGTCACAGGTAAAGGCCCTCGTCTCGCAGGGCACCGTAGGGACGCAGCCCGAAGCCGCCGGCCACGTAGGATTCTTCGTGCTGGGCTCGGTGCCCGAACCGTTCACCATGTACCGCAGCGTACGTGCGTTGCCGGCGGGCTCCACATTGAAGCTCGCGCGCGGCGCCGCCCCGGTGATCTCGCCGTTCTTCGACCTCACCCGCGAGGCGGTCGAGGCGGCCAGGTCGCCGGCACGCCTGGATCCGGCCGGAAGGGACGAGCTGCTACGCGCCGCGCTTGCTGAAAGCGTCCGCCATCACATGGTTGCGGACGTTCCCGTCGGCATCTACCTTTCCGCGGGCATCGATTCCAGCACCATCGCCTCGCTCGCTTGCCGCGGCGAATTCGGCAAGCTGCGTTCGGTGACGCTCGGCTTTCCGGAATTCCTCGGCACCGCAGATGACGAGATTCCCGGGGCCGAGGAGGCCGCGCGGCGATTGGGCATGGCCCATGAAGCCTACCGGGTCACGGCGCAAGACTTCGAGCTGGAGCTTGACCGGCTGCTCGCCGCGATGGACCAGCCGTCGATCGACGGCGTCAACACGTATTTCGTCAGCAAGGCCGCGGCTGCGGCCGGCATGAAGGTGGCGTTGTCCGGGGTCGGCGGCGACGAGCTCTTCGGCGGCTATCCCAGCTTCGCACAGGTCCCGCGGCTCGCGGGCGTCTTGGGCTTCAGCCGCCACTTGCCATGGCTGGGTCCGCTTTGCCGCCGCCTTTCCGCGCCCCTGGTGAGGCACTTCGCGTCGCCCAAGATCGCCGGGCTCGTCGAGTATGGAGGCACCTACCCGGGCGCGTATCTGCTGCGGCGCGCGCTCTACATGCCGTGGGAGGTGGATGGCTTCCTCGACCCCGACATGTTCCGCGACGGCTGGGCCGAGCTCGACTTGCTGCGGCGCCTGGGCGATTGCGTCGCCGGAGTCGACAACCCGCGCCAACGCGTGGCGGTATTGGAAATGTCCTGGTACCTGCGCAACCAGCTCCTGCGTGACAGCGACTGGGCGGGCATGGCCCATTCCGTGGAGATCCGCACTCCTCTGGTAGACGCGACCCTGTTCAGGACGCTGATCCCACTGCTCGCGAGCGCGCACCCTCCCACAAAGACCGACGTGGCGCGAGTTGCGGGAGCCGCGCTGGTGGAAGCGGCAAGCGCACGCGAGAAGACGGGATTCACGACACCGGTGTCGCGCTGGATCGCGGGATCTGGGCTCGCGGCGGGATCACGGCCGTCGTTGCGCGATTGGTCGCGGATCGTGCACCGACCCTACAAGCGCATGCGCGTCCTCGTGTTGCTATCCGATGCCTTTGCCGGCCATGGTGGCATCGCGCTGTACAACAGGGACTTTCTCGCGAGCCTCTGCTCGATGGAAACGGTCGCGGAAGTGGTCGCATTCCCGCGGCTGCTTGCTGGGGATCCGGGACCGATTCCATCCAAGCTCGTCTATCGCGCCGAGGCCGCCAACAGCAAGCTGCGGTTCGTCCGGGAAGTGACTCGCTCGCTGCTGCTCGATTCCCGCTACGACCTCGTGGTGTGCTGCCATCTCAACCTGCTCGCCCTTTCTATCGCGGCAAAACTGCGGGTCCGGGCGCCCATGATGGCATTGATCTTCGGCATAGATGCCTGGCAACCATCGTCTCGAGCGCGCAAGGCGTTGCTGCGGTTCGTCGACCGCTTCGTTTCGATAAGCGAGGTGACGCGTACCAGGTTCCAGAGCTGGTCGGGCGTCGGTGGGCAGAAGGTGTCTGTCCTGCCCAACGCACTTCACCGGCGCCGATATGCCCCGGGCCCGAAGAATCCAGCCCTCCAGCGCCGCTACGGCCTCGAGGGCAAGGTGGTCCTGGTGACACTCGGCCGGCAGGATGCCTCGGAGCGCTACAAGGGCTGCGATGAAGTCCTGGATGCGATTGCCGCGATGCTCGGCGACATTCCCAATCTGGCCTACCTGATCGTCGGCGGCGGATCCGACGAGGAACGCCTGCGTCGAAAGGCGGCCTCCATGGGCCTCGCCTCGCAGGTGCGCTTCGCCGGCGTCGTAGCCGAGGCGGAGAAGGCGGACCACTTCCGTCTCGCCGACGCCTATGTGATGCCGAGCCGGGGTGAAGGGTTCGGTTTCGTGTTCCTCGAAGCGATGGCGTGCGGCATCCCGGTGGTAGCCAGCAGTCTGGACGGAGGCAGGGAGGCTGTCATGGGCGGCCGCCTGGGGACGGTGGTCGATCCGACCGATCCCATGGATGTCATCCGGGGAATCCGGGAAGCGCTGGGCCGGCAGAAGGGCACGGTTCCACAGGAGCTGGAGCACTTCTCATTCGAGAACTTCGAACTTCGCACCCACCGGATCGTACGCAGCATGGCGAACGGGATCTGAGGCGTACCCGAACGTGCCGCCGCCCTTGTTTTCCATGGGACACCGCTTGAAGGTCTTGCACGTGCCGTATACATATTTCCCCGACCCTGTGGGGGGCACTGAGATATATGTTCGATCGCTCGTGGCGAACCTCGCGCGGTCCGGCGTGACGTCGGTGATCTGCGCGCCCGGCGCGAGCGCGCGGTCCTATGTCCATGCCGGAGTGCAGGTGCATCGCTTCGCAGGACGGCATTCGGAGTGGCCGCTCGAGTTTTGGTACGACGAGGGCGATTCGATCGCCGCGGAGGCGTTCGCCGCGCTGCTCGCCCTGGAGAAACCGGACGTGGTGCACGTGCACGCGCACACGACGGGAGTGTCGCTGCGCCTGGCATCGAAAGTAAGGGCGTACGGCGTACCGATGGTCTTCACATATCACACCGCGACCGTCTCCTGCGAAACCGGCGGGTTGCTGCGATGGGGACATACGCCATGCGACGGCCGCATGGACGCGTCACGATGTTGTGCGTGCAACCTGGCAAGGCTCGGCATGCCGCGGGCATTCGCATCGCTGGTGGGCCGCGCTCCCCAAGGGGTCGGGCGGATCGTCGAGAAGTGCGGCTTGCGCGGACCGGCGTGGACTGCGCTCAGGATGAGCGCGCTGCTCGGCCGAAAGCACGCGGCCATCCGGGCATTTCTCGAAATCGCCGACGTCGTCGTCGCTCCTTCGCAGTGGGTGGCCAGTCTTCTGGAGGCAAACGCGCTACCCGCTGCCAAGGTTGCCGTTTGCGCCCAGGGCCTGGTCCGCCATCCCTCCTCGGACCTGCGCAAGCCTCTGGCCGCTATCCCGCCGCTGAGGGTCGCCGTCCTGGCTCGTTTGGACCGGTCAAAGGGTGTCCACGTGCTGGTCGAAGCTTTGGCCGCGAGCCGTGATCTGGACGTCGTTCTGGATGTCTTCGGCGTCCGCCAGCCCGGCGAGCCGGGCTATTTCGAGACGGTCTCTCGCGCGATCACACTCGACCCGCGCATACGACTTTGCTCCGCGGTCCCCCACGATGAGGTGCCGGACCTCCTCGCCCGCTACCACGTGCTCGCAGTGCCCTCGCAGATCATGGAGACGGGGCCGCTGGTAGTGCTGGAAGCGTTTGCCGCCGGCATTCCGGTGATCGGCTCGGACCTGGGAGGGATCCGGGAGCGCGTCATCGATGGAAGGAACGGCCTGCTGGTACGCGCCGCGGACAGGGGCGCATGGGCGGCTTCGCTTTCCAGGCTGATCGCTTCTCCCGGCATGCTTCAGAGTCTGTCGCGGGGGATCACCGCTCCGCCCACCATGGAGGGTGTGTCGGCGAAGATGGAGAAGATCTACCGCGCACTGACCTCCCCATCCGCGGTGCGAGCGCCGGCAAATCGGACGACCTGTGTCTGAGAGCGCTTCCCCGCCCTGCGCGGTGACAGTCGCGATGGTGACCTACAACTCGCGCGCCTACGTCGCGGACGCGATCGCGAGCGTCCTTGGGCAGCATTTCGAGGATTTCGAACTGTTGATCTGCGACGATGCGTCCACCGACGGCACCTGGGAATTGATCACGAGCTGCTCCGATCGCCGCGTGCGGGCACTTCGCAACCCCATTAACATTGGGGAATATCCGAATCGAAACCAGGCGTTGGCGCGGGCGCGCGGGAAATACCTCATTTTCATCGATGGGGATGACCACTTGTACCCGCATGGGCTGGGAATCATGGCGGAGGCGCTCGATCGGTTTCCGGATGCGGCTTTCGCAAGCGCACAGCCCCCTTCGGACAAGTTCATCTATCCGCTGCCGCTGACGTCCTATGAGTTCTATGCTTGCCAGTTCCTGGGGCCCGACATCACCGCCATGAACTTCACGCAACTGCTGTTCAGGGTCGCGCCATTGCGGGCGGCGGGCGGATTCGATCCTGCGTACCGCTCCGGCGATACCCACATCCAGTTTGTCCTCGGACTGACACATGCCTGCGTGCTGATCGCGAATGGCCTGGCCTGGTGGCGGCGGCGACCCGGGCAGGCCTCCGAGTCCCTGCTCCGGGACGGATGGGGCAGCGCCGAGTTGGCGCAATATGGCCGCGCCCTGCTCCAGGATGCCCGCTGTCCGCTGCACCCGACGCAGAAGCGCCTTGCGCACGCGAACATCTGCCGCCCGCTGCTGAAGAACGTGGTCCGAGCCATGCTGCGCGGGCGTTTCATCCACGCATGGCGGCTCCTTCGCTACTCGGGTGTTTCCCCGATACGCTTGCGCCACCTGTTTTCGCGCGATCGCAGGCCTCATTGGGCGGATGTCGACGCGAGTCGCGCTCTTTCCCGTGGCGCGCTGCGCGTGAGCTCCGGCAAGGCGGGAGCCGGGCAGTGAACGCTGAATTGGCCAGGCGCCCCGACGTTGGCCCCCCTCAGGACGAAGACGCCCTGATCATCGAAGCGGGGCGCGGCTCCGGGCTTTACTGGCGCGACCTTTGGCGTTACCGCGAGCTGTTCTACGTCCTCGCCTGGCGCGACCTCGCGGTTCGCTACAAGCAGACGGTGCTCGGCCTTGCCTGGGCCATCCTGCGACCCTTGCTGACAGTTGCTGTCTTCACGCTGATATTCCAGCGGATCGCCAACCTCCCCTCGGAGGCCGGCGCTCCATACGCGCTGATGGTGCTGGCGGGGGTCCTGCCGTGGCAGTTCTTTTCCGCTGCGCTCGCCGAAGCATCGGCCAGCCTGGTAAGCAACAGCGCCCTCATCACGAAGGTGTACTTTCCGCGCCTCATCGTGCCGCTGGCCGCGATCGTCGTCGTGCTCGTTGATCTTCTCGTGAGCCTGGCACTGATCGTCGCGCTGATGGCGTGGTATCGCTTCATGCCCGGCTGGCAGCTCCTCACCTTGCCGTTCTTCATCGCGATGGCTTTCCTGGCAAGCCTCGGCCCCGCACTGTGGCTGAGCTCCCTCAATGTCACATATCGCGATTTTCGCCACGCCATTCCCTTCATGCTGCAGCTCGGTCTATACATTTCGCCGGTGGCCTTCAGCTCTTCTCTCGTGCCCGAGGGCTGGCGCATTCTCTATTCGCTCAACCCCATGGTGGGAGTCATCGACGGATTCCGCTGGGCGATACTGGGCGGCAGCTCCGCGATCCACTGGCACGGGTTCCTCATCAGCTGGGCGCTCATCGCGGTTTTCCTGTGGCTCGGTGTGAGCCGGTTCAGGCGCACCGAACGGCACTTCGCCGACATCATCTGACGGGATCCCTGTTGACGGACATCGCCATCTCGATCCAAGGCCTGTCGAAGAGATACGCCGTCGAACGCGAGGCGAAATCCGCGTTGGATGTCACTTATCGGGAGGCCATCGTGGGCGGCGCGCGATCGCTTGTCCGCAGCACCGGGGATTTCCTCCGCGGCCGCGCGGCAAGGCGTTGCGAGACGCGGCAGGACTTCTGGGCGCTGCGGGACGTGACCTTCGACGTGATGCGCGGCGAGGTGCTCGGAATCATCGGTCGCAACGGTGCAGGCAAGTCGACTCTGCTGAAGGTGATCAGCAGGATCACCGAGCCCACCGAGGGCCGCCTATGCATTTCCGGACGCGTCGGCAGCTTGCTCGAGGTCGGCACGGGTTTCCACCCCGAGCTGAGCGGCCGGGAGAATATCTACCTGAACGGCGCCGTGCTCGGGATGACGCGGCGCGAGATACTCGGGAAGTTCGATGAGATCGTGGAGTTCGCCGAAGTCGCGAAGTTCCTCGATACGCCCGTCAAGCGCTATAGCAGCGGCATGTATGTGCGGCTTGCGTTCGCAGTGGCCGCCCACCTGGAGCCCGACATCCTCGTCGTGGACGAGGTTCTGGCGGTGGGAGACGCGCAGTTCCAGAAGAAGTGCCTTGGCAAGATGCGCGATGTGGCGAGCCGGGGACGGACGGTCCTTTTCGTGAGCCATAACCTTGGGGTGATGGAGCGCCTCACCCAGAGGGCGCTAGTCCTCGAGTCCGGGACTTGCGCCTTCATCGGCTCCCCGGCGGCGGCGGTCGCGAGGTATGCAGAGTTTGGCGTAGGAGAGAACATCGTCGAATTCGACGTGGAAAAAATGCCGCGCAAGTATCCCGGAAACGGGGCCGCACGCATCCTGCGCCTCAGGTTCGATCGCCCCATCCCCGTATTCGAGTCCGACGAGGGATTCCGCTGCATTGCGTCCATCCGGGCCGAAGAGGAGATCCCCGGGTTGCGCTTCAGCATGGCGGTCCTGGATGTCCAGGGCGCGGCGGTGGGAAGCTGTTTCGGCCCCGGAACGATCGCCATGAAGGCGGGTGAGGAACTGGACGTGCAGCTTGCGGTGCCGAACATGAGACTCGCACCCGGAAAGTACTCTTGCGGGCTCTCGATCGGCAAGGGCAATTACCGCAGCGGGCATGTGGACTTCGACGTCGTGCTCGATACGTTGCATTTCGAGGTGCGGCCGGAAGAGGGCGACTCGGGTACGGTCTCGTTCTGGACCCGCGGCTGGGGCTCTATCATCTTTCCGGACATCGAGCAGACGGTCCTCGGGACAAGGCCGTGAGCTACGACTACTCGATCTACTATTCGCACTACCATGACGACAGCGAGGCACATGCCCAGGCGATGGCGGCCTGCCTCGTCGAGCTTCTCAATAACGACGTGCCCGCGAATCGTTCCGCGAGGGTCCTAGACGTGGGCTGCGGGTATGGTTTTGCATTGCGCGCGCTGCGCTCGCTGGGGTTTTCCGCCCTGGAGGGGCTCGAGTCGTCGCCGCAGCAGGCCGAGCGCTGCCGGGCTGCCGGTTTCCGGGTCAAGGTCACCTCCGATTCCGTCGCCTGGCTGAGCTCCTGTGAGGGGCAGTTCGATTGCGTCCTGCTGCTGGACGTGATCGAGCATGTACCGGTGGCGCTGCAGATCGAGTTCCTTCGCGCGATCCACGGCTGCCTGGCACCAGCGGGTCGGCTCATCGTGACCACCCCCAACGCCAATGCAATCCTGGCGGCGCGCTGGCGCTACAACGACCACACGCATCACTCGAGCTTCACCGAGCGCTCGCTCCACTTCGTGCTGAAGAATGCGGGCTTCGATCCGATCGCGATCGACGCTCCGAAAGGCATCGGCCGTTTTCCCCGCCGGCTGTGGAGGCGTAGCGCGTGGTCCATGGCGCGCAAATGGATCGTCCGTTGGTGCTGGCTGCAGGTCTTCAAGGCCGAAGTGCCCTGGGAGAAGATCGACGAGATCTCCTTCGAGCTCAACCTCAAGGCCGTCGCTCGCAAGCCGTGACCATTCGCCTCGAGTCCTTCGACGTCTTCGAGACCTGCCTGCTGCGCGATGCGCTCGTGCCCTCCGAGATCTTTCGGCGAGTCGCCGAGCGCATTCGTTCGTCGGACGAGGCCGCACGGCACCTCTCGTCGGACGATTTCGTGCAATGGCGCACCCAAGCCGAAATCCGGGCGCGCAAGCGCACCCCCCACGAAGACGTGACGCTCGACGAGATCTGGGAAGAGCTCTGCTCGATGCTCGCCTGGGCGCCGCATCCTCGCTACGCGGAGCACGAGATGGCCGAAGAGGCCGCGAGCCTGCAGCCGGTGGAGGCGGTGGGCACCCTGGTGGCTACGGCTCGCGCCGCCCACGGCAGGGTGGTCTTCCTCTCGGACAGCTATCTTCCCGGCCCGTTCCTGAGGGAGCGGCTGCGCGCACAGGGGTTCATGGCCGAATCCGATCGCCTTTACATCTCTTCGGAGCTGCGCGTGACCAAGGCGAGCGGCAATCTCTTTCGACGGGTACTGAAGGAGGAGGGACTTTCCCCGCGCGAGCTGAAGCATTACGGGGACAACGACGAGACGGACTTGTGCATCCCCCGCGGGCTCGGTATTCACGCGACCCGCGTGGATGCGCGCGCGATGAGCCCGAACGAGCGCGCGCTGATCGGCGGTCCCCTCGGTGCCATGCGCACTCTTCGCGACGTCGCTGGCGCATCGCGCCAGTTTCGCGCCGCTTCCGTTCCCGCGACTGGCGCAGCCGCGGAGCTGGTCGCGAGCTTCCTGGGGCCCTTTTGCGGCCTGTTTGCGGCCTGGGCATTGGCGTCGGCGCAGCGCCAGGGGGTGAAGCGCCTGTATTTCTCCGCCCGCGATTGCCAGCTGGTGTGGCGAGCCGCAGGCGCCCTCGCCACAGAATTCGGCGGCATCGAATGCCGTTACGTATTCGTATCCCGCCAGGCGCTTTTCCTTCCTTCGCTCGAAGTCGCGGACCGCGATGAGCTCTATTGGCTTCGGCGACCGTTCGAAGAGCCCTTGCTGGAGCGCATCCTTGCCAAGCTCGAGCTGCCGGTAGCTACCTGGAAGCAGCACCTGGCCGGCATCGGGGTGTCTAGCTCCAAGGGTGGAGCGCTCACCAGCGCCGAGGCTTGGGAGGCGCTCTGGACGAGGCTCGAGAGTCCGCCCATGCGTGAGGCGATTCGCGCCAATGCGCAGGATCGAAGGCCCGCCGTGACCCATTACTTGCGCCAGGAGGGTCTCTGCGATCCGATCAAGCTGGGGATCGTGGACATCGGCTGGACCCTGGCTTCCCAGGCGAGCCTGAAGCGAATCCTCGCGGCTGCAGGAGGTGCCGCGGAGCTGCACGGGTTCTACCTTCAGCTCAACCAGGGCAGGCAAGCCCCGTCGATCGCGGGACCGGCGCAGGCGATCTTCAACGAGGGCGCCGCCGATCTGAAAGGTGCCGTCGCGGGAATCTCGCTCGAGCACCGGGCTCATTTTCTCGAGCACGTGGTCGGCCTCGCCGATCACCCGCGAACCGTCGGATACCGAGTGGACGGCGACGGCCGGGCGTGTCCGAAATTCGCCGACGTCCCGGCAAACCCCGGCCACGAGGCTTGCGTCGAGGCCGTCCACGCGGCGCTGGAGCGCTACATGCAGCGCCACAGGGCGTCGATCGTTTCGTGGGCGCGCGGCGACGATGACCTGCGGCTGGTGATGCACCGCCTTGTGGAGGCTTTCTTCGAGCACGCGGGCCGCCCGTCGATCGAGTGTCTGATGCACGTATCGCTCGCGGCCGACCAGAACGATCACGATGCGCACCCTCTCGTCGACGCATTGTCGTGGCGTGCCGCGCTCGGTGCGGCGATCGGCTCGAAGGCGGGAGAGGCTCCGTACCAGGACCCGTTGCAGCCCTGGCCTCGCGCCAGACGGCTCGTCACGCCGCATTCGCGCATGCTGGTTCATGACTTGGGCCGATTGGCCCGACGTCTCGGCGGGCGCGCCTGGCGAGGCTTGGCGCGATGAAGGCCGCGGTCGCAAGGGTCCTGCAGGCGGTCTACCTCGACGGCGTGGCGCGGGAGCTGCTGCGCGGCGCGCGCCGCCTCGCCCGCGATGCCCGTAATCGCGTGAGCTCGCCGGACAGCGCCATCGTCGCGAGTTACTTCGCGGCTCACCCGGTGCCCAAGCTCCATCTGGGCTGCGGGCCCCACTTTCTGGATGGCTGGCTGAACGCGGATCAATCGGCGGCGTCCGCGAATGTGCTTCGCTTCGACGTGACGCAGCGCTTCCCTTTGGATGACGCCGCCTTCGACTACGTCTATAGCGAGCACCTGATCGAGCACGTCCCGCGCGCCCAGGGCAGCTTCATGCTCTCGGAGTGCCATCGCGTGCTGAGGCCCGGGGGCAAGGTGAGAATCTCCACCCCGGACCTCGCCTTCCTGCTCGATCTCTGCAGGCCGGACAAGTCCGCGTTGCAGCTCGATTATGTGGCGTGGTCCCTGCGCGAATGGGTGCAGGACGCGCCGCACGGCAGCGATGCATTGGTGATAAACAATTTCATGCGCAACTGGGGGCATCAATTCATCTACGACGAATGGACGCTGCGATCCCATCTTGAACGGGCGGGTTTTGCTGCGATCGCGCGGTGTGAGCTGGGCCAGAGCTCCGACGAGGCGCTGCGCGGCCTGCAGAACGAGGGCAGGATGCCGCCTGGATTCCTGAGGCTGGAGACCATGACCCTCGAGGCAACCAAGCCCGCGTAGCGCCAGCCGCCCGATCGATGCAATCCACCCACGCAACCCACCGCGCCATCGTCGTAATCATCTCGCATCGGGCGACGCTCACCAGCCTCGAGCTGATCTCGCTTCGCCAATGCGTGGGCATCCTCGGCCGCCATCCCATGGTCCTCGTGTGCCCGGAGGGCCTGGATACGCGCTGGTACCAGGACTTCGTCCCGGAGATCCCGATCCTGTTCGTGGATCGCCGCTGGCTTTCCAGCTATGCGATGTTCGCCGCCTTCAAGATCAGCCCCTACCTCTACGAGCGGTTCAAGGAGTACGAGTACCTGCTGTTCCATGAGCCGGACGCGTTCGTCTTTTCAGACCAGCTGGAATTCTGGTGCTCGCAGGGCCTGGACTATGTCGGCGCGCCATGGTTCCGCGGACTGACCGAGCCTATGAGCGACGAGATCATCGGCGTGGGCAACGGCGGGTTTTCGCTTCGAAAGGTGGCTTCGCATCTCGGCATCGCCCGCCGCTTCGAGCTGGAACAATTCCTGTTCCACGGCTACCGGCGCCATACAGGCGACAAGCTGGGCTACCTGCGCGCGAAGGTCGCGCACCTTCTCGGCATGCGCCGATCGATGCCGCGTTACATCGGCCCGGACTACCACGGGCACGAGGACTTCTTCTGGTGCAGGAGGGTCCCGGCGCAGCATCCATGGTTTCGGATCGCTTCGCCGCGAGAGGCGACGGCCTTCAGTTTCGAGGCGGGGCCGCGCTACCTTTTCGAGCGCAACGCCGGGCGACTGCCCTTCGGCTGCCACGCCTGGTTCAGGTACGACCTGGATTTCTGGAAGCCGCACATAGAGGCGTTCGGTCACCGCATCGATCCCGGCGCCCTGCTGCCCGAGCTCAACAATCCACCCGCGGCCTTTCGCGGCGTGCAGCCTTCGTACATGCGCCCATGACCCGAACCACCACGCACCTGGTTTCGGTAATCATCCCGTGCTACAACGCGTCCGCCTGGATTTCAGAGACGCTCGAATGCGTCACCGGCCAGTCCCACGCCAATCTGGAGATCCTCGCGGTCGACGACGGATCCGACGACGATACCGCGTCGGTGTTGGAGCGGCACACTGATGCGCGAATGACGGTGATCCGGCAGGCCAATGCGGGCGCGGCCGCGGCGCGCAATGCGGGCCTGGCGGTGGCGTGCGGGGACTTCGTGCAGTTTGTCGACGCCGACGACCTCATGGGCCCGGACAAGATCGCATGTCAGATCGCCGCCGCCGAGCATCTCGGACCCCGCGGTGTCCTTGCCGCCCGATGGGGTCGATTCCGCGAGCGCATCGACGACACCCAATGGGCGCAACCCTGGTCGCCTGCGAGCCAGTCCGGAATCGACTGGCTGGTGGATGCCTGGCAGGCGGGCGACACAATGATGCCGCCGCACGGATGGCTGGTTCCAAGGGCTCTCGTGGAGGCGGCAGGACCCTGGAACGGGGCCGCGGGGATCAACGATGACGGCGAGTACTTCACGCGCGTACTGCTTGCGAGCTCGGCAGCGCTGCAGGTCGCGCAAGCTCAGGTCTTCTATCGATCCGGGAACGCGAGCTACAGCCAGCGCCAGGATCCATGGGCGTGGGAGTCGCTGTTGAACTCCTACGAGCTGTGCGCGTACCACCTGTTGCAAGCCGAGGACTCCCCCCGGATCCGGCGGGCGATCGCGGAGCGCATCCAGGGCTTCCGCTACCGTGCATATCCGAGGTTCCCGCATCTCGTAGCGCGCGCGGCGGGGATATTGGATGCCTTCGGCATCTCGCGCGAAACGCCCCACGGCGGCGGGACGACGTCCAAGTTGCTGGGAAGGTTTCTCGGATGGAAAGTCACGCGACGGCTCGGTCTTGCCGCCGCCTCGCTGCGCGACATCGCCCGCGTCGGTGCGGATCGGGGGGGGCGCCGAATCTCCTAACGCTCGCGCCGCCAGTAGCCGGCGTTCCCATCCACCGACCGTATCGGCTCCTCGATACCGTGCCGCGCGCGAAAATCCTCGATCGCCCGCCGGCAACTCGGGATCAGCTCCCAATCGTCGAGGATCACGTATCCGCCGACCGACAGCTTGGGATACAGGTTGACCAGGCCGTCCATGGTGGATTGATACATGTCCGCGTCCAGGCGGATGACCGCCAACCCTTCGATCGGGGCGGTCGGCAAGGTGTCCTTGAACCAGCCCTGCAGGAAGCGCACCTGGTCGTCGAGGAGATCGTAGGCGCGAAAAGTCTCCTTGACCTCCTCGATCGGAATCGCGAGCCACGTGTACGTATGGTGGACATCGCCCTTGTCGGGGGGATACCGATCCTCATCGGGTAGCGGCAGCCCGGCAAACGAATCGGCCACCCAGACGGTACGGTCGCGTACGCCGTTGGCCTTGAGAACGGCACGCATGAACGCGGTCGCGCCCCCGCGCCAGACGCCCGCCTCGATGAGATCCCCGGGTATACGGTCGTCGATCACGCTCTGCACGCATCGCTGGATGTTGTCCAGGCGCTCGAGTCCGATCATCGTGTGCGCACGCGGGTTGCCGTCCAGGCCCTTGCGGCGCTTTTCCACCGATGTCGTCTTGACCCGGGCAAGGGTCAGGCCCGCGGCCTTAAACATCGCTGCGATCCACTTCTTCACCGCCGCGCTAGGCGCGACCGCGACGAGCTCGGGATCGGAATAGATCGTGTTGGCAACGCACTTCTTCATCAACTCCAGGTACAGGTGCGCCGGATCGGCGCTCGCGCCGCATTGGTCGTTGGCGCTCGCCACTGACACGTTTCCTCCCGTTCGGGACCGAAGGTTGTCCCGTCAACCGCCGTCTGGGGGCAAGTGTATCCGAGGGTAGACTCTCTCGAGAGACCACCGGAATGCCCGACGCACTCCCCAAGATCGATCCGGCCGAGGCCCGCCGCTGGCGACCCGTTTCGAGGTCTCCGGAAGAGCTGCGGTTGCGCTGCGAAGGCGGCTTCCTGGCGCGCCTTGCAACGCGCCTGCACTTCGCCTGGCCCTTCTCGCGCGGCCATTGGCGATTCATCGCCGCCCTCGCACGAATCCCGCCTCTCGAACGGCGCTTGCGGTGCGTCGCATTCCGTTCCCGCTGCGGGGTGGCACTCCGTCTCGATATTCCCACGCTTCCATTTCTGTATCTCGCCGGCCGCCTCGCGACCGAGCCCCACGAGCTCGCGATCATGAGCCGCCTGGTGCGCGATGGCGACGTCTTCGTCGATGTCGGCGCCCATTGGGGGCTTTACATCCCTCACATCCTGGGACGGCTTGGAAGCCACGGTAGGTACCTCGCCATCGAGCCGAGCGCGGCGAACCACGCCTTCCTTGCACGGACCTTCGGGCCGGACGACCCGCGCCTCGAGCTGCTGCGGATTGCCGCCTCGGATCAGGAATGCCGGATGTACCTTCGCGGAGGCGATACGTCCGAAGCATTCATCTCGACGGCCGCCGGTGATGACCACCAGGTCGTCGAAGCTCGCAGGCTGGATGGCGTCCTCGCGGAGCTCCCCGCGGACCGCACGGTCGTGATCAAGATCGACTCCGAAGGGCATGAGGCCGCCGTGATCCGGGGTTGCGCCGGGCTTGCGGGGAAGGGCATCACGCCGATCTTTCTTCTCGAGTATCTGGTGGAGATTCGTGGCCAGACGCGCTCCCGGATCGTGGAGGCGATCGGTGCCACGTTCGGACCGGACTACGCGCTCTGGGCGATTTCGCCCGCCAAGGGAGCGCTGGTCCGCCTCGAAAGCGACGGCAGGACCGGCGACGAGGTGCGTAACGTGCTGGCAATCGCTTCGCGGGAGCGTCATCGGATCGAGCCATTGCTCGCCTGACTTGTTTCTCCGCAGCCGCTGTCGTCGATCACGAATTCGATGCGACAAGGTCGCAGGATCGATCGAGTCCGCCGCGGTGACGGGTATCGGCGATCCACGCCGCCGGCGGCAGCCATTCGTTACTATCCTGTTTCAACTGAGCCTGCAGCCAAAATGGACCCGAAGGCAAGCATCCTGATCGTCGGCTCCGCGGCGCCGACGTCGTTGGAGTCGTCGTATCTGCGTGCCTTCCGCGAAGCGGGGTTTTCCCGCAGCCGGATGTTCGACGTATCCCGGTATCGCCCGTGGGCATACGCATCGAGCCTTGCGGCAAAGCTCAAGGCGCGGGTGCAGGCGGCCGCGGCGCCGCATCTAGTGGGCCGGGCGCTGGCACGGCACCTCACGCTTTCGTGTTACGACCTGGTCATCGTCTTCAAGGGCCAGGACCTGACGCGGGAAGCGTTGCTCGAATGCCGCGCGCGGAGCAAGGGGGCCAAGTGGGCCAACATCAATCCGGACGATCCCTTCAATCCGGATCGCACTGCATCGAACGATCGCGTCCGCGCGTGCATATCGGAGTTCGACTGGTATTTCATCTGGTCGCGAAGGCTGGTGGAGCGTCTTCTGGTTGCCGGCGCGAGGTGCCCGCTCTACCTGCCGTTCGGCTACGACCCGTCGCTGCACGCACCGTGCGAGGAAGAGCTCGAACCGTCGCTGGTGACTTTCGTCGGAGCGTGGGACCCGAGGCGGGAGCGCCAGCTTGCGCGGCTCGCCCACTTCAATCTGCGGATCCACGGAGCCGCCTGGGAGCGGATCGCAACCGCTTCTCCTCTCGCCGGGCGAATCGGCAAAGGCACGCTTCACGGCCCCGGATTTGCCCGCGTCGTTGCGCGCTCGCTTCTCTCACTCAACCTCTACCGTCCGCAGAATGCGGGAGCGCACAACATGCGCAGTTTCGAGATTCCCGCCATGAGAGGCTGCATGCTGAGCGACCGGTCGGCCGAACAGGACGAATTCCTCCCGGAGGGACGCGGCTGCCTCGCTTTCGGCAGCGACGACGAGATGGTCGACCAGGTGGAGCGCGCCTTGAGATTTCCAGGTGAAGCGCTTCGCATCCGCACCCAGGCTCGTTCCCTCATCGAACCGCACCGCTATGGGGCGCGGGCCGCCTGCGTGCTCGCTGCGGTAGGCCTATGACTGCTCGAGCCGTCGGCGCACGCATTCGAACTGCGCCTCATAGTTCCATTCGCGCTTGATCCGCTCCAGGGCACATTCACCCATCCTCCGAGCCTCGGTCGGATCGTCCATGAGGCTGCGAAGGGCCTCGGCAATGCCGGCCGGATCGCCGGGGTCGCATGCGATCCCGTAACCGGGCAGGACGAACATGTCAACCCAGGCGGGGATGTGCGGGACCAGCACGGGAAGCCCGCACGCCATGTAATCGAAGGCCTTGTTCGAGGCGCCCGTCATCTCGCGCTCGTTCAGGTCGTTGCTCGCGAGAGGCAGGAGCGAAACGCCGACATCCGCGAGACGGCATTGCGGCAGCAGCTCCGCGCGCGACAGCGCCCCGAGGTATTGGAGCCGGCTCGCGACCCCGAGCCTCGCCGCCTCGTCCTGGAGCGCCCGCAGGTAGCCGACGTTGTCGATGGTCTCGTATCCGGCAATGCGCAGCAGCGCAAACGATGGAAGGCGCGCGAACCCATCGACCAGGGCGAGCGGCAGGCGACTGGGAACGATCGACCCGTGATAGAAGACCACGAACGGCCGCTCGCCACGAGCGGGGAGCGGCACATGCGCCTCCGCGAGCGACGGACAGTTCCAGACCGTCACCACCGGATTGGACGCCCCGGTGCGGTTCCTGAATATCTCCGCGCGCTTCGCATTGGGCAGCACGCATAGTTGCGCCAGCCTCGCCACGTGGCGGCGCGAGCGCAGCACCGCTCGCGCGAACCAATTCGGCCGCCGGCCTTGATCCTCCGTGGGGGTGTCGTGCTCGTGGTACAGGACTCGCCACGGTCCCAGACGCGCGAGCAGCGCGCCCGCGGGACACGCCAGGGGATCGGAGACATAAATCCACTGCGGCCGCCAGCGGATTGCGGTCCACGCGGCCAGCAGTGCGAACCGCAGGTAATGCAGCTTCTGCCAGTACCCCGGAGGACGGAACGGCAACATGCGCGAGCGGACGTTGGCGTGCGCCGCCAGGGCGAGCGCGTCCGCGCCGCCGAAGGCTCCGATCCCGACGAACAAGACTTCCCAACCTTCCCCGGCTAGAATCCGGGAACTGTGCGCCAAGGGGGGATAGGCGCCGGGATTGCAGTATTGCAGATAGACAATCCGTCTTTCTCGCTCAGGCATCGTGCAACGCGCTTTCAATCGCTGATGGCCAGTATCCAGCTCACCTCCGCGCCGAGCGCGGCCGCATCGACGAGAGCTTACTGGCTTTTGGCGGCGGCGATCTCGTTTGCAGGCGCGATTGCCGGGGGCGTGTGGGGCACAGGCTTTATCGCTTCGTTCCTCAGCCTTCTGATGTTCTGCATCTGCCTGTATCCCGCGGTCCGTTACGTGAAGCGGCGCGAGAGCGGGGTGCCCGCGGTGCCGATTCTCTGCGGGGCATACGCGATCCAGTTCGCGCTCCCGGTATTCTTCGGCGACCGTACCCTGTGGCTGATCGGCGGTTGGAAAGAGGTGAGCTACGAATCCCTCGTCTTCGCGCTGGTAGTGGCCAACGGTGCGATCGCGGCATTCCTCGCCATCTCCTACAGCAGCATCGCCAAGCGTCTGGTCTCCGGGCTGCCGGCTCTCGACCTTCGCTTGAACCGCACCAAGGCGCTCGCGTACTGCCTCATCACGGCGTTGCTGAGCCTATTCGCCCCTCAAGTCTTCGCCCTGCTCCCCCTCGATGCGCAGACCCAGTACGGCGCGATCGCCAAGCTGCTTCAGAACCAGGTGCTCGTCGCGATCGGCATCCTCGCCTGGCTTACCAATGGCAACGGGGCCCTCTGGTTGCGGGTGCTCTACTACATGGTCGTCGCGAGCGCGGCGATCGCCGGCGCGGCGACGGGCTTTCTCGAGGCCGCGGTGGCGCCTGTCGGGATCATGTTCGTCTGCCAATGGCTCTACCGCCGCCGCATCAATGTCTCGCTTGCAATGGCCCTGTTCGGAGCGGCGTTGCTGCTGAACCCCGTGAAAGGCGAGTTCAGGGAAACGGTGTGGTATTCGGAGGTGTCCGGTGCCGAGGTTTCGAAGGTGGCCAAGGCGATGCTCTGGATCGAGACGGGAGTCGGCTACTGGTCGGACGTGTTGGGAGGGCGGGTGCGCGGACACGACGCCGTCGCGCAGCTCTTGAGCCGCACCAGCATGATCGACATCCTCGCCCTGGTTTGCGAGACGACCCCGGATTCGGCGCCCTATCTCACCGGGGAAACCTATTCCTATTTCGCGTACTCGCTGATTCCGCGCGCCTTCTGGCCGGAAAAGCCGGTCGCTAGCGCCAACAAGACCCTCGCCGTGGAATACGGCCTGACCACCCCGGAGGGGGCCGAGCGCTCGACTTTCGGCGTGAGCCTGATCGGGGAGGGGTATGCCAACTTCGGCTGGCTGGGCTCCGTCGTGGTGATGGCGCTGCTCGCGATCGTCCTGCTCGTATTGCAACGTGTTTTCGCGACGCCGCGCTCCGGACCCGGAGGATACGCGCTATTCCTCTCGTTCTTCATCTTCTTCCTCAACGGCCTCGGCTCGAGCCTGGAGATCCTGTTCGGCAATCTCCTGCAGAACGTCGTCGTGAGCTACCTCCTCCTGTATTGGGTGATCGACCACGGAGCGAAGTCGGGCGGCACGGCGCCGCGGCGTTGAAGGTCCTCATCGTCATGCCGTGCTATCGCCCGGCGACGAGATTCGGCGGCCCCATCGGGTCGGTCCACTCCCTCGCCGTCGCCCTGCGCTCCCTGGGCCACGAAGTCGCAGTCTTCGCTACGAACTCGAACGGCCCATGCGACCTCCCGGTCGCGCTGGGGGTTGCCCACGACATCGACGGCGTTCAAGTGACGTATTTCCCGGTACGGTGGCCGCGCAGCTACTTTCGCTCGCCATCGTTGAAGGAAGCGCTCCGCGCGCGCGCGCGCGGGTTCGATGTGGGATACCTACCGTGGTTGTATGTGTACACGACGACGGCGGCCGCAAGTGAATTCACCCGGCAAGGCGTTCCCTTCGTCATCTCGCCGCGCGGAATGCTGGACCGCAAGATGATCGAGAAGAAGGGCAGGCTTCGGAAAACCGCCTACTTGTCGCTCGTCGGGAGTCGGCACTTCCGCAGGGCAGCTGCCATCCACTTCACCTCGCCACTGGAACGCGACCTTTCCTGGGCGCGGTTCGACGAGGCACGAACGTGGGTGATACCCAATGGCCTCGATATCGTTGCGGACTTGCGGCCTGACCGCTGGCCGGATCCCATCGCGGGCCTCGGGCGAAATCGCCAGGTTGTGTTGTTTCTCGGCAGGCTGAGCTACATCAAGGGGCTCGATCTCCTTGCCGCGGCGTGGCCGTTGGTCGCCCGCGGTGCGCCACTGGCGCACCTGGTGCTGGCCGGGCCGGACGATGAGCACCTGTACGGGCCTTTCCAGCGGGAAATCGCAAGGGCTGGCGCCCATGCATCGGTTTCGTACGTCGGGCTCGTCGACGATGATCAGAAGGCGGCTCTGATGCGGCGATGCGTGCTGCTCGTGGCACCTTCCCACTCGGACAGTTTCGGGATGTCGGTCCTTGAGGCCATGTCCCAGGGAAAGCCCGTGGTCGTTTCCCGGCACGTGGGAATTTCGCCCGAGGTCGAGGCCAGTGGTGGGGGGCGCGTGGTTGCGTCCGATGCGGAGGAACTGGCGAGCGCGATACTCGAGATCATCCACCGTCCGGATATGGCCCGTGAGATGGGCGCCTCGGGAAAGGCTCTCGTGGAAACGCGCTTTTCGATTCTCGCCATCGCACGCCGGATGGAAGCGGCGTTGGAGTCGGTCGCGAAACGCGCCTCCTGACAGTGCACATCCTCGGCCTCAATTCGTTCCACGGGGATTCCGCGGCGTGCCTCCTCACCGACGGCCGCATCGTCGCGGCCGCGGAGGAAGAGCGATTCACGCGGGTGAAGCATTGGGCGGGCTTTCCCGAGACCGCGATCCGCTATTGCCTCGAAGAGGCCGGCTTGCGCCTGGAGGACGTCGATCGCGTCGCGGTAAATCACGATTCGAGCGCGAATCTGTGGCCGCGGCTGGCGTACGTGGTGCGCAGTCGCCCGCGGCCCGGCGCAATTCTCGACCGCCTGCGGCGCCGCCGCCGCAGGGCGGACCTGGCGTCCCATTTCGAGCGAGCTTTCGGCACAGGCAGGTTGCGCGCCGCGGTGGAGGGCGTCGAGCATCACGCGAGTCACCTTGCATCGGCGTTCTTCGGCTCGCGATTTGCCGAGTCCCTGGCCCTTTCCGTCGATGGGTTCGGAGATTTCGCCAGCACCGCGTGGGGAATCGGCCGCGGGACAAGCGTTGAAATCACGCAGCGCGTGCTCTACCCCCACTCGCTGGGGATTTTCTACCAGGGGCTCACGCAATACCTCGGCTTTCCCGACTACGGGGACGAATTCAAGGTGATGGGTCTAGCCCCCTACGGCGAGCCGCGCCATGTCGAACCGATGCGGCGGCTGGTCACACTGGAAAACAATGGCGGATTTCGCCTCGATCTCGCCCACTTTCGGCATGCGGGCGGCGACCTCGAGCTCATGTGGAGCGCGGGTGCGCCCCGGTTCGAACCGCTTTTTTCTCCCGCCCTGGAAGATCTGCTGGGTCCGGCACGCGCCCCCGGGGAGCCGATCACGCAACGCCATCGGGACCTCGCGAGCTCCGTGCAGGCCGTTTACGAAGAGACGTTCTTCCACTTGTTGCGGCACGCTCACGCCGGCCTCGGGATGGCGAGCCTCGTGCTCGCGGGCGGCTGCGCCCAGAATTCGGTGGCCAACGGCAAGATCACTCGCGAGACCTCCATCCGCCATACCTATGTGCAACCCGCCTCGGGAGATGCCGGCGGCGCCGCAGGTGCGGCGATGGCGGCATGGGCACGCCTCGCGGGTACACGTCCGCAACCTATGGATCATGCCTACCTCGGCCCCGCCTTCGGAGACGAGCAATACGCCGCCTGCCTGGAGGCGCGGTCCGCGGAGCTGCGCGGCCAGTCGTGTACCCAGGAACGCCTCGTCGACGAGGACGCGCTTTGCCGCAAGGTCGCAGGACTGATCGCCGGTGGCCGCGTCGTGGGCTGGTTCCAGGGCCGCATGGAGTGGGGGCCCCGTGCCTTGGGCAATCGCAGCATCCTGGGCGACCCGCGGCGCAACGACATGAAGGAGCTTCTCAACGCCAAGATCAAGCGGCGCGAGTCGTTCCGGCCCTTCGCTCCCTCGATATTGCGCGAAGCGGTCGCGGATTGGTTCACCATCGACGACGACGTTCCCTTCATGACGCACGTCTATCCCGTGCGCGCGGAGCGCCAGGCGCTGATCCCCGCGGTCACGCACGTCGATGGCTCCGGGCGCATCCACACGGTGAGCGCGCAGGGCAACCCGCGCTTCCACCGGCTGATCACGGCATTCCAGGGCCTCACCGGAGTACCCATGTTGCTGAATACGTCGTTCAACGAAAGCGAGCCCATCGTGTGCACGCCAGCGCAGGCGCTGGATTGCTTCGTGCGCACGCGGATGGATTGCCTGGTGCTGGGGGACCGGGTGCTGCTGCGGCCGACCGCCTGACGGGGACGATGAGAATCATCTTCTTCAACCGGTTCTTCTTCCCGGATCCTTCCGCGACCAGTCAGATGGTCTCCGATCTCGCCCTGCACCTGGCGCGGGCGGGAAACGAGGTTCATGCCGTCGCAAGCCGCTCAGGCAATGAGGCGCCAGTGCGGGAGATGCGGGGCATCACCGTGCACCGCGCAGCGGACGCGGGCACCGAGTCGCTCTCGCTCCCGGCCCGTGCCGGCGCCTACCTGCGCCACTACCGCGGCGCGCGGGCGGTGGCGAGGAAGCTTCTCGCGCGCGGCGATGTCGTGATCGTGAAGACCGACCCGCCGCTACTCTCGGCGGCAATCGGGCCGATCGCGGCATCGCGCGGAGCTCGGGTCGTCGTCTGGCTGCAGGACCTGTTTCCGGAAGTGGCGAGCGAATACGGCGTGCCCGGCATCGGTGGGATTCTCGGCTCGCCTTTACGGGCGGCACGCGATCGCTCCCTCGGCGCCGCCGACCGCGTGGTCGCCATCGGCGATCGCATGGCCGCGCGCATCGTCAGGATGCGCTGCGTCGCGCCCGAGCGCCTTCACGTCATTCACAACTGGGCCGACGGCCGCGCGATTACGGCCCTCGCGGCCGAAGCCAATCCATTGCGCGCCGCGTGGGGGATGAAGGACCATTTCGTGGTGGGATATTCCGGCAACCTTGGGCGCGTGCACGAATTCGACACGCTGCTCGATGCGGCGATCCTGTTGCGCGGCGACTCCAACATTCGCTTCCTCATCATCGGGCGGGGGGCGCGGCTCCCGCAGGTGCGCAAGCGCGTCGACACGGACCGGCTTTCCAACGTGCTTTTCGCGCCGCACCAGGACCGCGAGCTGCTCGGGCAAAGCCTGTGCGTTCCCGATGTGCACCTGTGCGTGCTGCGCCCGAATTTTGAAGGCCTGGTCGTACCGAGCAAGCTCTATGGGGGGATGGCTTCGGGACGCCCTACGATCTTCGTCGGCAGTCCCGAAGGTGAGGCCGCGGCGATAATCGGCCGGGCGCAGGGCGGGTTTACGGTCTCCAGCGGCGACGCGGCCGGCCTCGCGCGCGCGATCCGGCGCCTGCGCGATGCTCCGGACGAACGCCGCCTGCTCGGAGCGCAAGCCCGCCGGGCTTTCGAGCGCGAGTACGACTTGCCTGTGGCGATGCGCCACTGGGAGAACGTGCTTGCGTTGTCGGTGGAAGCGTCCGCGCCGCGTCGCTGACAGCCCCGCTACCCCTCGCTATACTCGCCTTGTGTCACAACTCTCCAGCGCGACCGCGGGCGAGCTCCCGGCGACGATGCTCTTGCTCGCGGCATTCTGCACATCGGCGGCAGGAGTCGCGGTTCTATCGCGGCTCGCCCCGCGACTGGGCCTCATCGATGTCCCCGGTGGGCGCAAGGCCCATGCGAGCGCGGTGCCGCTCGTCGGCGGCCTGGCGATCTTTCTCGCCGTGCTGCTCACCGCCTACTTCGCGAATCTCGCGCCGGCCTTGGCCCCGTTCCTGCTCGCGCTCTCGTGCCTCATCGCCATCGGCTGCTGGGATGACGTCGCCGAGATCTCCCCGCGCACCAAGTTCGCGATCCAGCTGCTGGCGGCTGCAATAATGATCTGGAGCGCAGGTGTCGAGTTACGGTCGGTCGGCGACCTCCTGGGCTGGAAGCCCATCGGCCTCTGGATCTTCGCCGTCCCGATGACGATGTTGGCGATCGTGGGCGTGGTGAACGCGATCAACATGATGGACGGCCTCGATGGGCTGGCCGGGTCGGTGGCGATCGTGGCCTTCGCGTGGTATGCCGCGGCGGCCGTGTCGTCGGGCCCGGGGACCGCGTTCGCAACGGCCGTCGTTTTCTGCGGCGCTCTCGCGGGGTTTCTCGTTTTCAACCTGCGCCTGCCGTGGCAGCCACAGGCCCGCGTCTTCCTCGGCGATGCCGGAAGCATGATGATCGGCTTCGCCCTGGGCTGGCTCGCCATCGATCTCACCCAGGGCGCGGGCCGCACGTTTTCCCCGATAGCCGCCCTTTGGGTCCTGTTGCTGCCGCTTGCCGATTGCGTCTCGCTCATGGCGCGCCGCCTGGGCAGGCGCGAGAGCCCGTTCCTCGCGGATCGATTCCACATCCACCACTACCTGCAGGCGCGCGGCTTTACCGACGGCCAGGTGCTGGCGTTGCTGGTTTCCGTGTCGACCCTCTTCGGCGCGGTGGGCTACTTCGGCTGGCGCTTGGGACTGCCGGAAGCGGCGCTCTTCTGGCCGTTCTTCTTCGGCTTCTTTGCGTACCACTTCTGGATTCAGCGCGAGTGGCGACGCCTCCAATCGCGCCAGACGCGCGCGGCGCACACCCGCGTTTCCGCTGATAAAGACGGGATCGCCGCAGCCAGGTGAGCGTTGGTCAGAACGGTCCTCTTCGTCTGCACCGCCAACATCTGCCGCTCTCCAATGGCCGAAGGGGTCTTTCGCAGATTCGTTGCCGACGGCGGAGCCGGGGTGAAATTCGAAATCGACTCTGCAGGCACGCACGAGTACCAGCCGGGCGAGCCTCCCGCGCCGCTGGCGGTGGCGGCCGCGACGCAGCGAGGATACGAGATCGCATCCTGCCGGGCACGGCGCGTGGCCGCGGGTGATTTCGACCGCTTCGACCACATCCTCGCCATGGACCGGTCGAACATCGCGAGCCTGATGGCCATCGCGCCCACTCGCTGCAAGCGCAAGATCGAGCTGCTGCTCGAATACGGCGACAAGTACCACGGCAAGGAAGTCCCCGATCCCTTCGGCGGCAAGCCCGCGGGATACGAGCTGGCCCTCGACATGATCGAGGACGGCTGCCGCGGCCTCGCGAGCCTGCTGCTGCGCGACGCCTGAGCCTCACCAAATCCCGCGTGGTGGAGCGTGGGACAATGAGGAATGCCACGACCCTTGCAATCGAACTGGGGCAATACCGCCCACCTTCATTCCGTGCCGGCCGCGAGCCTCGAGGCCATCCGCGCGCCGATCGCCGAAGACCTGGTGAGGCTCGATGCGGTGATCCGCGACCGGCTCGCTTCCGACGTGGTCCTGATCGGGACCATCGCCAGCTATATCGTGGCGAGCGGCGGCAAGCGCCTGCGTCCCGCGCTGGTCCTGCTGGCGGCCAAGGCCCTCGGCGCGGAGGGAAGTGCCCGCCACGAGCTCGCCGCGGTGATCGAATTCATCCACACCGCCACGCTGCTGCACGACGACGTGGTGGACGAGTCGAGCCTGCGCCGCGGCCGCAAGACCGCCAACGCGGAATTCGGCAATGCGCCCTCGGTCCTGGTGGGCGACTTCCTCTATTCGCGCGCCTTCCAGATGATCGTGGAGGTCGGAAGCTTGAGGATCATGAAGGTCCTCGCCGACGCGACCAACGTGATCGCCGAGGGCGAGGTGCTGCAGCTCCTGAACGTCCACGATGCGGACACCGACGAGGAGAAGTACCTGCGCGTGATCCGCTTCAAGACCGCGAAGCTCTTCGAGGCGGCCACGCAGGTGGGCGCGATCCTCGGCGGCGCTTCCCCGAAGCTCGAAATGGCGCTCGCGCAATACGGCATGCACCTCGGCACCGCGTTCCAGCTGATCGACGACGTGCTCGACTACTCGGGAAACCTCCTCGAGACCGGCAAGAACCTGGGCGACGACCTCGCCGAAGGCAAGCCCACGCTGCCGCTCATCTACGTGATGAAGGCCGGCAGCAGTGCGGAGCGCGCGCAGGTGCGGCACGCGATCGAGCACGGCGGCAAGGCGGACCTCGAGGGCGTGGTCGCCGCCATCCATCGGGTCGGGGCGCTGGACTACGCGCGCGAGCAGGCGAAGGTCGAAGCGGCCGCCGCGAAGGGCTCGCTGGGCCTGCTGCCCGATTCCGATTGCCGCGACAGTCTGCTACAATTGGCGCACTTTTCTGTCGATAGAAAGTTCTGATTCGACAGGGAATCTCGGAAGGGCGCGCCAGCGCCCTTTTTGTCCTCGGGGTGTAGCTTAGCCTGGTAGAGCGCTACGTTCGGGACGTAGAGGCCGGAGGTTCGAATCCTCTCACCCCGACCAATTCCCTTCTCGGCAGGCGCGCCCATGGATATCGGCATCGTCGGGATCAGCGGTTTCGGTGGCAGCGAGCTGCTGCGCCTGGTCCTTGCCCACCCCACCTTCAGGCTCGCCTATGCCGCCGGTGAATCGACCGCGGGCAAACGCGTCGCGCGACTTTTCCCTGCGCTCGAAGGGCGTCCCGCGGGCGATGTGGTGATCCAGCCTTTCGATCCCGCGCAGCTTCCGAAGCTCGACCTGCTGTTCGCGTCGCTTCCCACCGGCAAGTCGCACGGGCCTCTCGGGCAGGTGCCCGCGAGCCTCCGCATCGTGGATGTGGGCGGCGATCATCGTTTCGTCGAGGGCTGGACCTACGGCCTCACCGAGCTGCCCGGCCAACGCGCAAGGATCCGCAGGGCCACGCGGCTCGCGAATCCCGGCTGCTACCCCGCGGCCGCGCTGCTCGCCCTGTTGCCGCTGCTGAAGGAAGGCCTCGTGGAGCCCGAAGGCATCGTGATCGACGCGAAGAGCGGCGTCACCGGCACCGGCCGGGGCGGCGCGAGCGGCTTCGGTTATGTCGAGACGAGCGAGGATCTCTTCGCCTACGGCCTCGATTCGCATCCCCACGTGCCGGAGATCGAGCAGGCACTCACGCAGGTGGCCGGACGCAAGACCACGGTTGCGTTCACCCCGCACCTCGTTCCGATGAAGCGCGGCTTGCTCGCAACCTGTTATGCGCGGCCGCGTGGCACGGTGAGCGCGGATCGCCTCATCGAGGCGGCGCGGGCCTGCTACTCGGGCGAGCCGTTCGTGCGCGTGCGCGCGGCCGAGAAGGGCCGGGGTCCGCACACGAGCGCGGCGAGCGGTTCGAATTTCGCGTTCGTCTCCTACGCCGTGAACCCGAACACGGGCCTTGTCATCGCCATCGGTGCGATCGACAACCTGGGCAAGGGGGCCGCGGGGCAGGCGCTGCAGAATGCGAACCTGATGACGGGCCAGCCCGAGACGGCGGGGCTCGAGGGAATGCCGCTGCCGGCGTGAGCCTTGGGTTCGGGTGTGCGGGGGGCGCCTACGCGACGCGGTGCGCGATGACTACGTAGCGTTGCCGGGTCCCCGGCTGGATCGCATCGAAGGGATAGCAGGTGATGAGGGTGAGCTGCGCGGTGTCGGCGAAGTCGAGCACGCGAGCTTCGCTCTGGTCGACCACGGCGACCTCGCGCACGCGATACCTCGCCGGCTCCCCGCGCGCGCCCTCGATCTCGATCTCGTCGTCGAGCGCGAGCTCCCTCAAGAAGGCGAAGTGCGTGTCGCGATGCGCCACCAGCACGGTGTTGCCCCAGCCCGCGGGCGCGGACGTCCCCCCGACATGCGCGGGACCGAAGGCCAGGGCGCGTGGGGTGGCGGAGTCAAGCACGAAGAGCTCGACGCCCTTCCTCGGCACCGAAAGTCGCGCGATCGGCCGCATGTCCGCCCACGGCCACGGCCGCCGCGCGGGCCCGCCGTCGCGGGCCTGCTGCCAGGACGAGGCTATGAGCCGCTGCGCGACGTGTGCCTTGGCGTGGATCCATCCCGCCGAGGCAACCTGCCAGGTGCCGGAAAACGCGAGGAGAGTGGCCATGGCGATCGCGATCCGCCTGCCGCGTCTCACGAAGCCGCTCCGCAGCCCCGCCCCGCGACCGCGAACACTGCGGCCGCGGAGAGCGCGAGCAAGCCGAGCAGAAGTTGCAGCATCGCGGGCGTGTCGGTCTGCGGCAGTTGCGTGCCGTCCACATACCCCTGCGGCAGGCTCGCCTTCACCATCACTGCCTTCGGGTTCACCGCGGGCGCACTGGGCGCGACGTCGACCGCGACGAGGCTCGTGTACGCGCTTACGAGGTGATGCTCCAGCGCGACTTTGACTACCTGCGGCCGGATCGTCTCGGCATCCGCACCTCGCGTCACCTCGTCCATCAGGCTCGCGATCTTCGACCTGGCCCAGAGGGCACCCACGCCCCCCGACTTGGCGTCGGCGGAGGGCGTAAGCGCCACGCTCCAGGGTTGGTTCCCGCGCGTGCCGGAAACGACCACGGTGCCGAGCGGCGCGCGCGCGGAGGCCGCGACCATCACCGGCTCGCCGAGGTAAAGGTCGGGCACGCGGGAAGGAAAGGTCTCGACCGGCGTGCCGTCGGGCCAGCGGATGGTGACGTCGCGCAGCACCGGCGCCTCGATCTTGGCGAAGAGGCGCGACATCTTCTCGTTCACCTCGCGCACGTCGCCGATGTGGGTGAAGGTGCCGCGGCCGAACTGCGCCGCGCGCGTCATGAAGTGGCTGTTGGGCGCGGAGCCGATGCCGACCGTGAAGAGGCGCGAGCCGCCGAGTCGCTCGGAGATCAGCTTGAAAAGCGCCTCCTCGTTGCCGACGGCGCCGTCGGTGATGAAGACTACCTGGCGGAGCATCCCCGGCGTCTCGCGACCGTCGAGCGCGAAGGTGAGCGCCGGCGCCATCTCGGTGCCGCCGCCCGCCTGCAGCGCACGCACCCACTTGCGCGCGTATTCCAGGTTCTGCGCCGTCGCCGCCAGCGTCGCCGGCCACATCGGCCGCATGATCGAGTTGAATTCCACCACGTTGAAGCGATCGCGATCGGTGAGCGTGCCGAGCGCGTGCTCGAGCGCCTGGCGCGCCTGGATGATGGAGGGGCCCTGCATCGAGCCCGAGGTATCGACGATCAGCACCATCTCGCGCGGCATGCGCTGGAAGGCGGCCATTTCGGCGGCAGTGGGTTGCGGCGGGACCACCATCAGCAGTGCGTAGTCGGTGGCGTCGTTGCGCTGCGTGAAGAGCGCGGCCTGGGGCGCGGCGGCGGGGGCCACTTTCCAGGTGAGCTCGAAGTCGCGGTCGGCATCCTCCTGCTCCCTGAAGAGCATCACCGTGACCCGATGCCCGGCGGCCTTCTCGATCGTGGCGTCGTGGTAGGAGCTCACGACCTGGCCGATGGCGACTCCGGCGTCGATCGTCACCACGATGTCGACCGGATTCGCGCCGCCGCGGCCGGGTGCCTCGTACTCGGGATGCATCACCGGCTGCAGGCCACGCGCTTCAGCGGCCTTGGGCTCGTCGGGTATAGCCTCCCTCTCCCCTCGGGCCCCTGGGAAGCCTAGCGTGGGGTGGAGAGGGCCGGGGAGAGGGTCATACCGCGGCGTGACCGCAAGCGGGAATCGCAGCCGGTACTCTGCGTTCTCGTAGGCGAGCGACTGCTGGTACTCGATCCGGATCTCGATCCGCTCGTCGGGCCCGATGTGCGCCACCGAGTTGGCGAAGAGGTTGGGGCGCTGCTGCTCGACGATCGCCGCCTTCCTGCCTTCGCTGCGCGCCTGCTCATAGACGCGCCGCGCCTCGGCCTTCTCCTTTATCTGCCCTTCGATCACGCGCTCGCCGATCTTCATCCAGAGATGGTCGACGGCCGCTTTCTCCGGGAGCGGAAAGACGTAGAGGCCCTCCACGTATTCCGCCCCCGGGTTGTGGAAAACCTGGGTGACGCGGGTGCGCGCGATCATTCCGGTGACCTCCACCGCAACCTCGGTGGAGACCTTGGGGGCCGGGGTGTTGCCCTGCGAAGTGTGGAAGAGGAGGGTGCCGGTCCTGGCGTCGTTCGCGCTCGCCGCCTGGGCCGCGGTGGAGAGCAGGAGGATCGCGAGGCCCATGGCCACGCCCACGCCGATGCCGCTCAGCAGCGCCTTCGCCACCAGCTCCACGAAATCCGTGACTGCGCCCTTGAAATCCACCTCGCTCCCTGCCTTGCCGTCCATCTTCATCCCCGTGTGCGCCCGCGATCGGGCAGTGCCATTTCGCGGGCGGGCGGGGGCGGCCGCGGGTGGAAAAAAGGGCAGGCGGGCGAGGAAATGTGGCGGGAATATGGCATCGCATCGGGACCCGGATAGCGAGGTCATCCCCGAGACGTCGGGATCCAGGCATTGGGCCCCGGTCTCCGCCGGGGGGACGATGTCGTCGCTGGGGCGACGATGTCGGCATAATCCGCGCCATGGCACGCCGCATCGCACTCGTCGAGGACGACCCCACCATCCGCCAGAACTATGCCGACGCGCTCACCCGTGCGGGGTACGAGGTAGCGGCCTTCGGCGACCGGCCGAGCGCCTCGAAGACGCTCGCAGCGCGGCTCCCCGATGCCGCGATCATCGACATCGGCCTGGGTGCGGATATCGACGGCGGCTTCGCGCTCTGCCGCGAGCTGCGCGCCGCCAGTAGCCGCCTGCCGATCATCTTTCTCTCGGCGCGCGACTCCGACTTCGACATCGTGTCGGGGCTGCGCCTCGGGGCAGACGACTACCTCACCAAGGACGTGAGCTTGCCGCACCTGCTGGCGCGCATCGCGGCGCTCTTCCGCCGCGTGGACGCCACCGCCCAGGCGGCGGTCGCCGAGGACGTGATGCATCGCGGCAAGCTGGCCCTCGACGCGCAGCGCATGACGGCGAAATGGAGCGGGGCGCCGGTCGAGCTCACCGTGACCGAGTTCTGGATGGTGCACTCGCTCGCACGCCACCCGGGGCACGTGAAGGACCGCGACCAGCTGATGCGCGATGCCGAGATGGTGGTCGACGATGGCACCATCACCTCGCACGTGAAGCGCATCCGCAGGAAATTCATCGCCGTGGATGCCGCGTTCGACGGCATCGAGACGGTCTACGGCATGGGCTACCGCTGGATGGAAGGCGCTTGAGGCGGTTCAGCGCCGCGCTCGCCGCCTGCGCGGCCGCGGCCGCGATGGCCGCCGAGGGTGATGCACGCTGGTATGTGCAAGTCGACAACGACGTCTTCTTCTCCGACCGCTGGTATTCGAGCGGCGCGCGCCTCGCGCGCGTCGAGGAGCGCGCCGGCCACGAGATCGAGGTCGCGATGCTGCAGGAGATCTTCACGCCGGAAGCGAAGCGCTTCGGTCCCGGAGTCGTCGATCGCGCGCCCACGGCGCGGCTGCTCCTTTCGGTGGCACGCCACGATCGCATGCCAGGAGTGTTCCAGACCCTCGAGATTGCGCTCGGCGTGCGCGGTCCGGCGGCGCTCGGCCGCCAGACGACCGACTTCATCCATCGTCTCGTGCCCGCGCCGCAGATCGACTGGTCGCGGCAGGACTCCAACCGCTTCGATGGCCAGGTCGCCATGGTCCGCACCCATCGCCTCGACTGGATCGACCTCCATTACGGCGCGCTGATCGGAAACCAGGTGTCGTTCGCCCACACGGGCGCGGAAGTGCGCTTCGGCAGCCGCGACACCGCGAACACGCCGGTCTTTCGTTACGCGCCGACACCGCCGGCGATACCCGGTGTGTCCGCGGGTTGGGGTGCGTTCATCGGCGCGAGCGTGCGTGGCGTCGCTCGGAACGCGATGCTGAAGCGCCAATACAGCGCCTCCGGTGGCGCGCTCGATCGGCGTGATGCCGTGACGCGCGTGGGTGGCGGCGTGGCCTGGGTCGGGAAATACCTGGCGGTCGGGGCGGCGCTGGTGCAGGAGTCGCGGGAGTTCGCCGGCCAGCGCGAGCCGCACCGCTTCGGCTCGCTCACCCTCCACGCCGACTTCTGACGGCGGATTCCGCGTGGGCTTCCTCCACGGCATTCGCTTCCGCCTGCTGCTGGTGGTGCTGGTGCTGCTGGCGCTTCCCTGGCTCGCTGCGCAGTTCATCGCGTTCATGGAAACGACGCTGCGCCAGTCGCAGGCCGAGCAGATCGCGGCGACCGCGCGTGTGGTGGCCGCGGCGCTCTCCGACCGGGCCGAGCTTTTCGAGCGCGCAAGCCGCGAGGCCGACGCCCAAGGCGAGGAACGCCGCCGCATCGTGGCGCTCTTCGCCGCCGCCGATACCGCCGCGGTCGCGAGCCTCGGGGCGGCTTATGCGCCCTCGGAGGATATCGAGCGACTTCTCGGAATCATGGGGCGGACGTCCACTCGCCTCTGGGTCATCGACAACCGCTCGCGGGTGCGAGGGCTGTCGGGAAGCCTGAAGGAAGAGGCACAGGGACAAGCGCTCGGCGGATGGTTGCGGCCGGTGGCGCGGCTCATCGTGCCCGCGCCGCATGTCGAGGCGGGCGACGAATCGAAGCCGGTGCGCGGGCAGATCGACCGCGCGCTCATCGGCATCTCGTCCACGCAATGGCGCGGCACGCGCGACCCCGACGCGGCGATCCTGTCCGCCGCCAATCCGATCTTCAACCGCGACGATATCGTGGGCGCGGTGGTGGTCGAGGAGACCACCGGTGCGATCCAGATCCTCAAGCAGTCGGCGTTCAAGAACCTGCTGGCGGCCACACTCGCCGTGGTGGGCGGCGCCTTCGCGATCCTGCTCGCGTTCGCCACCAGCCTCACCGCGCGCATCCGCAGGCTTCACGGCGAGGCGGAAGCGGCGATCGACTCCCAGGGCCGCGTGCGCAGCGTGATCGCGCCGTCCGATGCCAGGGACGAGATCGGCGACCTGTCGCGCACCATGGCCGCGGTGCTGCTACGCCTGCGCGATTACAACGCTTACCTCGAGGCGATGGCGGGGCGCCTGTCCCACGAGCTGCGCACGCCGGTCGCGGTGGTGCGTTCCTCCCTCGACAACCTCGGCACCCGCGAGCTTCCCGCCGACGCCCGCGTTTATGTCGATCGCGCCAACGAGGGCGTGGGACGGCTCGCGCGGCTCATCTCGCGGCTGTCGGAGGCGACGCGCCTCGAGAAGCTGCTGGAAAGCGGGGAGCGCAAGCGCTTCGATCTGGCTGTGGTCGTGGCCGGCGTGGTCGAAGGTTATCGCAGCGCATACCGCCCGCGCACGTTCCAGTTCACGGCGCCGGCGACGCCGGTCTGGATCGAGGGTTCGCCCGACGCGTTTGCCCAGCTCCTCGACAAGCTGGTGGAAAACGCCGACGACTTCGCGCCCGAGGCGAGCGCAATCCGCGTTTCGCTCGAGGTCCGCGGCCGCGACGCGTGTCTGTCCGTGGAGAACGAAGGCCCGCAGCTCCCGCTCGCTACGCGCGCGCGGCTCTTCGACTCGATGGTCACGCTGCGCGAGCCCGGGCGCGCCGAGGCGGGGGAGGGCGCGCACCTCGGCCTGGGCCTCTACATCGTGAGGCTGGTGGCCGAAGCCCACGGGGGCGCCGTGACTGCGGACAACCTCGAGCCGCGCGGCGTGCGCTTCGAGGTGCGCGTGCCTTTGCCGTAAAATCCTTCCCGTGGCACGCATCCTCTTTCTCCTCGTCATCGT
>JBDSRZ010000050.1:0-6468 GCA_039929025.1 Usitatibacter sp. | reverse complement strand
GCGAACCGCACGCCGGGATTCAACTTCCCGGGGCACTTCCTCGAGCTGTCGTATGAGCGCGTCGCCCGGGGACGTGCGATCGTGTCGATGGAGGTAGGCGCTCACTGTGCCGATGCGGACGGGCAGTTGAACGTAGGTGCCTTGGCGCTTCTCGCCGACATGGCGCTCGCCTCCAGCATGCGCTCGACGGTAGGCGCCTCCGCCAGGCTGGCTACGGTGAGCATGAGCCTGCAGTTCACCGGCGAAAGGCGGGTAGGAACCCTCAAGGCAGACGCCGCGCTGGACGGATTCGTCCCCCGCGCATCGAAAAAACAAGGCCTCGCGCGCGTCGAAATCAGAAGCGGCGGCACGCTGATCTGTACCGGCAGCGGCACTTTCATGCTGCTCAGCCAGCTCACTGCAGCGCATCCCCTTCCGCGGCGCGGGTCATTGGCCAAGATCGAATTGCCGGACGTGGATCACCTCAATGCCGCGGAGGAAGCCGTCTGTGCCCGTGCCCGCCGGGCCCTGCACGAGCCGCGCGACTTTCTCTCCGCTTTCTGGGGCTACGCGCCCCGCAAGACGAAAACCGGCGCGAGTTGCGCCCTGCCCAACGGGATGCATATCGGCAACCGCGTCGGCCACGCCCAAGGCGGCGTGACTTTCGGCCTCGCCTGCGCCACTGCCAACGCCGCCCTGCCCGCAAACTGGGCGCTGGCGGGCGGCTCGGCCTGGTACATCGGCCCCGGCACCGGCCAGAGCCTGAAGGTGAAGTCGAAAATCGTGCACCAGGGCCTGCTCACTGCAGTCGTCCACACCCGCATCGAGAACGACGAGAAGCGCGGGGTGCTGGAATGCGTCACCAGCCACGCCCGGAAAACGGTGTCCGACACCAATTAATCTAATTCGACTCCGACACCATTTATTGGTGGGAGAAGAGCGGCGCGCCGGGGGCCGGCAGGTCGGCCTCGAGCAAGGTGCCGGTCTCGGACTCGGTGAGGACGAGGGTGGAGGTGCGGGGACGGAAGGCGACGTTGGTCACCGACGACCCCACGGGCGAGCGGATGAAGTGGGTCACCTCACCGCGCGGGTTCAAGACGAAGGCGCCGCCGAGGCTCGCATGGGCGACCACGACGCGCCCCTCGGTATCGACCGCCATCCCGTCGGGGCCGCTGGTGCCGAAGAAAGTCCGGAAGGCGCCCATCTTGGAAATCGAGCCATCGGGAAGCAACGGTGCACGCCACAAGGCATTCGCGCGGGTCACGGCGAGGAAGAGCACCTTGCCCGCGGCATCCAGCGCAATGCCGTTAGGGCTCGGCGCATTGGATACGAGGCAGTCGAGCCGCCCCGCGCCCTGCCCCGGCTTGGTCGCTTGGGTAAAGCGGAACACGCGCCCGGTCGGATCCTGCAATCCGGTCTGTCCCTGGTCGGTGAAGTAGCAGGAGCCGTGCTTGTCGAAAGTCAGGTCGTTGAGCCCCCTGAAAGATTCGGAATTGCGATGCCCGAGGACGAGCGACGGCACCGCGCTCGCCTCGTCGGGATCGATGCGCATCAGGCCACGGCGATAGTCGGCGATCCAGATGGAACCGTCGCGATGGATCGCGAGCCCGTTGGGCCAGCCGTCGTACTCGGTGAGGAGCTTCCACTCGAGCGAGGGTGTGACGCGGAAAATGCGCCCGTACGGGATGTCGGTTACGAAGAGCGTGCCGCCGCGGTCGAACACCGGGCCCTCGAGGAAGCTGTCGATCTCGTGCCCGGGCTTGTTCGCATCGCACCACTCGGTGCGGCGGGGCTTGCGGAAATTGTCCGGCAGGCGCGTGAGCACACGCGCTTCGATGACGACGGGTGGGGCGAAGTCGAGGTTCCACATGTCAGTCGCGCTTGATGTTGGCGTCGCGGACCGCGGTGCCCCACTTCGCATGCTCCGTGCGGATGAAGTCCCTCTGCGGCAGGAACCTGGGCGGCACGAAGGTAGCCACCTCGATCTCGCGCAGGCCCGCGTCCGCGAGCGCGCGGATCCAGCGATGCTTCGCCTCCGCGGGCATCGCACGCTTGATGCTCTGCATCCCGTCACGCGGGCCGACTTCGCTCATCAGGACCTGCATCCGACCTCCGCGCCACCTGATGCCCATTATCACTCGGCCTGGATGCCGGCCGTCTGCGCGACCTGCTTCCAGCGCTCGATGTCGCCCTGCAGCAGCGCGGTGAATGCATCGGGCGTCATCGGCGCGGGCTGCGAGTGCGGCGAGGAGCGGGCTGCGAGTGCGGCGAGGAGCGGGGCGAGATTCTTCGGCTTCATGGGTCCTCTCTGTTGGACGAAGGGGGGAGCGCGGCCACCGTTGCGGTGACCTCGATATTGTCGATGAGACGGGTCTTGCCGAGCCAGGCGGCGCCGAGCACCACCAGCTCGCGATCGCCCAGCTGCGGGGGCGTGAGTGTGGCGCGATTGCGCAGCGCGATGTAGTCGACCTTCCAGCCGTGGGAGCGCAGGTCCGCGGCCGCGGTGTCCAACGGCCGGACGAAATCGGGCGAGCCGCGCGCGATCTCGTCGGCCACGCGGCGCAGGTTGCGGCAAAGGCGCGCCGCCTGCGCGCGTTCGGCGGCGCTCAGATAGCCGTTGCGCGAGGATATCGCCAGCCCGTCGTCCTCGCGCACGATGTCGGCACCCACGATGGCGATGCCGAAGTTGAGCTGCTCGTTCAGCCGGCGTATCACGTGCAGCTGCTGGTAGTCCTTCTTGCCGAACACGGCGACGTCGGGACGCACGATGTTGAAGAGCTTGGCGACTACGGTCGTCACGCCGCTGAAGTGCCCGGGCCGGAAGTCTCCGCACAGTTGCTCGGCGGCCTTGGGCGGCGCCACCACGATCTCCTGGGGCTCGGGGTACATCCCGCGCTCGTCGGGAGCGAAGACCACGTCGCACCCGGCGGCTTCCAGCATCGCGCAATCGCGCTCGAGGGTGCGCGGATAACGATCGAAGTCGCCCCCGGGCTCGAACTGCAGTCGGTTCACGAAGATCGATGCGACGACGCACCGGGCGCGCGGCCGCGCAATTTCCATGAGCGCGATGTGGCCCGCGTGCAGGTTGCCCATGGTCGGGACGAGCGCGATCGAAGGCTCGCCCTTCAGGCGCACGCGCAGATCGGCGACGGTGTGGATGACGTCCAGAAAGTACGGGTGAGAAGGAAGCTTCTAGAAAGAGTGCTCGGGCCCGGGGAAGGTCTTGTCCTTCACCGCCTTCACGTAGGCCTGGATCGCGGCCGCGACCGACGGAGCCCCTGCCATGAAGTTCTTCACGAACTTCGCCTTGCGGCCGGGGAAGATGTCGAGCATGTCGTAGATCACCAGCACCTGGCCCGAAACGTCGACGCCCGCGCCGATGCCGATGGTAGGCACCGTGAGCGACTGCGCGACACGGCGGGCGACAGCGGCGGGCATCGCCTCCATCAGCACGATCGCGGCACCCGCACCCTCCAGCGCCTTGGCGTCGGCCACCAGCTTGTCGGCGCCCTCGTCGTTCTTGCCCTGCACCTTGTAGCCCCCGAGCGCGTGCACCGATTGCGGCGTGAGGCCGATGTGCGCGCAGACGGGCACGCCGCGCTCCACCAGGTAGCGGGTGGTCTCCACCATGGGCGCGCCGCCCTCCATCTTCACCATCTGCGCGCCGGCGGCCATCAGCTTCGCGGCGTTGCGGTAGGCGCGCGACGGCGATTCCTGGAAAGATCCCCACGGCAGGTCGGCGAGGATCAGGGACTTCTGGCTGCCGCGCGCCACGCAACGCACGTGGTACTCGGCGTGCTCCATGGTGACCGGTAGCGTCGAATCGTGCCCCTGCACCACCATGCCGAGCGAATCGCCCACGAGCAGGATGTCCACGCCGGCCTCGTCGGCCAGGCGCGCGAAGCTCGCGTCGTAGGCGGTCAGCATCACGAGCTTCTCGCCGGAGCGCGCGCGTTCCTGCAGCTGGGGGACGGTGACTCTCATCGGGGGTCTATGTTGCAGTGCGGAAGGATTGGATTCTGCCTCAAAACCGGGGTCAGGCGCGGTTGAAGAACTCGCGCCCGCCGCGCATCGCGTTGATGCGCTCGACCAGCAGGTCGAGGTGCTCGGCACTTTCGACGAAATTGAGGCGCTCGCTGTTCACGATCAGCAACGGGCTGTCGCTGTAATGGTGGAAATACCGGGTGTACGCCTCCGAGAGGCTTCGCAGGTAATCCTCGCCGATCGCCGCCTCGCCGAGGGTGCCGCGCCGCTTCACGCGGTGCAGCAGCGTGTCGAGGGAGGCCTGCAGGTATATCACCAGGTCCGGCACCGGCGCCTGGGGCTTCACGTGCGCGAAGATCTTCGCGTAGAGCTGGTACTCGGCATCGTCCAGCGTGAGGCGCGCGAAGAGCGGGTCGCGCGCCAGGGTGAAGTCCGCGACCACCGGCTTGGCGAAGAGGTCCGGCTGCTTCAGCGCCTCGAGCTGCGCCACGCGCTGGAAAAGAAAGAAGAGCTGCGTCGGCAGCGCGTAGCGGCGCATGTCGCGATAGAACCGCGGCAGGAACGGATTCGCCTTCGCGTCTTCGAGGAGGGCGGTCGCGTTCAGGCGATGCGCCAGCTTGGTGGCGAGGCTCGTCTTGCCGCAGCCGATCGGACCCTCGATCACGATATGGCGATGCTTCATTCCCCGTCGCTTCGGCGAAGGCCGGGTGCCAATTGGATCCCGGCCTTCGCCGGGATGACGAGCGCCACAGCGCTACCCTTCCCCGGGATCACCGCGTCCGGCCAGACCTCGAGCAGGGGATCGAGCACGAACGCGCGCTCGTGCGCCCGCGGGTGGGGCACCTTGAGGCCGGGCTCGTCGATGGTCGCGCCGCCGTAGAGGATGATGTCCAGGTCGAGGGTGCGCGGGCCGTTGGGAATCGAGCGCACGCGCCCGTGGCGCTGCTCGATCGCCAGCAGTCCCTCGAGCAAGGCCCGGGGTGCGAGCCGCGTCTCGAGCAGCGCGCAGGCGTTGATGAAGTCGGGCTGGTCCGCATAACCCACGGGCGCGGTGCGGTGCAGCGAGGATCGTGCGGTGACCCATGTTTCCGGGAGCTGCGCGAGCTCGTCGAAGCCGCGCCGCACCTGCGCCTCGGGATCCTCGATGTTCGATCCCAGGGCGATCGCCGCCCTGACGGGTGGCATCACGTCTCCGGGCCCATGTCGCCGTCGAGCGGCGGCGCCGACCCGTCGTCCACCTTCTTCTTGCCGCCGCGGCGCCGGCGGCGCTTCTTCTTCGGCCCGGACTCCTCCGAGACCAGCATCTTCTCGCGCTCGTCGGGACTCGCGTCCTGGAAGCGCTCCCACCACTTGGCGGTCTCCTGCGGCGCGTTGGCCGAGGCCGCGCGCAGCTCGAAGAAGTCGTACGCCGCACGGAAGCGCGGATGCTCGAGGAGGCGGAAGGGGCGATGGCCACCGCGCTGCAGGAAGCGCGGTTGCATCAGCCACAGTTCCTTCATGGTGGCGTCGAAGCGCTTCGGGATGGCGAGCGTGTCGCGCTGCAGGTCGAGCGCCTCGTGCATCGCGGAATGCAGCGCCGGGATGGTCGCCTGGCCCTTGTCCTCGAACCTCTCCAGATTTTTCTCCACCTGGCCCCAGAGGAGCGCGGCGAGCAGGAACGCCGGCGACACCGGCTTGTCGGCGGCGAGGCGCTCGTCGGTGGCACGCAGCGCCGCCATCGCGAAGGGGCCGGTGTCCGGATCTTCGAGCGCGGTGTCGAGGAGCGGCAGGAGACCGTGATGGAGGTGGAGTTCGCGAAGCACGCGCACGCAGTCGACGGCGTTGCCGGACAGGAGCAGCTTCAGGATCTCCTCGAACAGGCGCGCCTGCGGCACGTTCTCCAGCAGATGCTTCAGCTCCGCGATCGGTTCGGCGGTCCTGGCGTCGATCTCGAGGCCCAGCTTGGCCGACAGGCGCGCCGCGCGCAGCATGCGCACCGGGTCCTCGCGATAGCGCGTCGCCGGGTCGCCGATCATCACCAGCTTCTTCGCCTTCAGGTCCTTCAGGCCGTGGACGTAATCCCACACCTCTTCCTTCACCGGATCGTAGAACAGCGCGTTCACGGTGAAGTCGCGGCGCATCGCGTCCTCGGCCTGGGTGCCGAAGATGTTGTCGGAGAGCATGCGGCCGTGCTCGTCGCGGTTGTCCTCCTCGGCTTCGCGCGAGAAGTGCGCACGGAAAGTCGAGACCTCCACCATCTCCGCGCCGCAGAGCACGTGCACGATCTGGAAGCGCCGGCCGATGATGCGCGAGCGGCGGAAGACGGCGCGCACCTCGTCGGGCGTGGCGCTGGTGGCGATGTCGAAGTCCTTCGGGCGGCGCCCCAGCAGCAGGTCGCACACCGCGCCGCCGACCACGAAGGCGAGGTAGCCCGCGCGCTGCAGCTCCTCGCACGTGCGCCGCGCGCAGCGGCTGATGGATTCCTTCCCGATCGCGTGCTTGTCGCGGCCGTAGACCACCGGGTGC
>JBDSRZ010000049.1:0-26715 GCA_039929025.1 Usitatibacter sp. | reverse complement strand
GCTTGGTCTTGATGTTGTGGACGTGGGCATGCTCGCCCACCTGGATGGCCGCCACCACGCGGCCGATATCGACGCCGTACTTGACGACGGTCGCATCCTTGGCGAGCGGCCTGATGGCGAGCTTGTGCCCGATCGGGATGTCCGATCTGGACTCGATCGCCAGATCCTTGTCCTGGTCCATGATCCAGCCGGTGAGCTTCTGCCCGGCCGTCACGCCCTCCACCACCACGACCCCGACGGAGTCGTTCTCGTCGTGCACCACGAATTGGATCATCTGACGCTCCCGGATTTGGATCCCGGCCTGCGCCGGGATGACCTGCCTCGTCCGATTCTCCGAATGCGTCCACGGCCGGTCAACTAGATGAGTTGCATGATAGGGTGGCGCGCATGCCGCTCTACCTGGAGGTGCGTGCGCGCCTGATCGAGGGAATCTCCGCCGGCGAGTGGCCGCCGGGCGAGGCGATTCCGTCGGAGGCGGCACTCGCGCGCGCCTTGGGCGTGGCAATCGGAACGGTGCGCAAGGCCGTGGATGGCCTGGTGGCCGGGCGAGCCCTGGTGCGCCGCCAGGGCAAGGGGACTTTCGTCGCCGAGCATGACGGCGGCCGCCTCCTTTTCCACTTCTTCCACATCGTCGGCCGCGACGGGACCAAGGCCTATCCGGAGGTGCGCACCCTCGCGTTCGGCCGTGCGCGCGCGACCGGGGACGAGGCGCGTGCCCTCGGCATCGCGGCGCACGACAAGGTGATCCGGATCCGCAACCTGCTCTCGCTCGCCGCGGAGCCGAGCATCGTCGACGAGATCACGCTGCCCGCGGAGCTCTTTCCCGGGCTCTCGGAAAAGATCTTCCTCGCGCGCGGCAACACCATCTACCACCTCTACCAGAGCCGCTACGGCATCAACGTGCTGCGCACCGACGAGCGCCTGCGCGCGATGCTCGCCGATTCGCAGTTGGGTGCGCTGCTGCGCGTCGCCGCGGGCGCGCCCCTCCTGGAGATCCGCCGCGTCGCGCTCACTTTCCGCGACCGCCCGGTGGAGCTGCGCATCTCGCGCGTCAATACTGCGCGCCTGGATTACCACAACACGCTCGGCAAGGGCGTTCCGGGGTGAGCGCGGCGCTCCTCATCCTCCCCAATTTCGTGCTGATCCTCGGGGGGCTGGTACTCGCACGCCGCTTCGCCTACGGGCGCGAGTTCTGGGAGGGCGTGGAGAAGCTGGTGTACTACGTGCTCTTCCCGGCGCTCCTCTTCCGGTCGCTCGCCACCGCGAAGCTCGACTTCGCGCAAGCGGGCTGGTTGATCGCCGCGGCGTGCGCGTTCACCATCGCGGGATTCGCGTTGTCGCTTCTCGCCAGGCCGCTTTTTCGCCTCGACCGCGAGCTCCACGCCTCCGCCTCCCAATGCGGCTACCGCTTCAACACCTACGTGGGGCTCGCGGTCGCCGGGAGCCTCTTCGGCAATGAAGGGTTGGCGCTCGCGGCGCTGCTTCTCGGCGTGATGATCCCGCTCGCCAACTTCGGTGCCGTGGCGGTGCTCGCGACCCACAGCCAGCGCGGATTCCTGAGAGAGCTCGCGCGGCATCCGCTGGTGGTTTCGAGCCTCGCGGGGTTCGCCTGGAATCTCGCCGGCCCGGCGCTCCCCGGCTTCGCCGACCAGACGCTCGCGCTCCTCGGCCAGACCGCGCTTCCCGCGGGTCTCCTGTCGGTCGGCGCGGCGATGCGCATCGAGCGCGGCCAGGGGCCCGTCGGCGCCCATCTGTGGTGGCTGGCGGTGAAGCTCGCCATCGTGCCGGCCCTCGCCTGGTGGCTCGCTCGGCTCCTCGCCCTCGGCGGCAACGAAGCCCGGGTTTTGATCCTGTGCGCCGCCCTGCCGACCGCTACCAACGCGTACATCCTCGCGGTGCGCATGACCGGCGATGGGCGTGCGGTCGCCACCCAGATCACCGTCGGCACGATCCTTTCGATGGTATCCATTCCCGCCTGGATGGCACTTCCGCTGTAGGACCCCGCCGCGTCGGTGCCGCGGAATGCAACTTTGGACCGCCGCGACCGTCTTCTGGTAGGACCAATTGGAGGGTGCGACCATGCAGCTCGGAGGCCAGCGAGGCAGCGGCAACGTGGAGGACCGTCGCGGCATATCCGTGGGCGGCGGGTTGGGCATCGGCGGCGTGGTGATCGCTCTGATCGCGATGTTCTTCGGCGTGGACCCCTCGGTGGTACTCAATACCGCAAACGAGGTGGCGCCCTCGCGGCAGGAGCAGAAGGAGGGGCCGAAGGGACCGCCGGCCGACACTCAGGGCCAGTTCGTATCCAAGGTGCTGGGAAGCACCGAGGACGTCTGGCAGGCGATATTCAAGGCGTCCGGAGCCACCTATCGCGAGCCCAAGCTCGTGATCTTCGACAACGCCGTGCGCTCGGCCTGCGGCACCGGACAGACCGCCATGGGCCCGTTCTATTGCCCGCGTGACCAGAGCGTCTACATCGACCTCGCCTTCTATCGTGACCTCCAGACCCGCTTCCACGCTCCCGGGGATTTCGCCCAAGCCTACGTGATCGCGCACGAAGTGGGCCATCACGTACAGAAGTTGATGGGAACGATGGACAGGACGGAGCAGATGCAGGGTCAGGTGTCGAAGGCGCAGATGAACCAGCATTCCGTGCGCGTGGAGCTGCAGGCCGACTGCTACGCCGGCATCTGGGCAAAGCAGGCCGGCGCCCGCAACCTGCTCGATCCGGGCGATCTGGAGGAAGGCCTGAATGCGGCCGCGGCCATCGGCGACGATCGCCTGCAGAAGCAGACGCAAGGCCGCGTGGTGCCGGAGTCCTTCACGCACGGAACCTCGGCGCAGCGCGTCCAGTGGTTCAAGCGCGGGATGGATTCGGGCCGCGTGCAGGATTGCGATACGTTTTCGGCGCGATAAGCCACCGCGCCGAAAACTGTCATGGCTCGAGGGCCAGACGAGCGCGGCCTGAAGGCCGCACTTGTAGAAAATCAAAGCGAAAGGGGCGCCCGGGCGCCCCTTCTCCTTGGTGCCAGCCGACTATTACTTGGCTGACTCGGCGGCGGATTCTGACTCTTCCACCGGCGGCAGGATCTCGCGGCCGGCAACGTTTTCCAGCTTTTCGCGTATGCGCGCCTTCTTGCCGGTGAGGCCGCGCAGGTAGTAGAGCTTGGCGCGGCGCACGTCACCTTTCCTCTTCACCTCGATCGAGGCCAGCGACGGTGCGTAGGTCTGGAACGTGCGCTCCACTCCCTCGCCGCTGGAGATCTTGCGCACGATGAACGAGGAGTTGAGGCCGCGGTTGCGCTTGGCGATCACCACGCCCTCGTAAGCCTGTTCGCGCTTCTTGTCGCCTTCGACAACGGTCACCTTGACGATGACGGTGTCGCCCGGGGCGAATACCGGGATTTTGCGGCCGAGCCGCGCGATCTCTTCCTGCTCGAGTTTCCGGATCAGATCCATTTCGCTTTTCCTTTCGGTTCCGGCCTTCCGGCCTTTCGCGCAGAGCCGAACGAATTCGGATGCACGCGGTTTATTGGTTACTGCTGCTGCTGTGCTGCCTGCTGCTCCCTGCGGTACTCCTCCAGCAACTGCCGGTCTTCCCGTGCCAGCGCCTTCTCGTCGATCAGCTCCGGCCTGCGGTCCCAGGTCCTGCCGAGCGCCTGCTTGCGGCGCCAGCGCGCGATCGCCGCATGGTTGCCCGACAGCAGCACCTCCGGCACGCACGCCCCGTTCCACTCTTCGGGCCGCGTGTAGTGCGGCCAGTCGAGGAGCCCCGCCGAGAACGAGTCCTGCGTCGCGCTCTCCGCGTCGTTGAGGCTGCCCGGAAGCCGCCTCACGATGCAATCCAGAAGCACCATCGCGGGGAGCTCGCCCCCGGAGGTGACATAGTCGCCGATCGAGACTTCCCGATCGACGCTCCTCGCCACGAGTCTTTCGTCCACGCCCTCGTAACGCCCCGCGATCAGCACGATCCCCGGCGCCTCCAGCAACTCACGCACCAGGCACTCGCCCAACCGCTCGCCTTGGGGCGACATCAGGATCACCTGGGGCCTGTCGACCTGCCCCTCGCGTTGCCGCGAGCGGGCCGCCTCGATCGCCGCCTGCAACGGATCGGGTAGCATCACCATCCCGGGCCCGCCGCCGTAGGGCCGGTCATCGACCCTGCGGTAATTGTCCGCCGTGAAATCGCGAGGATCCCATGTCTTCAAGTCGAAGCGGCCCTCCTCGAGCGCGCGGCGGGTGATGCCGTGGCGGGTGAGCGCCTCGAACATCTCCGGGAAGATCGTGATCACGTCGAACCGCTTCACGCGTCGTAATCCGCCTTCCAGTCCACCGTGATGCGCCGCGACTCGCGATCGACCGCCCTCACGAACTCGGCAACGAAGGGGATCAGCCGCTCCTTCATCCCCGAGACCACCATCACGCTCGTCTCGCCCGTCTCGAAGAACGACTCCACCGTGCCGAGGCGCTCGCCGCCTTCATCCACCACCTCCAGGCCGACCAGGTCCACCTGGAACACCGATCCTTCTTCCGTCTCGCCCAGCGCCGCACGCGGCACCGCGATGTCGGCCCCCTTCAGGCGCTCCGCGCCGTCGCGGTCCTCGCAGCCCGCGAGCTTGGCCGCGGTCCCGTTCGGACGCACGGCGAATTCCTCGAGCGCCATGAACCGCCAGCCCTCGCGCGTGCGCACCGCCCACTCGGCGAATTGGTCCAGGCCGTCGGCATCGGCGGTGAAGCTTTTCAGCTTCACCCAGCCCTTGAGGCCGATCGCCGCGACCACGCGCCCCATCATCACCAGCTGCGATTCGTCCCCGTCGAAGGGGACCGGATCACTCTGCGGCTTTGGCGGGCTGCTTGGCTTTGGGCGGCTTGTCGGGCTTATCGGGGTTGCCAGCGGCTTGGTTCTTGCCACGCTTGATGAGCTTCTTCACGGCGTCCGAGGGCTGCGCGCCCAAGCCCACCCAATGCTCGACGCGATCCAGGGCGATGCGATATTTCTGCTCGGCGCCGGCGGCCTTGGGATTGTAGAAGCCGACGCGCTCGAGGAAGCGTCCATCGCGCGGCATGCGGGAATCGGCGACGACGATGTTGTAGAAGGGGCGGTTCTTGGCTCCGCCACGCGCCATTCTGATGACGACCACTGCTGGGCTCCTTCCCGTTGATAACGGGCAACGTGCTTCGGTGGGACTACTGGAAAGCCTTGGATTATAACAGGAAGTTGTCCCCGGACGCGGGCCCCGGAGGGGTCAGCGCCGCATCCCCGGCAGCATCCCCTTCATGCCGCGCATCATCTTCTGGAGGTTGCCGCCGCGCATCATCTTCATCATCTTCTGCATCTGCTCGAACTGCGCCAGCAGGCGGTTCACCTCCTGCACCTGGACGCCCGCCCCGGCCGCGATCCGCCGCTTGCGGGAGGCCTTGAGGAGTTCGGGCTTCCGGCGCTCGGCGGGGGTCATCGAGTTGATGATGCCTTCGGTGCGGCGCAGCGCCTTCTCCTGCAGCTCCGGCGACTGGCTCGCCATCTGCGTGAGCTGCGCCGGCAGCTTGTCCGCGAGGCTCGCCATGCCGCCCATCTTCTTCATCTGCTGCAGCTGGGTCTTGAAGTCCTCGAGGTCGAATTCCTTGCCCTTCTTGAACTTGTCGGCGAGCTTCTGCGCCTCCTTTTCGTCGACCTTGGCGCGTGCCTCTTCCACCAGCGAAAGGATGTCGCCCATGCCGAGGATGCGAGAAGCCATGCGGTCGGGGTGGAACGCTTCCAGCCCGTCCATCTTCTCGGAGACGCCGACGAACTTGATCGGCTTGCCGGTCACGTGCCGCACCGAAAGGGCGGCGCCGCCGCGGGCGTCGCCGTCCAGCTTGGTGAGCACGATGCCGGTAAGGGGAAGCGCCTCGTTGAAAGCGCGCGCGACGTTGACCGCGTCCTGGCCCTGCATCGAATCGACGACGAAGAGCGTCTCGATCGGCTTTACAGCGGCGTGGAGCTGCTTCACCTCTTCCATCATCGGCTCGTCGATGGCGAGGCGTCCGGCGGTATCGACGATGAGCACGTCGTGGAAGTGGCGCTTCGCGTAATCGATCGCGGCGCGCGCGATGTCCACGGGCTTCTGCGAGGGGTCCGAGGGGAATACCTCGACCTCGAGGTTCTTGCCGAGGGTGGCGAGCTGCTCGATCGCCGCAGGGCGATAGACGTCCGTGGAAACCAGAAGCACCTTCTTCTTCGTGGTGCCCTTCAGCAGGCGGGCGAGCTTGCCGGCGCTGGTCGTTTTGCCCGAGCCCTGCAATCCGGCAAGAAGGATCACCGCCGGAGGCGTGGTCGCAAAGCTGAGCGCGGCGTTCGAGCCGCCCATCAGCGTCACCAGCTCCTGGTGCACGACACCTACGAGGGCCTGTCCGGGAGTGAGGCTTCCCGCGACCTCTTGCCCGAGCGCCTTCTCCTTCACCCGCGCGATGAAGTCCTTGACGACCGGCAAGCCCGCATCGGCATCGAGGAGCGCCAGGCGAACCTCCCGCAGCATCTCCTGGACGTTGTCCTCGGTGAGGCGCGAGTGGCCGCGCAAGGTCTTGACGACGGAGGACAGGCGTTCGGTCAGGGAGTCGAGCATGGGGGAATTGGTAAACTGGGTGGGTCGATCGAGAACCGGCACCGAAATGCCTGATTTGCCGTTGTATTTTAGCACCGCCGTGTGCTGGCTCGCGCTCTCCTGGCTGGCCTGGCGCGCCTCGAGGCCGGCCACCGTGGGCGCGCCCGCCGAGCGTGTGGAGGTACGCGTGGAGAGTTTCCTCGTGCCCGCGGCCCTGGTCCTGCACGCCATGCTCCTCTACCGGCGGGTGGTGGTGGCCGAAGGGATCGACCTCGGCGTGGCCAACGCGATCTCGATGCTGGTGTGGCTCACGGTGCTCATCTACTGGGTGGCGGGGCTCGCCTACGACGGCCTGCGCGGCATGCTGGGCCTCATGTCGCCGATCGCGCTCGCCGCCGTGCTGCTGCAGGTCGCGATCACCAGCGGGCATGTGGTGACCTACGGCGGGACGCCGATCTTCGCGCTGCACTTCGCGATCGCGATGCTCGCCTACAGCCTCTTCATCGTCGCGACAGTGCATGCGCTGGTGATGCTCGCCGAGGAAAAGTGGCTGCACCGCGGGGTGCTGCCACCCTTCCTGCGGCGCCTGCCGGCGCTGCTCGAGATGGAGGCGCTCCTCTTCCGCATCCTCCTCGCCGCCTTCATCCTGCTCACACTCACGCTGGTGAGCGGCGTGTACTTCTCCGAGGAGCTCTTCGGCAAGCCATTCGCGGCGACCTCCCACAAGATGGTGTTCGCCTTCATCTCGTGGCTCATCTTCGGGGGCCTGCTCGCCGGGCACTACTTCCGCGGCTGGCGCGGGCGCACGGCGGTCAACTGGACGCTGGCGGGATTCACCGCGCTGCTGCTCGCCTACGTCGGCAGCAAGGTGGTCCTCGAGCTGATCCTGAAGCGCGGCTAGCCGCGACGCCGTGACCGACAATATCCCGCTGGGTTGGCTGTTCGGAGCGCTCGCGGCGTTGCTCGCATTCTCGGGCTTCTTCTCGATGTCCGAGACCTGCATGATGGCGTTGAACCGCTATCGCCTGAAGCACCTCATCCGGGAGGGCAACAGCGGCGCGCGCCTGGCCGGCGCCCTCCTCGAGCGCACCGACGAGCTGCTGCCCTTCATCCTCGCCGGCAACACGGTCATCAATGCCGCCACCACCATCCTGGTGGCGGAGATCTGCCGGCGGCTTTTCGGCGACGGCGACTATGTGCTGGCCATCGCCACCGCCGCGGCGAGCTTCGCCATCCTGATCTTCGCCGAGATCCTGCCCAAGATCCTCGGCGCGACCCATTCCGAGACCATCGCCCTCGGCGCGTCGTACATCCTCACTCCGCTCATCCGCGTCACCAAGCCGGTGATGTGGGTGATCAACGTGATCGTCCGCGCGTTCCTAAAGGTGCTGCGCATCAAGCAGGTGGGAGAATCGGCGGCCGAGCACCTCAGCATGGAGGAGCTGCGCACCCTCGTGCTCGAGGGCGGCAAGTTCATACCGCCGAAGCACCAGTCGATCTTCCTCAACCTCTTCGAGCTCGAGGACATGACGGTCGACGACACCATGACCCCGAGGAGCCAGATCGAGTACATCGACCTCGCGGACGACATCGAGGACATCCACAACGCGCTCGCCACCGCCCACCACACGCGCCTGGTGGCCTGCGAGGGCGCCCTGGACAACGTGGTCGGCATCCTGCACGTGCGCAAGGTGATGAACGCCATGCGCCGCGACCAGCCGCTGGATATCGCGGACCTGCGCTCGGTGCTGCGCGAGCCCTACTTCGTGCCCGAGGGCGCTGCGCTCCTCGACCAGCTCTCCAACTTCCAGGACAACCAGCGGCACGTGGCACTGGTAGTGGACGAGTATGGCGAGATTCTGGGCCTGGTCACGCTGAAGGACATCCTCGAGGAGATCGTGGGCGAGTTCACCAGCCAGGCGATCGGCAGCGCCGCGCTCTTCCACAAGGAGCCCGACGGCAGCGTGATCGCCGACGGCTCGTGCTCGCTGCGCGTGCTGAACCGCAAGGCGGGCTTCAACTTCCCACTCGGCGGACCGAAGACCATCAACGGGCTGCTGCTCGAGCAGCTGGAAGACATTCCCGACCCGGGGCTCACGATGCTCGTGGCCGAGCATCGCGTCGAGATCATGCAGGTGCAGAACCGGATGGTGAAGGTGGTGCGTATCCAGCCGCGCGCCGAACCGGAGGCGCAGGCCAAGGCCGCCTAGCTTTGCTAGGGCACTACCCGGTAGCGCGCGATAAAGCGCCGGTCGATGCGGTCCTTCCAGCGCCACACCCACTCGCCGCTCGCCGAAAACCCGCCCCACGCCGCCACAGCGTACTTGTCGCCGGCGGAGACGATCGCCAGGTGGCGCGCCTTGGGCACGTGGGGGGTGAGCGGGCCGCCTTCGAGCGCCGCCATAAGGTTCGCGGCGAGCACCGGGCCCGAGCGCACCGCGAACACTCCTGCCTTGGGAAGCGAGTGTCCGAGCTGGTTCACGCAATCGCCGGCGCCGAAAACGCCTGGATGCGATAACGACTGCAGCGAGTCGTTCACGAGCATGAAGCTGCGGTCGTCGGTGGCGAATCCCGACTGCCGGATCCATGCCGGAGCCGCCACTCCCGTCACCCAGAACACCGCGTCGGTCGCGAACTCCAGTCCGCTCTTCAGGCGCAGGTAGTCGGGTCCGACCTCGGCCACAAGGCTGTCGACGTGTGCCTCGACGCCCGCCAGGCGCATGCGCCCCTGCAGGGCCGCGCGCGCGCGCCCGGGTAGCGACGGGGCGAGCACCGGCGCATCACCCAGCACGCGCACGTGGGGGGCCGCCTCGTGGAGGTCGCGCCGGAAGCGGTAGTCCATCGCCAGCGCGAGCTCGATCGCCGCGGGCCCGGAACCCACCACGGTGACCACAGACATGCGGCCGTCGTTCGCGCGGACCCGCACGTCGTTCCATGCCGCGATGGCATTCTCCAGCGGCCGCAGCACGAAGGCGTGCCGCCCGACGCCCTGCGCGGCGCCCGTGTAAGGGACGCCGCCGACGTTCACCGACAGCACCTCGTACCGCAGGACGGTTGCGTCGGCGCAGATCACCTCGTCCGCGCCCGGGCTTACCAAGGTCGCCGAGGTGAGCAGCAGGTTGGCGTGCGCACGCTCGCAGAGCTTCTCCAGGTCCACGATGCAGTCGCCGAGCTTGTAATGGCCCGCGACATGACCCGGGACCATTCCGGAATAGGTGAGCGATGGCGTGGGCGACACCAGCGTCACCTCCCAACGGGGATGCGGCAGGAGGGCGAGGGTGCGCAGCACCTCGACATGGGCGTGCCCGCCTCCCAGGAGGACCAGCCGCTTCACCGGCGCGGCTCGAGGCGGAAGTCGCCGAACCAGGCGGTCACGCTCTCGCCGGTCTGGTCGGTGTCGGCGGACGCGGCGATGCCCGAGATCGGCGGCACCTGCGCATCGGCCCCGAATGCCGCGCGATAGTCGGCCGCGACATCGCGCGACTCGGCCATCCACCGGCCGGCCTCGCGGCCGCCGCTGCGAAGGACGATCATGCGCACCCGGTCGGAATAAGGATTCCACGCGGTCGTGCCCGGGGCGTGGATGTTGTCCCACACATAGCAGAGCGCGGCCGCGGGCAGGTCCGCACCGTAGAGCAGCTTTGCGATCTTCATGCGCGCGCGCGTGGCGAGCGAGAGACTCTCCGCCGGCGCGTCGAAGGACACATACACGCGCGCGGCATAGTCGTCGCCATCCTTGCGCGTGAGGTCCGCCTTGTCGAGGACACGGTCGACCTTCCAGCGCCATGTGAGGAGCGGCGTGCGCGCGACATCGGCGACGAGCCGGTGGGCGACCGAACCGGCCGCATTGACCGACTTCACGCGCAGCACCGTGATACCGGCGTCTTCCACCAGCGCGACCGCCGGCTGCGCGACATTGGGCAAGGTGACCCGCTCCCATCCCACCGGCAACGCGGCGCCCGGCGGCATCGACGAGAAGGCCTCGATCGAGACGCCCGCGGCGATCGCGAGCGGCGCCACGATCGCGAGGAGCGCCGCCGGCGCGCGCCTCATGAATGCCCCGATTTCGCGAAACAGCGTCCTACGCTTGCCCCCTCTCCCCTGGGAGAGGGTTGGGGAGAGGGTCATCATGAAAGCACTTCCTGCAGCAATCCCTCGCGCTGCAGGCGCGCGTAGTCCTCGGGCCGATCCACGTCCCACGAAGTCGCGAGCTCCTTCCATCGCACGCCCGCGGCGGCAAGGCGCTCGCGGGTCTGCCGCATCACCGCGGCCGTACCCCAGGCGACGCCGGTGAAGATCGCCGGAACCGGCCGCGCCATCGCGACAAGCACGTAGCCGCCATCCTCCGCCGGCGCGATCGCGACCTCGTGCTGCGCAAGCGACGCGGCGGCCGAAGCGAGGTCGGCGGGCCGGAGCGCGGGGCAATCGGAGCCGATGAGCACGAGCGCCCGGCCGCGTGCGAACGCATCGTCGAACGCCGCGGCCATGCGGCCGCCGAGATCAGTGCCGGCCTGCACGCGTAGCCGCGCGCCGAAATCGGCGGCGCAGCGGCCGAAGAACTCGTGCCGGTCGTCGGGTGCGCACCATAGCTCCACGTCGCCCACGCCCGCGGCGACCGCGGTGGCGAGCGCGTGGCGGGTGAGCCCCGCATGCAGCCCCGCAGCGCCGTCCGCACCGAGCAACCCTGCGAGTCGTGTCTTCACGCTGCCCGGCACCGGCGCCTTGGCGAACACCGCGACGCCGGTACCCTCAGCCCGACGTGCGCTCGACGTCATAACGGCGCGCAAGGCGGTGGGGATCGGCGCCGAACGCGTACGCGAGCCTCAAGCGCCACATGAGCACGATGGTGCGCAGCGTCCCTCCCCGCTCCCAGCGCCGTCCCGACGTGAGCACGCGCTCGCGCAGGCACAGGGGGCGCGAAATCGCCCTCAGGCCCTTGGTGAACGCGACGTCCTCCATCAGGGGTATCTCGGGAAATCCCCCGACGCGCTCGAATGCTTCGCGACGCACGAAGATCGCCTGGTCGCCGGTGGCGATCCCGGTGAGGCGCGAGCGCGCGTTCATCAACAGCGCGACCAGGGCGAGCAGCGGATCCGCGCCGGCGATCGCGACGTCGAAGCGGCCCCATTGCAGCGAGGTGCGCTCGAGGCCCGCGCAGGCGATGCCGTCGCCATCCTCGGGCAACGCGGTGTCGGCATGGAGGAAGAGGAGGATGCTTCCCCGGCTCCCACGCGCGCCGGCATTCATCTGCGCGGCGCGGCCGCGCGGCGCTTCGATCACGCGATCGGCCAGAGGCGCCGCGAGGCTCCTCGTGTCGTCCCGGCTGCCGCCATCCACCACCACGACCTCGACGCCGCGTGCCCGCGCCGGCGCCAGCGCCGCGAGCGTCGCGGCGATTCCGGGGGCCTCGTCGAGCACCGGGACGATGATGGAAAGCGGGGACATGGGACGATTGTAGGGGCAAAAACCAGGGGCCGGCCCGCGCACGTTGTGAACCGGGGTCCGTCCCTACTAGCGCGCGTCGTTCAGCGTCCAGTCGTAGTCGAGGAACTGAACCTCGACGTTCTCGCCCTTCACCGCCGCGCGATCCTCGGGCTTGTCCGCGAGCAAGTCGGCATAGCGCGCCAGCGCCGCCTTCACCGACGAGAACCCCCTGTGCCCCTTCTCGAAGTCCTTGCCGTACCAGTCGAAGATCTTCGAAACCTCGAGCTTGCGGGACTCGCCGTTGTAGCGGTTGCGCGAGCGGTCGGAAAGGAAACGGCGCATGGCGTCGTCGAGCTGCACCTCGAGCTTCTCGGGCGTGAACGCCTCGCTGCGCAACATCGGGCACCCGACCGAGGCGCATACCACCGCGACGTGCACGCGCGGCTCGTCGTACACGCCCTCGCGCCGCAGGATCTCGTGCTCGACCTGGTCGAGGAACGACGGCTCGCCGAAGAGGGTGAAGAACTTGTCCTTCCACGGGTTTCCGAACACGGTGCCGTAATCGCGGATCGACCTGATGTCGGGATAGCGCTTCAGGATCTTCTCGACGGTGAATGCGTTGTATGCGTTGATGAGGAACGCCTGTTGCTGCGGCTTGGTCCACCCGTCGAACTCGGCCTTGGTGACCTTCTGGTAGTCGTCGAGCACGGCCTTGAGCGGCGTGCGGTCGCGGGCGAACCCCGCATAGGCGACCTGCGAGGCGTTGCCCTTGGCGATGTAGCGCACGTGCTTCCTGAGGAGCTCGTCCCAGGCCTTGTGCGAGTGGTCGAACGCGAACGCCTGCAGGCTCGCGGCGAGGAGTGCGAGGCAAACGGCAATGGCGCGGACCATCAATTGTCTCCGTGGCTTTCGGCCGGTTGGTGGTAGGGACGCTTGTCGCGCAACGCGAATACCTTGCCCAGGACCGCGCCGAACCCGCCCGCGCCCCGCGTCCATTCGTTGAAGCTCTGGGCGAATGCCATCTGGCCCCGCGTCACCTTCGAGCGCTTCCAGACGCCGGCCACGTACTTGTTGGCCTCCGCGAGCGTGGGGTAGGTATGAATCGTCCCCAGGATCTTGTTCAGGCCGATGCCATGGCGCATCGCCAGGACGAACTCCGCCAGCAGGTCACCGGCATGCTCGCCCGCGATGGTGGCGCCGAGGATCTTGTCCTTGCCCGGAACGGTGAGCACTTTCACCAGCCCATGCGCCTCGCCGTCGGCGATCGCGCGATCGAGGTCGTCGAGCCCGTAGACCGAAACCTCGTAAGGGATCTTCTTCTCCTTCGCCTCCAGCTCGTTCAGGCCCACGCGCGCGACCTCCGGATCGGTGAAGGTCGCCCATGGGATCACCGAGTAATCGACGCGGAATTTCCGGAAGCTGCCGAACAGCGCGTTCACGGCGCAGTACCACGCCATGTGCGAGGCGGTGTGGGTGAACTGGTAGGGACCCGCGACGTCGCCGCAGGCGTAGATGTTGGGATAGTGCGCCTGCAGGTACTCGTTCACCTCGACCGTCTTCTGCTTCGTGGTCGGGATGCCGAGCTCCTCGAGACCGAAGCCGGTCACGTTGGCCGCGCGGCCCACGGCGCAGAGGATGGCGTCGCAGGCGATGCGCTTCGCCGCACCTTCGTGCTCCACCATGACGATGGTCTCGCCGCCCTCGCGCCGCACCTCGGTGGCCTTGTGGCCCGTGAGGACCTCGATCCCCTCGGCGCGGAAACGGCGCGCGACCCACTCCGAAATCTCCGCATCCTCACGGACCAGGATGCGCGGCAGCATCTCCACCTGCGTGACCTTCGAACCCAGGCGCGCGAAGCATTGTGCGAGCTCGGAGCCGATCGGGCCACCGCCGAGCACCACCAGCCTCGCCGGCAGCTTGCGAAGGTTCCACACCGTGTCCGACGTGAGCGGCTCGGCCTCGCGCAAGCCGGGAATGGGAGGGACGAATGGCCGGGCGCCGGTCGCGATCACGATGTTCTTCGTCGTGAGGACCTTCTTGCCGCCGCTCGCGAGCTCGACTTCGACGGTCCATGGCGAGGTGATGCGGGCACTGCCCTGCACGCATTCGACGCCAAGCTGCGAATAACGCTCGACAGAGTCGTGCGGTTCGATCTGTTTCACAACGGATTGAACCCGCTCCATCACCTCTGCGAAGTCGAATTCGGCCGAGGCGCTCGCGATGCCGAACTCCTTCGAGCGGCGCAGGTGGGACAGCAGCTTGGCCGACCGGATGAGCGCCTTTGAGGGCACGCAGCCGGTATTGAGGCAGTCGCCGCCCATCTTGTGCTTTTCAACCAGAGCCACGCGCGCCTTCACCGCCGCGCCGATGTACGTGGTCACCAGCCCCGCGGATCCGGCGCCGATCGCGACCAGGTTGTAGTCGTACTGCGGCGGACGCGTCCACTTCGCGTAGACCTTGCGCGCCTTGAACGCCTCGAGGGCCTTCTTGGCGACGAGCGGAAAAATGCCCAGCAGCACGAAGGCCGCAAGGAGCCCGAAGGACAGCTTGAACTGGCCGAGCTGCGCGCCGGCGTACACGTATACGACCGTGCCCGCGAGCATGCCCAGCTGGCTCACCCAGTAGAAGGTCCAGGTCTTCAGCGGCGTGAGCCCCATCACCAGGTTGATCACGAAGAAGGGAAATGCCGGAACCAGGCGCAATGCGAAAAGGTAGAACGCGCCCTCGCGCGCCACCCCGTCGTTGATCGGCTTCAGCTTGTCGCCGAACTTCGCCTGCACCGTGTCGCGCAGCACGTAGCGAGACGCGAGGAAGGCGGCGGTGGCGCCTATCGAGGAAGCGAAGGAGACGATCAGCGTGCCCCACGCGAGCCCGAAGATCGCCCCGGCCGCGAGGGTCAGCACCGCGGCGCCCGGCAGCGATAGGCCGGTCACCGCCACGTACACCAGGAAGAAGATGAGCGCGGTGCGCTGCGGATTCTCCGCGAAGAGCCCGCGGAAATAGTCGACCGACAGGTACTGGCGCAGGTCGAGGACGAAGAACGCGGCGATCAACGCTGCTATGGCGACGGCGACCAGCAGCTTGCCTTTGCTCATTGGAATCTCCTGGAAGGCACGCGCGAGCGGTCGCGCCGGCGTGCCGTTTGCCTATGCCGCGCCGTGCTCCGCGGCCAGCGCGAACCGCGGCCCCTCGACAATGCGGCGGAAATACGATCGGTGCGCGGGGCTTCCGGCGGGCCAGTCGCGCTCGAAGCGCCGCAGCCAGCGCGGGTGGTCGTAGTCGACGCGCACGCCCTCGATCCAGGCGCCGGCGTGCCGCCGGGCGAACACGCATCGGGAATCCGCCGAGGGCGACAGCGAGATACGCGTCACCAGGCCGAAGTGTGTTCCGGTGAAGTTCGGCATGCCGGCGGCGCCGTTGTTCGCGACGACCCCGCCGTCGAACGCGCGCAAGGCCGGCAGGCACGTATGCGTGCTCGCGAATACGTCGACGCACGCATCGCGGAACGCGCCCTCGACCCAGCGCGAATGCCCGGGCGCATCGAGACGGTCGTGCGCGAATCCCCATCCGGCGAGCGACGCGGCATCGCCGTGCACGATGCCCACCCGTGCATCGCCCACCCGGGCGGTGAGGTGCATTGGCAGGCCCGCCAGCCGCTCGCGCGCGCCCGTCACCGCGCAGGCGGTCTTCCGCAGTCGCTCGAGGATCGCGTTGGAGCGCGACACGTCAGCGTCGCTCACATCGGCGGGGTAGGCACAGCCGCAGCCGGCGTCGCTCTCGTCCTGCGCGATCTCGGTCTCTACATTGCCGCGGATGGCGACGTGGCGCGCGACCTCGCGATCGACCCGGCCAAAGTCGAGCGGGTCGACGTCGAACCAGTGAAAGTCGCCGTTGAATACCAGTGTCGCCGGGCCGGGCTCGGCTTCGGCCATGGCGACGATCGCATCGAGCGCCTCGCAGTTGCCATAGAGACCGCCCACGACGAAGATCGTGTCCGCCACGAGCTGCGGCGCGCGGTCGAAGACCCGCGGCGAATAGCGGTAGGACAGGGGACAGTTGCGGCCGGCCCGCGTCTCGCGATCCGGCACGCGTGCGGCCAGGCCCGTCATGCGAGGGCCCCGCCGCAGCTCGATCCCTGTCCGGCGGTGCAGCCGTAGCAATGGTCGCGGACCACGATGGAATTGCCCTCGAGGTCGCGCTCGAGCATGTCGGCGATGTGCGGCCGGACGCGGCCGGCGACCGCGAGCGGCAGGCCGAGCATCTGGTTGAAGTCGCAGTCGTAGAGGTAGCCGCGCCAGTCGATCGACACCATCGAGCGGCACATCACACCCTCCAGGTTCTCGTCGCGATGGGCGCCGCGCAGCAGGTCCATGTAGGCGTTGAACTGGCCCTTCGAGACGAGCGTGGAGCCGAAGCGCTGGATCGGCATGTTGGCGATCGTGTAGAGGCGATCGAAGGTGATGCCGAACTGCTCGCCGAGGATGCGCTTGTAGTCGGCCTCGAGCCTCGCCTGGGGCGGGGGCAGGCTCGCGCCCTGCGGGTTGTAGACCAGGTCGAGGGTGAGCCCGCCGTCGCCGCGCCCGTAGCCCAGCGCGTTCAGCTTGCGGATCGCGGCGATGCTCGTCTCATAGACACCCTTGCCGCGCTGCCGATCGACGAGCTCCGGCGTGTAACAGGGAAGGGACGCCACGAGGTCGACGCGCTCCGCGGCGAGGAATTGTGCGAGATCCTCCTGACCGCCCTCGAAGAGGATGGTGAGGTTGCAGCGGTCGATCACCCGCACCCCCATGGAACGCGCTTCGGCGACCATCGGTCGGAAATTCGCGTTGAGCTCGGGTGCGCCGCCGGTGAGATCGAGCGTGCCGGCGCCGCTCGCACGGAGGTAACCCATCACCTGGCGCGCGGTCTCCCCGCTCATCGCCTCGGTCCGCGTGGGGCCCGCGTTCACGTGGCAGTGCAGGCAGGTCTGGTTGCAGACGTACCCCAGGTTCACTTGCAGCGTGTCGATGGCCTTGCGGGCGAGCGGCGGGAAATCGGTGGCGACGAGGAGGGGAAGGGTGGCGTGCATGGAGCGATCTTGGCCTCTGCTTCGGTTTACGTTCTTGACGCCCCGGTGGATGCGATCCATGTTACCAAAGGGGCTAGACTAGGCCACCCGCGTTCGCCTCCAGGACCATGACGACCCCTTCGCATCCGGATGGCGCTCGCCTCGACTTTTCCGGGGCGATGAGCTATGGCGACTACCTCCACCTGGAGGAGCTGCTGGGCGCGCAGAAGCCGCGCTCGGCCGACCACAACGAGATGCTCTTCATCGTCCAGCACCAGGCGTCCGAGCTGTGGATGAAGCTCATGATCCACGAGATCGCCGCGGCGCGCGACCACATCCGCGGCGACAACCTGCAGCCGGCGTTCAAGATGCTCGCGCGGGTGGCGCGGATCATGGCGCAGCTGAACCAGTCGTGGGACGTGCTCGCGACCCTGACTCCGGCCGAGTATTCGTCCTTCCGCGGCTCCCTCGGGTCCTCGTCGGGCTTCCAGTCGTTCCAGTACCGCATGGTGGAATTCCTGCTCGGCAACAAGAAAGCGCTGCACCTGGAGCCGCATCGCCACCGCCCGCAGCTGTTCGCCGCGCTCGAGAGCGCGCACCAAAGCCCCTCGATCTACGACGAGGCGATTCGGGTGCTCGCACGGCGCGGATTTTCCATCGATCGGGAATGTGTCGAGCGCGACTGCACCGACTTACACACCTTCAACGAATCGGTCTGCGCGGCGTGGGTCGATGTTTACCGCAGTACCCGGGACCACTGGGAGCTCTACGAGCTGGCCGAGAAGCTGGTGGACCTGGAGGACGCCTTCCGCCAGTGGCGCTTCCGCCACGCCACCACCGTCGAGCGCGTGATCGGATTGAAGCGCGGCACCGGAGGCACCTCCGGGGTCGAGTATCTCAGGCGGATGGTCGAGATCGAGCTCTTTCCGGAGCTCTGGCGCGCGCGCACCGCACTCTAGTCCACGGCCCACGGAGAAAACCCGATGTTCGAATCGGCGGAAATCGGCCACAAGCTGGGCAAGGCGGAGTTCAAGCGCGAGGTGCCGAAGCTGCGCCAGCGGCTGCTCGACCTGCAGTACGCGTTGCTCGAGAAGCGCGAGTTCCCGGTGATCATCCTGGTGAACGGCGTGGACGGCGCGGGCAAGGGCGAGACCGTCAACCTGTTGAACGAATGGATGGATCCGCGCCACATCCAGACCCATGCCTTCGGAAGCGCGGACGAAGCCGAGCGCCGCCGCCCCGAGATGTGGCGTTTCTGGCGGGCGCTGCCGCCGAAGGGCCGCATCGGCATTCTCTTCGGCTCCTGGTACACCGATCCCATCCTGCAGCGCGTCGCGGGCAAGGGAAAGCGCGCGATCTTCGCGCGCCGCCTCGAGCGCATCCGCCACTTCGAACGCATGCTGGTCTCCGAGGGCGCCCTGCTGGTGAAGCTCTGGTTCCACCTGTCCAGGAAGGCCCAGAAGAGGCGCATGAAGGATCTCGCCGCGCACAAGGACACGGCGTGGCGGGTGTCGCCCGGCGACTGGAAGCGCTTCGCGCACTACGACGCGTTCGCGGACGTGTCCGAGGATGCGCTGCGCGAGACGAGCTCGGGCGAGGCGCCGTGGCACGTGATCGAGGGCAGCGACCACGAGTACCGCTCGCTCACCGCCGGAAGGATCGTGGCCGACGCCCTCAAGGCGCGCCTCGCCGGCAAGCGCCCGGTGATCATGACCCCTGCGCCTCTGCCCGCGCCACCGATCGACGCCCGCACGCCGCTCGCGTCGTTCGACTACAAGCGGCGTCTCGCGCGCGAGGACTATGCGAGCCGCCTCGCCAGGCTGCAGCGCGAGCTCAACCTGCTCACGCGATCGAAGAAGATGGCCACGCGCGCCCCGATCCTGGTGTTCGAGGGCATGGACGCCGCCGGCAAGGGCAGCACCATCCGTCGCATGACGCACGCCATGGACGCGCGCTTCTACCGCGTGATCCCGGTGGCCGCGCCCACGGAAGAGGAGCGCGCGCAGCCCTACCTGTGGCGCTTCTGGCGCCACATTCCGGTGCAGGGGCACGCGGCGATCTTCGACCGGTCCTGGTACGGGCGGGTGCTGGTCGAGCGCGTCGAGAAGTTCTGCTCCGAGCTCCACTGGATGCGCGCCTACGGCGAGATCAACGACTTCGAAGAGCAGCTCACCGAGGCGGGCGCAATCGTGGTCAAGTTCTGGCTCGCAATCACCGCCGTCGAGCAGCTGCGCCGCTTCAAGGCGCGCGCGGACACGCCTTACAAGCGCTTCAAGATCACCGCGGAGGATTGGCGCAATCGCAAGAAGTGGCCGCAGTACGAGCGCGCGGTGAACGAGATGGTGGAACGCACCTCCACCGATCGCGCGCCATGGAACGTCATCGCTTCCGACGACAAGCTCTTCTCGCGGGTGCAGGTCCTCGAAACCGTGGTGGCACGCCTCGAGGAGGCCCTCTAATCCCCCAGCATCAGCCGGATGCGGTTGCGCCCGAAGACATAGGAATAGTCCACCGAGGCGGTGAGCGAGTTGGCGAGCAGGACGCCCAGGCCGCCCTCGCGCCGCGACTCCACGAGCGCTTCCAGCATCTCGCGCGTGGCGGTCGAGAAGGGATTGAACGGCGGCGCGTTGTCCTCGTAAGCGACCGAGACCTTGCCATCGACCGCTTCGAGGGTGATCCAGATCGGGGCGTCGGCCCCGCCGCCGTGGCCATGCTTCACGGTGTTGAGGAAGAGCTCCTCGATCACCAGGTTGGCTTTCAGGCAGGAAGTACGGGGCACACCGGCGCCCTGGCAGAATTCCTCGATGAACCCGCGCGCCTTTCGCCATGCCTGGAGGCGGGACGGAAACATCGCCATTCTGGATGTGACGGCATTCACAGGTGGCCTCGTCGGCGTTTTGGCATTATAGGGACGCAATTCTGCCGTATTGGCGAGGGGACGGTCATGCGCAAGGTCTTCACGATGGTGGTGGCAGTCGGGTTTTCCGGCGCCGCGCTGGCGGCAGACATCGGCCTGGTGAAGGTTTCAAGGGGCTCGGTCGAGATCCAGCGCGATGGCGCGCGGATGCCGGCCGGGGTAGGCGCGGGCCTTCGCAACGCGGACGTGATCGTGACCGGCGCGGACAGCTCCGCGGGCATCACCTTCACCGACAACAGCCTGGTGTCGATCGGGCCGAACAGCGTCTTCGCGATCGACAAGTACCGCTTCGACACCACTACTCACGTGGGCGAGTTCGAAGGCAACCTGCGCCAGGGCCGGCTCGCCGCCGCCTCGGGCAAGATGGTGAGGCAGGCGCCCGAGTCGATGAAGATCCGCACCCCCTCGGCCATCATGGGCGTGCGCGGCACCGACTTCGTGGTGCAGGTCGACGAGCCCGCCGCCGCCCCGGCAGCCAAGTACTGAGCTTGCGCTCGATCGCGGCGCTGGCCGCCACAACGCTCCTCGTGACGGGGTGCGCCGCGCCGCCGAAGGCGCCTCTCGCGGCACCTTCGCTCTTCATAGTGCTGCCCTCGCCCGACGGGCATGTCGGCCAGATCGTCGTGCGCGGCACCGGCGGCGACCCCCGGGTGATCGACAAGGCCTACGGCACACAGCGCGTCCTGGGCGACGGCAGCCTCCAGGCTGGGCAGATGACCGAAGCGCAGGTGGGCGAGGCGTTCGGGTCGACGCTCGCCGCGCTCCCCGGCAAGCCTGCGACCTTCACGCTCTACTTCCTCGAAGGCCGCGACGAGCTCACGGCGGAATCGCGCACCGAGCTGGAGAAGGTCTTCGGCGAGTTGCGCCGCCGCCCGTTGCCCGACATCCTCGTGACCGGTCACACCGATACGGTGGGCGGGCTCGCGTACAACGATCGCCTGTCGCTCGCGCGCGCGGAGCGGCTGCGCGAGATGCTGGTGACGCTGGGAATCCCCGCCGACCGCATCCAGGCCGCCGGCCGCGGCAAGCGCGAACCCCTGGTGGCGACCGACGACAACGTGCCAGAGCCGCGCAACCGCAGGGTCGAGATCAGCGTGCGCTAGCGCGCGCCCGGGCCTTCCCACCGCAACGCAAGCACTGTGAGGTCGTCCGCGGGCTCCGCGCCGGCGGCGAATTTCTTCACGTCTTCGTTCAGGCGCCGGATGAGATCGTGCGGCGTCGCGTCATGCGGCATCGAGGAGAGGGAGGTCCGCAGGCGCTCGATGCCGAAGAACCCGCGCGCCGGGTTCATCGCCTCGGTCACGCCGTCGGTCACGAGGAAAATCCACTCCCCCGGATCGAGCTGCAGTCGCTGCGTGGGATAGACGTAGTCCTGCATCACGCACAGCGGTGGCCCGCCCGACCCCGGCAGACGTTCCGGGGCGCCGTGCGGCGTGCGCCGGAAAGGCGGCTCGTGGCCCGCGTTGGCGTACTCGAGCATCCCGGTCTGCAAGTCGAGCGCCGCGGCGAACGCGGTCACGAAAAGCTGCTCCGGGTTCTCACGCTCGATCTCGTCCTGCGCGCGCGTGAGCACCTCGCCCAGCTCGCGCTCGCGCAGCGCCGCGCTCTTGATGTGCGACTTGGCCGCGGCCAAGAAGAGCGCCGCGGGCAGGCCCTTGCCGGACACGTCCGCCACCAGGAAGTAGAGGCGGCCCGCGTCGACGAGGAAGCAGTCGTAGAAATCGCCGCCGACGGTGCGCGCCGGCTCCAGCAGCGCAGCGATCGCAAAGCGGCGGTCGGGCGCGAGCACCTGGCTGGGATCGGGCAACAGCCCCATCTGGATGCGGCGCGCCGAATCGACCTCGCCCGCCATGTGCGCGGCCTGCTCGCGCAGCTGGCGCCGCTGCTTCTCCGACTGCGACAACGACCCCACGACCGCGCTGCCGAACACCGCCAGGGTGCCGATCGTGGGCCACAGGGGATCGATGAGCGTCGAGAAGTGCACGAAGGCGATGATGGCCGCCCCGGCCATCAGCACCACCAGGCCGAGCGCCACGTTGATCGATTGCAGCGCCGACAGGCGCGGCACGAACACCACCAGCAGCAGCCCGCACGCGAGGAGCGCCGCCGCCTCGGCGTACACGGCCCAGTGTGGCCGCACCAGCCAGACGCGGTTGTAGAGGTTCTCGATCACCTGGGCATGTATGAAGACGCCAGGGATGAATTCCCCCAATGGAGTGGTCTTGTAGTCGAGCACTCCCAGGCCCGAGACCCCCACCAGCACGATCGCGTCGCGAAGGAACTCGGGCTTCAAATCCCCGGCGAAGACCCCCGCCGCCGGTGCCGTGAACTCCTCGGTGTGGCGCGAGAACCTGACCCACGTAAGGCCGTCGTCATGGAACGGCACGCTCCAGTCGGCGATCCCAAGTCGTGCGAGCCCGCCGCCCAGCGAGTCGACCTTGAGCACGCTGTCGAGTGCCACGCGCAGCGTCTCCACGCCGAGGGAAGGGACGATCACGCCCTGGACCTGGGCCACCAGCGGCACCATCCGCACCACCTGGTCCTGCGGTCCGGAGTTGAGGATGCCGCGGCCCTTGGCGGCTCGGTCGATCTCGGGGACGCTCGCGATATATCCCGGGTACTTCTGAATCGTGCCGAGCATCGCCGGCGACATCGCCACCGGCGCCGCCAGCGGAGGTGCCACGAAGCGCGGATCGGCCGACTTCTCCGCGGAGATGCCCAGCACCACGTCACTGCCGCGAATCGACCGCGCGAAGATCTCGTCGTTCGACGGCAGCGCCTCGAGGATCTTCTGCACGCTGTCGGGGATTATCGGCAGCTCCGCCGCCATGGCCGCGGGCGAGAAGCGGTCCGGCTCCGGGAAGACCAGGTCTATCCCGATCGCGAGCGGTTTGTACGCGGCGATGGTGTCGATGAGGTCGGCGAGACGCGTTCGCGGCCACGGCCATTGCCCGTAGCGCGCGATCGAGCTCTCGTCGATCAGGACGACCTTGACGGGGGCCCGCACGCGCTCCAGCGGGAAAAAGCGCTGGTAACCGTCGAACACGGCGTGGCGCAACTGCTGAGCCACGGGTGAGGCGACGATGAAGAGCGAAAGCGCCACCAGGAGCACGAGGGAGAGGACCCTCAAGCCGCCGTAGGCATTCACCGCGGACTAGGCTTCGATCTCGAGCCCGTCGTACGCCGCGGACACCTTGAGGGGGTGGTCGCCGCGCGTGAGCTCCTCGAACCGGCGCGCTTCCTTGAGCAGTCCCTCGAGCGTGGCGTCGTTGTTGGCCGGCTCGTGGTGGAAAAGCACAAGGTGCTTGGCGCGGGCCATCTGGCAGAGCTCGACGCCGACGATGTTGCTCGAGTGGCCCCAGTCGGCCTTCACGCTGATCGCCTCGGCGAGCGCATACATGGCGTCGAAGACCACGATGTCGGCATCGCGGAAGAAGTTCGCGAACGCCTCGGCTTCCGCGCGGTTCTCGAGCTTGTGCTCCGAGTCGGTCGAGTAGACCACGGCCTTGCCGTCCGTCTCGAAGCGATAGCCGTAGGAATCGCCGCCGTGAAGCTGGAGGTGGGGTGTGACCGTGAGCGGGCCCGTCCTGTACGGCTTGTCGGGCTCGAGAGTAATGAACTCGATCTTTGCGCCCAGCTGGTTGAACTCGACCGGGAAGCAGGGCGGCGACTGCTGCAGGCGGAAGGCATGCTCGAGGACCGCATGGCAGCCGTGGATGCGGATCGTCGTGCCCGCCGCGTACGCGGGACCGAAGAAGGGAAAGCCCATGATGTGGTCCCAGTGCACGTGGGACATGAACACGTTCACCGTCGCCGGGCGCCGCGCCTGCCGCGCGAACACGTGCACTCCGAACGGGCGCGCGCCGCTGCCCATGTCGCAGACGTAGTACTCGCCGCCCGGCACCTCGATCTCCACGCAAGGCGTGTGGCCGCCGAAAGTGTGGGTGAGGGAGAAGTCGAGCTCGTCGCTCGCGAACGCGTGCGCCTCCTCGTAGGTCGCGAAGGTGCGCCCCGAGGCCTGTACCAGCGCGAGTGCCAACTTGTCGCGGATGTCGGCCGTGGTGAGGGCCACGGGAATCGAGCCGCGGGTCCCCCAGAAGCGCACGCGCATGGCCTCGCCCTATTTCTTCTGGTCGAACGCTGCGGCGGCCTCGCTCGAGGACGCGGCGAGCGCCTCGCGGACCGTCGGGAAAGTCTGGAAGACGAGGTTGAAGTGGCTGATGCGGAAAATCTCATCGACCATCGGCTGCATGTCGGCGACAAAGATGCGGCCCTGGCGGGCCTTGGCCTGGCGTGAGGCGAGCATGAAGCAGCGCAGCCCCGCGCTGGACACGTAATCGAGGTCGGCGAGGTCGAGAACGATCGTGCCGCCGTCATGTGCCGCGGCATCGACCGATTTCATCAGGTCGCCGCGAAATGCCTCGCACGTGTCCTGGTCCAGCCGCCCCTTCACGTGCAGGACGACCGAGTTGGCGAAGCGCCGAGAGGACACGTTCATCTCGTATTGTAGTTTTGGATGGAGCGGGGCAGGGGCCTATTGTGTCACAGTGAAAAAGCCCGCATGCGCGCGGGCTTTCCCGGGAATTGGTGGCCTGGGGCGGAATTGAACCACCGACACACGGATTTTCAATCCGCTGCTCTACCAACTGAGCTACCAGGCCGGAGAAGTCTGCCCGGCCAAGGCTTCCTGGCCGGGAAAGCTTAAAATTATAGCCGTTTCAGCCCTCCACGAGCCACTCAACCCTTGGAAACGAAGCAACGGGCCGTCGCATACCTAGGCGGCCTGGCCGCCGCGACCCTGGGCGGCGCATTCTGCGCCTGGATCGGGACCCCGCTGCCGTGGATGATCGGCTCGATGCTCGGGATGGCGGTGGCGCAGATGTCGGGCGCGCATTTCGCCGCGCTCCCCGGCGGGCGCGAGGCGGGTTTCCTGGTGGTGGGCATCACGCTCGGCCTCTACTTCACCGCCCCGGTGGTCGCAGAAGTGGCGCGCCACTGGCCCTGGTTCGTGCTCCTCGGGCTGGCGGCCAACGGCTTCGGCACGGTGAGCGCACTGGCGCTGGCGCGCCTGTCGGGCGTGAGCCGCGCGACCGCATACTTCGGCAGCATGCCCGGCGGAGCTTCGGAGATGGCGCAACTGGGAGAGCGCTTCGGCGCGGCACCGGAGCGCGTCGCCCTCGCGCATTCGCTGCGGATGCTGCTGGTGGTCACGGTCTTTCCGGTCGGCATCACGCTCGCCGGTTTCGCCGCCACCGAGGAATATCGCCCGGTGGTGGTGCCTTTCGATTCGGGTGGGCTCGTGTTGCTGGTCGCGCTTGGCGCCATCGCCGGCACCGTGGCGCGCAAGCTGCGCGCACCCACGGCTTTCATGCTCGGGCCGCTCCTGCTCACGATCGGCCTCACTGTGAACGGCATCGCGCTTTCGTCCATGCCCTCGGCGCTGGTGAACGCGGCCCAGGTCCTGCTCGGATGCGTGCTCGGCTCCCGCTTCGAGCGCGGCTTCCTGCAGACGGCACCGCGTTTCGTCGCCGCGCTCATAGTCTCGGTCACCCTAACCCTGGGCCTCGCGGCGCTGGTCGGATGGTTGATCGCGATGGGAAGCGGCGCTTACCTGGGCAGCGCGTTGCTGGCGGCGGCACCCGGCGGCATCGCCGAGATGTCGATCACCGCGAAGGTACTCAAAATCGGCGTTGCTTACGTGACCGCCGCCCACGTGGTGCGCTATCTCATTGTGGTGTTGCTGACCGTGCCGGTGTTCCGTCTGATCGCCCGCCTGCGGCCCGGATGATAGCGATACCATCCGTGGGCTTATAATGGGTGGGTGGCCGAATCCGAGACTTCCCGCCGCCCACACCGCGGCCGCAACCGATCCGCCAGCCTCACGCTGAGCGACGTGGCCCGCCTCGCGGGTGTTTCCCCGATCACTGTTTCCCGCGCCCTCAACCGGCCCGAGCAGCTCACGGCCGAAACCCTCGCTCGGGTGCGCGAGGCGGTGGCCCGCACGGGCTACGTCCCCAATCGGGTCGCCGGGGGCCTCGCTTCCAACAAGAGCGGCCTGGTCGCGTGCCTCGTACCCACGATCGCGAGCCCGGTGTTCCTGGAGATGCTGCAGTCCCTCACCGAAGCGCTGGACCGCGCAGACTTCCAGCTGATGCTGGGGCAAAGCGGCTACGGCATCGAGCGCGAGGACTCGCTCCTCGACGCGATCATCGGCCGGCGTCCGGACGGCATCGTGATCACCGGCATCATGCATTCGCCCGAAGCGCGGCGCCGGCTCGCCGCCGCCGGAATACCGGTAGTCGAGACCTGGGACCTCACGCCCACGCCGATCGACATGCTGGTGGGGTTTTCCCACGAGAAGGTCGGTGCCGCGGTTGCGGACTACCTGCACTTCCGGGCGGTTCGCAGCCCCGGATTCGTTTCCGCCGACGACGTGCGCGCGGGCATGCGCATGCGGGGCTTCGCCGACGCGGCAGCGCGCCACGGCATCACGGGGACTCCTGCGCAGCTTGTCCCGACTCCCACGACCTTCGGGGCCGGACGGCGCGCTTTCGGGGCCCTCATCGAACGCCATCCCGGCATCGATGCAGTGGTGTGCAGCTCCGACATGCTGGCGCTAGGCGTGCTCACCGAGGCCCACGCGCGCGGCATCCGCGTGCCGGACGAGATTCGCGTCATCGGTTTCGGCGACAACAACGTCGCGGCAGACGCCTATCCGGCGCTTTCCACCGTCCGCATAGATGGCA
>JBDSRZ010000048.1:0-3287 GCA_039929025.1 Usitatibacter sp. | reverse complement strand
AGAGGTCGCCGACGCTCGCCTTGATCTCGATGTTGCGGGGCATGGGATATGGGAGTTCGGGGACAATAGGGCGCCGGCAAAATCTTACGGGAATCCGAGAATGATGCGATTGATCTGCGCCCTCGCGTGCGCCGCCGCGGCGAATGCCTTCGGCTGGGGCGCCGACGGCCACAGCGTCATCGCCGAGATCGCGCAGCGACGTCTCACCAGCGAGGCGCGGCTGGAGATGGAGCGCTTGCTGGGGCCGGGTGTGTCGCTCGCGTCCCTGTCCAGCTGGGCCGACGACGTGCGCCCCGATCGCCCCGAGACTTCCAACTGGCACTTCATCAACTTTCCGGTGAAGGAAGATCGCTACGACCCGGCAGTCGTGTGCAAGGCAACGCCCACGGGCGACTGCATCATCGGCGCGATGCAGCGCCAGCGCGCGATCCTCACCTGCCCCTCCGGGGACGCCAAGCGCCGCGAGGCCCTCAAGTTCGCCGTGCACCTCATCGGCGACGTGCACCAGCCGCTGCACACCATCACCGAGGAGCGCGGCGGCAACCTGATCCGGGTGGACGTCGACATCCGCAACGGCAAGTGCCCCCGCTGCCCGCCGCGCCGCACCCAGGAGAACCTGCACTCGGTATGGGATTCGGTCCTCATCTCGAACAAGGAGTGGAACTGGGGCGCCTACGTGACCCGCCTCGAGGAAGGCTGGCTCAAGGCCCCGGAGGCGCGCGGGGCCGAAGCGGGCACGGTGGAGGACTGGATGCTCGCCTCGCATCGCGTCGCGGCGCAGGCCTGGGACTGGCTGCCCGCCGACAAGTTGGTCGGCGACTTGTACTTCACGCAGGTGATGCCGCTCATCGACAAACAACTTGCGCTCGGCGGCGTGCGGCTTGCGCGATTCCTGAACGAGACCCTGCCGACGCTGCTCAGGCGCGAGACTTGCAACTGATGGCCCGCATCACCCTCAAGCTTCCGAAGAAGGGCGCGGCGGCCGCAACGCTCAAGGCGGTGTCGACGCGCGCGCGGCTTGCGCAGCGCCACCGCGGCGCGCCATCACCCAAGGCGCCGCCAGCGCCTGCGCCAACCGCACGGCCGCCGCGAGGCGCGAAGCCGCCGCCCGATCGCGCGGAATCCAGGTCGGCCCATGCGCGGCTGGCGCCACGGCCGCAAGGCGCGCGTCCGGCGTTCAAGCCCGTGCCGCAATCGGCTCCGCCCAAGCCCGCGCCGCCACGCTCGGCTCCGCACGAAAACCCCGACGATCCGCGCCTGTCGAAACGTATGAGCGAGCTGGGCCTGTGCTCGCGGCGCGAAGCCGACGAGTGGATAGAGAACGGCTGGGTGAAGGTGAATGGCAAGTCAGTGACGACGCTCGGCGTTCGCGTTCCCCAGGACGCGGTGATCGAGATAGACCCGGCGGCGTCGCGCTACCAGAGCGAGCAGGTGACGATCCTTCTCAACAAGCCCGTGGGTTACGTCTCCGGCCAGCCCGAAGATGGGCACCAGCCCGCCATGGTCCTCATCAAGCCCGAGAACCGTTGGGCGGAGGATCCGTCGCGCACGAAATTCGTTGCCGGCCACCTGCGCGGGCTCGCGCCCGCTGGCCGCCTCGACATCGACTCCACCGGGCTCATCGTGTTCACGCAGGACGGCCGCGTCGCCAAGCGGCTCATCGGCGCCGACTCCGAGGTCGAGAAGGAGTACCTGGTGCGGGTGGAGGGAACGCTCTCCGAGGAGGCCTTGGAGAAGCTGCGCCACGGCCTGGAGCTGGACGGGGTGAAGTTGAAGCCCGCGAAAGTCTCGTGGTCGAACGAGGACCAGCTGCGCTTCGTGCTGCGCGAGGGCCGCAAGCGCCAGATCCGGCGCATGTGCGAGATGGTGGGCCTGGTGGTGACCGGGTTGAAGCGCGTGCGCAGCGGCGGCGTACCGCTCGGACCCCTGCCCCTGGGGCAGTGGCGCTACCTGCGCAAAGACGAGAAGTTCTGAGCAAGCCTCCCGCGGACGATGTCCCTCGCATTCAATGGAGCGAGGACGACGAGCCGCGCTCCGGGCTTTGGCGCTCGGAGCGCGGCTCGCCACCGCCCGCGAAGGTCGTCATCGCCGACGACCGCATGACGGCGGACGACGCTTGCGGGCTCGCCGGACAGGGCGTGGGTCTGCTGTGGCGTGGCGACTTCCAGAATGCGCGGCAACTGCTGAAAGCGGTCGCGGCGCGGGTCGATCGGCCGCGCGGGCCGAAGAAACGTCCCTCTCCCTCTGCCTTGGGAGAGAGCCGGGGAGAGGGTAGCCGCCCACCGGCCGAAGCATTCAACCTCGAGCGCCAGTCGCGCGCGCAGCGTGCACGCACGCTCGGCATGCTGCTGATCCCGCTCGATGCGGACTACAACATCCCGCTGCGGCGGGCGCCGGACATCCGCGAGGCGTGCATCGAAGCCTACGGCCCCGTGCAGGAGCCTTCGGTGGTCTCGCTGCGCGAGCTGCTCGGCATCGTCGGCGCGCACGAATGGCGCAGGAACGGCATCGAGCTCGCGGCATTGGGGGGCGGCAAGATCCACCCGCACTATGGTGTTTTCTCACCCATCCGCAGCGAGTACGTGGATTTGGTCGCGAAGGCGCCCATGCCGGTGGCGGCGGTAGCCGCGGTTGCTTTCGACATCGGCACCGGTACCGGCGTGCTGGCGGCCGTCCTGCTGCGCCGCGGCGTCAAGCGCGTGATCGCGACCGACCAGGATCCGCGCGCCCTCGCCTGCGCGCGCGAGAACCTCGATCGCCTCGGGCTTGGCGCGCGCGTCGAGGTGGTCCGGGCCGATCTTTTTCCTGAAGGCCGGGCGCTGCTCGTGGTCTGCAATCCGCCCTGGGTCCCCGCGCGCCCGAGCTCGCCGCTGGAGCACGGCATCTACGATCCCGACAGCCGCATGCTGCGCGGCTTCCTCGCGCGGCTACCCGAGCACCTTGCGCCTGGTGGCGAAGGCTGGTTGCTGCTTTCGGATCTCGCCGAGCATCTGGGCTTGCGCTCGCGCGACGAGCTTCTCGCCGCTATCGAGGGCGCCGGCCTGAAGGTCCTGAGCCGCATCGACGTGAAGCCGAAGCATCCCCGCGTGGCGGATGCATCGGGTGCGCTTCACCAGGCGCGCACAGCGGAGGTCACCTCTCTCTGGCGGCTCGCCGCGCGCTGAATTCACCGACGCGGGGGCGCGGGCTTCCTTTTCCGGGTTGCCCGCTCAGCGATGCCTCAGCGCGGCTTCACGAACCGCAGCGCGAACTTGTCCGAGAGCGGCTTCGGATTGTTCGACGATGCG
>JBDSRZ010000047.1:0-21071 GCA_039929025.1 Usitatibacter sp. | reverse complement strand
GACGGTCGCCGGGCGCTGAATCTCGTGGAGCAGGTCGCGCAGGCGGCGTTGGTCGAGGGCAAGCGCGGCGTCGACGTCGACTTCGTGAACGCCGTGGCGCAGCGCGCCGGGCGGCGCTTCGACAAGGGCGGCGACAACTTCTACGACCAGATTTCGGCGCTGCACAAGAGCGTGCGCGGCAGCGACCCCGATGCCGCGCTCTACTGGATGGTGCGCATGCTCGATGGCGGCGCCGACCCGCGCTACCTGGCCCGCCGCATCATCCGCATGGCGAGCGAGGACATCGGCCTTGCCGACCCCCGCGCGCTGGACATCTGCGTGACGGCCGCGGCGGTCTACGAGCGCCTTGGATCCCCCGAGGGCGAGCTGGCGCTGGCGGAAGCGGTCGTCTACCTCGCCGTGGCCGCGAAGTCGAACGCTGTGTACACCGCCTACAACCAGGTGCGCGCATTCATCGCGGAGGACGGCACGCGCCCCGTTCCGTTGCACATCCGGAACGCGCCGACGAAGCTGATGAAGGGCCTCGGATACGGCAGGGATTATCGCTACGCCCACGACGAGGACGAAGGCTACGCCGCGGGCGAGAGCTACCTGCCCGAGGGCGTGGAGCCGCACCGCTGGTACCAGCCGACCGATCGCGGGCTCGAGGCCAAGATCGGCGAGAAGCTCGATCACCTGCGCGCGCTGGACGACAAGGCGAAAAAGCTAAAATGACGCCATGCTCGATATCCAACTGCTTCGAAAAGACCTTCCCGCCGTCGTCGCGGGCCTGAAACGCCGCGGCTTCGACTTCGACGAGGCCGGCTTCCGCGCGCTCGAGGACGAGAGGAAGCACCTCCAGCTGCGCACCGAGGAGCTGCAGGGCAAGCGCAACACGCTCTCCAGGCAGGTGGGAATGCTCAAGGGCAAGGGCGAGGACGCCTCTGCGGTGCTCGCCGAGGTTTCCGGCATCGGCGACGAACTGAAGGCCAACGAGGTTGCGCTCGCCGCCGTGCAGGAGAAGCAGTCCGCGTTCCTCCGCGTCGTCCCCAATATCCCGCGCGCCGACGTGCCGGACGGAAGGTCGGCCAACGACAACGTCGAGGTGCGCCGGCGGGGCGAGCCGCGGCAATTCGACTTCGCGGTGAAGGATCACGTCGACGTGGGCGCCGGCCTGGGCGGGGTGGATTTCGACACCGCGGCCAAGATCGCGGGCGCGCGCTTCGTGGTGCTGAAGGGATCGGTCGCGCGGCTGCACCGCGCCCTCGCGCAGTTCATGCTCACGGTGCACACCACCGAGCACGGCTACACCGAGGTCTACGCGCCGTACATGGTGACCGGCGAGTGCGCCGACGCCCCATCCTCGCTCGCCAAGTTCAGGGACGACCTGTTCAAGATCGAGGGGCGCGACCTCTATCTGATCCCGACTTCCGAGTACTCGGTCACCAACTTCGTGCGCGACTCGATCGTCGACGCGAAGGACCTGCCGCTGCGCTTCACCTGCCACAGCCCGTGCTTCCGCTCGGAGGCGGGCAGCTACGGCAAGGACACGCGGGGCATGATCCGCAACCACCAGTTCGACAAGGTGGAGATCCTGCAGATGGTGAAACCCGAGGATTCGGCCGCCGCGCACGAGACCCTCACGGCGCACGCCGAGGAGATCCTGAAGCGCCTGGAGCTCCCGTACCGCGTGATGGCGCTCTGCACCGGCGACATCGGCTTCGCCGCCGCGAAGACCTACGACCTCGAGGTCTGGCTGCCATCGCAGGGCGCCTACCGCGAGATCTCGTCGTGCTCCAACTTCGAGGCGTTCCAGGCGCGCCGCATGCAGGCCCGCTACCGCGACGAGAAGGGGAAAGTCCAGCCGCTGCATACGCTGAACGGCTCCGGCCTTGCCGTGGGGCGCACGCTCGTCGCCGTGCTCGAGAACTACCAGAATGCCGACGGCTCGGTCAACGTGCCGAAGGCGCTGGTTCCCTTCATGGGCGGCGAGCTCGTCGTCCCGGCGAAGGCCGGGACCCAATGATTGGGCCCCGTTCTACAACGGCGCGACGATGACGCGGTTATCAGCAACCGGGCGACGATGACGCGCTTCATCGTCGTGCACCACGGCGAGACGCGGTGGAATGTGGAGTCCCGTCGGCAAGCTGCAATCGGTGCCGATCTCCAACGCCGCGTACACGCCGTCGCCTTCGACGCCGATGCTTGGCAGGTCGAGGCCTGGGGCGACGTCGATCACTTGCCGGGCGCGGTCCCCTTCGTCGAGAGCTGAGCGTCCTTGCCCGGCGGCGCGGTGCTCGCGCCGGCGTTGCCTTGCGGCAGTGCCGGCGCCTCCTGCGGCTCCAGGCGCGTGAGGATATCGTAGTAGTTGCGCACGTTATCCACCAGTTGCATCGCCTCCGCGCCGCGTGCGTAGCCGTGTTTGAGGGTGTTGAAGGTCTCGGCCTCCTGGAGCTTGGGCAGCACCTGGCGCACATCCTGCCACTTGTCGGCGTTGAGCCTGGAGCGCTGGGCGAGGATGCGCGCGTCCTCGAGGTGGCCGATGCCGAGGTTGTAGGCGGCCAGCGCGAGCCAGGTGCGGTCCGGTTCCGGGATCCGCGGCGAGAAGCCCTCCTTCAACAGCGCGAAATAGCGCGCGCCGCCGAGGATGCTGTCGCGCGCGTCAAGGCGGTTTTTCACCTGCAGGCGCTCCGCGGTTTCTTCGGTGAGCATCATCAGGCCGCGCACGCCCGTCGGCGAGGTGGCGAGCGCGTCCCAATGGGATTCCTGGTAGCCGATCGCCGCCACCAGGCGCCAGTCGAGGCCGCTCTCGCGCTCGGCCTCCTCGAAATGCGGCTTGAGCATCGGAAGCTGCGTCGCGATGCGCTCCATGAGCGTTCCGGAGTCGAGCGCTGTAATGCGGGTCGCATGCCCATAGTGGCGATCCACCAGCCGCTTCAGCGTCCCGTCCTTGCGGATGCGCGCGAAGAACGCCGCGGCGGCCTCGACGATGCGCTTCTTGTCCACCGTCGAGACGAGCCACGCGTACTCCACCGGCTTGCCCACTTTGAACGCCACGTCGAGCTGCGGAAAAAAGCGTCGCGCGAGCGTGTAGCGCGTGGATTCCACCAGAGCGTAGTCGAGCTTTCCGGCGACGACCTGCTCCAGCAGGTCGGCGGTCGAGGTCCCGGGCGGCAGGCGCGCGATCCGCAGCGGCACGGCGGAGGGCGTGGCGAGCAGGTATTCCGCCACCGACTCCTCGATCACGCCCACCGAGCCCCCGGCGATGTCGCGGAGCGACTTGGGCCGGGGCTCGGCGGCGCGGCCGACGATCTGGTGCTGCGTGGTGAAGTAGGAGGGCCCCCACGCGAGCCCGCCGGGATAGTCGAAGTGGCGCGCCAACGCGGCGGCGGCGAGATGCGCCTGTCCTGCGCGCAGCAGGTGGTCGATTTTCGCGGGATTGTCGATCACCACGAACGCCGGCTTCGCGCCCAGCTCCCCGGCGAAGAGCATCGCGAGGTCGTACTCGAACCCCGAGGCGAGGCCCTGCGCGTCCTCGAAGTAGGTCGCGGGGCCGTTCACGGTGAGAACGACCAATTCGCCCGACTGCGCGATCGGCGCGATCGGCCTGGGAGCCTCCTCGCAGCCGACGGCAAGACAAGCGAGCACTGCCAGGATTCGCCGTGCCGTCATGAGGGTCGTAGTTTACGATTAAAATCGCGGTCTCATGCCGAAAGTCTTCGCCATCGTTCCCGCTGCCGGGCAAGGCACGCGCATCGGGGATGCCGTCCCCAAGCAGTACATCCCGCTGCGCGGCAAGCCGATGATGTTCCATGCCATCGAGTCGCTCGCGTCGGTGGCGCGCATCGCCACGGTCTGCGTGGTGCTTTCGCCGCTCGACCGCCACTGGGGCGAGCACGACTGGAGCGGCTTTCCGGACAAGATCGAGCCGATGTTCGTGGGCGGCGCCACGCGCGCGCAGAGCGTCACCAACGCGCTGAGGGAACTCGCGCCGCGCTGCGCCAGGGACGACTGGGTCCTCGTCCACGACGCGGCCCGCCCCTGCATCCAGAAGGAGCTGGTCGAGCAGTTCCTCGACGAGATCGGCGACGATCCGATCGGGGGGCTTCTCGCGATGCCGGTGGCCGACACGCTGAAGAGCGCTGACGAGAACCAGCGCGTCGCCGCCACCATTCCGAGGCTGAACCTTTGGCGCGCGCAGACGCCGCAGATGTTCCGCTATGAGCTGCTGCGCCGCGGCCTCGAGGCACGCCCCGACGCGACCGACGAGGCGCATGCGGTGGAGGCGATCGGCTACAGCGCGCCCCGGCTCGCGCAGGGCGAGAACAGCAACATCAAGGTCACCTTCGCCGAAGACCTGTCCCTCGCGGAGATGATCCTCGACCTCAAGAACCGCGTGGAGATGTGACCATGCGGATTGGCCAGGGATTCGACGTCCACCGGCTCGTCGCCGGCCGCCGCCTCGTGATCGGCGGCGTGGAGATCGCGCACGACAAGGGTCTCCTCGGTCACAGCGACGCCGACGTCCTGCTGCACGCGATCTGCGATGCGCTCCTCGGCGCGGCCGCGCTGGGCGACATCGGCAGGCACTTTCCCGACAGCAATGCACGGTACAAGGGGATCGACAGCCGCGAGCTGCTGCGCCACGTCGCGGTGCTTCTCGGCCGAAGCGGCCGGCGCGTGGTCAACATCGACGCCACCATCGTCGCGCAGTCGCCGCGAATGGCACCGCACATCGCGGGGATGGTGGCGAACATCGCCGCCGACCTCGGCGTCGAGCCGGACTGCGTGAACGTGAAGGCCACCACCACCGAGGAGCTCGGCTTCACCGGCCGCGGCGAGGGGATCGCCGCGCAGGCGATCTGCCTGGTGGAGTGACTATGCCGGGACTCGAGCGGGCCTGAAGCGAGCCTCGCTGCGCCTGGGCGCGGCGGGCGACTTCCCGATCGGGGCCACGGTCTCGGTGTAGACCAGCTCCCCGGATGCATCACGCGACAGCGTCTCTTCCACGCGTTCGGTCCGGAGCACCTCGCCCAGGCCCGAGGTCCTTTCGTTGCGGCGCTCGAGGCGGTTCCCCTTGCAGGTCCACTTGTCGGGAAGGTCGATGCCGATCTCCACGATCGGCTTCGCCTGCGCGTCGAGGAAGCGCATCTTGGTGCCCTTGGCCGCGTAGGTGACCGCCACCGCGCTGGCGAGGTGGGTGACCTTGGGCCGCGAGATGATGCCGCCGCCGCTCAGCCCCTTGGGGGCGCCACCGGACTCGCGCACGAAGAGCTTGCCCTTGTCGCGGCCCTGGACGAAGTTGCTGAGGTACTCGGGCAGGCCGTTCCTCGGCGCCACCGATTGGTATTCGTAGGTGCCGTTCAGCTGCTCGCAGCCGGCCGCTATCGCCTCCGCCGGGGTAAAGCTGAAACACAGAGGACACAGAGGAAGGCACAGAGAACACAGAGAAAAGACTTTCATGAATGACATCTCCGCGGTGTGGTCATGACCATCCAGGGGTCTTCTCTGTGACCTCTGTGCCTTCCTCTGTGTCCTCTGTGTTTCAGCCCGAGCAAGAGCCTAGCGCCGAAACTGCGCGAGCACCGACGAAGTCCAGGTGAGCCGCTCGATCAACGTGCGCAGGAACTCGCGGTTGAACCGCAGCTGGCAGCCTTCGGAGAGCGAATCGAGGTGCGAGGCCTGGATCTTGAGGAGCTGCACTTCGGACACCGACACGATGGAGGCCGAGCGGCGAGCGCGGTCGCCGGACAGGTAGGCCATTTCGCCGAAGCAGTCGCCTTCCTTGAGGACGTTCAGGAGCTTGCCGTCCTTCACCACCTTCACCTGCCCGCCGACGATGACGAAGAACGCCTGGCCGATCTCGCCCTCCAGCAGCAGGTTCCGGTCGCGTGTGTGGACTTCCCACACGGACCCGCGCAGCACCTCCCAGAGCTCGGCATCGCGGAACTCGCGGAAGAAGGGGAGCGAGCGCAGCTTGTTGAACTTCTCCGTCGCGCTGATCTCGTGCGAATAGCGCTCGAGCTGCGGGAAGGTGTTCGCCAGCTCGCTCGCCATCTCGAACCAGTTGGCGTAGCGGATCTTCGGGTCCTTGTGCATCGCCTTCTGCACGATCTCCACCAGCCTGGGCGGCAGGTCGGGGCGAAGCGTCTCGATCGGCACCGGATCCTCGTTGAGGATCTTGTTGATCATGGTGATCGCGTTGTCGGCGCGGAAGGGCAGATTGCCGGTGAGAAGCTCGTACATCACCACGCCGAGCGAGTAGATGTCGGTCTGCACGCTCGGCAGCTCCTCGTTGATCTGCTCGGGCGACATGTACGCCGGCGAGCCCAGGAAGCCGTCGAGCTGGGTGTGGGTGGCGGTCGAGATCTTGGCGGTGCCGAAATCGCTGATCTTGATGTCGTCGCGCTCGGACAGGAGGATGTTCGCGGGCTTGATGTCGCGGTGGATCACGCCGTTCTGGAAGGCGTAGTCGAGCGCGCGGCACATCTTGAAGATCACCAGCACCGCCTGGCGAACCGGCAGCAGGTTGGTCTCGGTGCAGTACTTTTTCAGCGACCCGCCGGGCACGTACTCCATGACGATGTAGCGCTGGTCGCCCTCGAACACGGCGTCGTACACGCCGACGATGTTGGGGTGGTTCAACTTGCCGGCGAGCGAAGCTTCGTTCAGGAACAGGCGCTCGAAGCGCTTGGCTTCCTCCTCGCCCATGTCGGCGTCGGTCCTGGCGACCTTGACCGCGACCTTGCGGTCGTTGAACGGATCATCCGCGAGGAAGACGACGGCGGACGCGCCCTCGCCCAGTTGCGAAAGGACATCGTACTTGCCGATCTTCTGGGGACGTTCGAGCACGCGCCGGCGCGATCTTGGAGGAAGGTTCGCGGTCTTTTTAAGGCTGCAGTTTAAACCGATTGCGCCCGCGCCGGGCTAGCCGTGCTCGCGCACGATTGCTCGCGCAAGGGCGAGAAAGCCCGCCCGTCCGGGCTCGATCACCTCCACCACGCGCGCTGTCTGCGCCTCGCGATAGTTGCGCAGCAGCGACTTGCGATAGGCGGGGTCGTAGTGGTTCTCGAGCAGGTCGTGCACCAGGGGGTGCCATGCGCCCGCGGCGAGGTGCTCCTCCCACTGGGCGATGCGCTCGGCGCCGTGCAGGTCGCGCAGCAGACCGAGCCTGGCCATCAGCGCGGCGGGGCTGGCCACGAAATGCGCGTAGTCCTCCATCAGCAGGGCGACGCGTATGTCCTGCGAGGCTTCCAGGCGAAAGCAGCGGGCGGCGCGCATTCGCCGGATCAGCTCCTCAGGCACGCGCAGGTTGCCGACCTTCCTGCTCTCGGACTCGACGTAGACCGGGCGCTGCGCGTCGAAGCGCGACAGCGCCTCCCAGATCTGCGTCTCGAAGCGCTTCTGCGTCGGCTGTGGCTCGTTCGGCAGGTCGCCGAGCACGGAGCCGCGGTGCTGTGCGAGGACCTCCAGGTCGAGCACCTGGGCGCCCGCGTGGCCGAGCGCTTCCAGCAGCCGGCTCTTGCCCGACCCCGTGGCGCCGCAGATCACGTGGTAGCGAAAACGCCGCGGCAGCGCCTCGAGGTCGCTCACGACCTGGCGCCGGAACGCCTTGTAGCCGCCGTCCAACCGCTGCGCATCCCAGCCCACCTGGCGAAGCACGTGCACCATCGAGCCCGAGCGGCCGCCGCCACGCCAGCAGTACACCAGCGGCCGCCAGTTGCGCGGGCGATCGGCGAAGCTCTCCTCGATGTGCGCGGCGATATTGCGCGCGGCGATCGGCGCGCCGACGCGCTTGGCGTCGAAGGCCGAGCGCTGCTTGTAGATCGTGCCGACGCGCTCGCGTTCCTGGTCGTCGAGGACAGGCGCGTTGATCGCGCCGGGCAAGTGGTCGTCCTCGAATTCGGCCGGGCTGCGTGCATCGAGGATCTCGTCGAAGGCGTGCATCTCCGCCAGCGTGAGGGGCGTCGCGACCTTCGCCTCGGGCCGGTCGCGCTGGAAGGGAAGCTCGTTCACCGCGCGCGCTTGCGCATCAGCGGCTCCACCGCCGGCCAGACGTTGTCGAGGATGCGCGCCTGCGCCCTGGCGGTGGGGTGCAGCTGGTCGGCCTGGAAGAGCTCGGGCTTGTCGGCGAGCCCTTCGAGGAGAAACGGCACCAGCGGCACGCGATTCGCGGCGGCGAGCTTGCCGTAGAGCTCACGGAACTGGACCGCGTAATCGATGCCATAATTCGGAGGAATCATCATGCCCGCGAGCACGGGCTCGGCACCGGCGGCGCGGGCGAGGCGGATCATGCGCTCCAGGTTGGAGCGCATGCCCACCACCGGCAAGCCGCGCAGCGCATCGTTGGCGCCGAGCGCGATCACCACGATCGCGGGTTTGTGGCGCTTCAGGTCCTCGGGCAACCGGCGCAATCCGCCGGCGGTCGTCTCCCCCGAGACGCTCGCGTTCGCGACGTGCCAGTCGAGCTTCGCGGCGCGCTCGCCCAGCAGGTGCACCCATCCCTGGTTGGCGGCGAGTCCATAGGCGGCCGATAGGCTGTCGCCGAAGACGAGCAGCGTTCGCGCGGCCGCGGCGGGTGCGGCGAACGCGACGAGGGCGGAGGCCGCGAGCACGCGGCAGAACAACGGAAGAAGGCGAGATGAACGCACGGAGGGAACTCGGATCGGAGCGGGACGGCGCGGAGCCCGCGCCTGGAACCGTCATTGTGAAGGCCGACGGGCTCACCAAACAAGTCGCCACGCCCGACCACGTGCTGGTCATCGTCCGCAACGCCACCTTCGAGGTGCGCGCCGCCGAGGCGGTCGCGATCGTCGGCGCATCGGGATCGGGCAAGTCGACCCTGTTGGGACTCCTCGCCGGGTTGGACGTTCCCACATCGGGGCGCGCTTTCATCGGCGGCGAGGATCTGTTCGCGCTCGACGAGGACGGGCGCGCACGGCTGCGCGGGCAGATGGTGGGCTTCGTGTTCCAGTCGTTCCAGTTGCTGCCGGCGTTGACCGCCCTCGAGAACGTGATGTTGCCCCTGGAGCTCGCGGGCGGCGCGGATGCCGCCGCGCGGGCGCGCGCGGTGCTCGAGCGCGTGGGGCTTGGCGAGCGCCTCGGCCATTACGCGCGCCAGCTCTCCGGCGGCGAGCAACAGCGGGTCGCCGTGGCGCGCGCGTTCGTGACCGAACCTCGGCTGCTCTTCGCCGACGAGCCTACCGGCAACCTGGACTCGGCCACCGGTGAGCACATCATCGAGCTGCTGTTCGAGATGAATCGCGAGCACGGCACCACGCTCGTCCTCGTCACCCACGATGCCGAGCTCGCGAAGCGCTGCGATCGCCGGCTACACATCGCGGGTGGTGAGATTACTCACGAGGATTGAGCGCCGTGTTTTATCACAGAGGACTCAAAGGATGCACAGAGGTGGCACAGAGGAACTCTTTGTGTGGCGTTCGTGGCTGCGGCACAAGAATCGCGAACATCCAGATGGGTTTCCTCCGTGCCACCTCTGTGCACCCTCGGTGTCCTCTGTGTTGAAACCCACCGCCCACGCAGGATGACGACATTCCTTCTGTCGATGCGCATGCTCCGCCGCAATTGGACGGCCGGCGAGCTGCGTGTCCTGCTGCTGGCGTTGGTGATCGCGATCGCGAGCGTCACCACGGTGGGATTCTTCGCCGACCGGGTGCAGGCGGCGCTCGACCAGCAGGCGAACGAGCTCCTCGGCGGCGACCTGGTGCTGATCGCCGACCAGCCGGTACCGGTGGCATTCGTCGAGGCGGCGCGCGCGAGCAAGCTCGCGATTGCGCAGACGCGCACCTTCCCCAGCATGGTGGCCTCGGGCGCCGGCGTGAGCCTCGCGGAGATCAAGGCCGCGAGCGACGGCTTTCCGCTGCGTGGGCGCCTGCGCGTGGCCGATGCCCCGGGCGGGGCGGAGCGCGAGGTGGAAGGCGGGCCGCGGCCGGGCACGGTGTGGATCGGCCTGCCGCTGGCGGTGCGATTGAATGTCGGCGTGGGCGACACCCTGAACGTGGGCCGGGCGCAGCTCTTGGTGGCCGCGATCATCGCGCGCGAGCCGGACAGCGTCCTCGACTATTTCGGCATCGCGCCGCGCGTGCTGATGCACGAATCCGACCTCGCCGCCACGGGCCTCATCCAGGTGGGCAGCCGCGTGACGCATCGCTTGCTGGTGCGCGGAGAGCCGTCCGCCGTCGAGCGTTTCCGCTCGGAGTCGACACCGAAGCTCAGCCGCGGGCAACGCCTCGAGGGCGTGCGCGATGCCCGCAGCGAGGTGCGCGCCGCGCTCGAGCGCGCGCAGCGCTTCCTCGGCCTGGCGTCCCTTCTTTCGGTCATCCTCGCCTCGGTCGCGGTGGCGCTTGCGGCGCGGCGCTTCTCGCAGCGACAGGTCGACGCCGCGGCGATGATGCGCTGCCTGGGGGCTTCGCAGGCAGCCATCTTCGGGCTGCACGCATGGCAGTTCATCGCGCTCGGGATCGCCGCGTGCATCCTCGGCAGCGCCGTAGGCTTCGGCGCGCAGGAGATTCTCGCGACCTGGCTCGCGAAATTTTTCACCATGGACCTGCCGCTGCCGGGACCGCTGCCGGCGGTGCGGGGTGCCATCATCGGCTTCGTCCTGCTGCTGGGATTCACGCTGCCGCCGTTGGTGAGCTTGAGGAGCGTCTCGACCTTGCGGGTGTTGCGCCGCGACCTCGCGCCGGCGGAGCCCCTGAGCCTCGTCGCGTTCGCGCTCGGACTCGCCGCCTTGTCGGGACTCATCATCTGGCAGGCGGGCGATCTCAAGCTCGGAGCGATCGCGCTCGGAGGGTTCGCGGCAGCGCTCCTCGCCGCGGCTGTCGCGGGCTACGGCATGATCCGGGTGGTGACGCGCCTTCGCGGCGCCGCCACCGGTCCGTGGCGCTACGGCCTCGCGAACCTGCGGCGGCGCACGTGGGCGAGCCTGGTGCAGATCATGGCGCTCGGGCTTGGCATCATGGCGATGCTGATGCTGACGCTGGTGCGCACCGAGCTCATCACCAAGTGGCAGCAGTCGATGCCCGCTGACATGCCGAACCGCTTTGCCCTCAACATCCAGAACGACCAGCTGCCCGAGGTGCGAAAGTATTTCGCGGAGCTGAAGCTCACCACGCCCGATCTCTATCCGATGGTGCGCGGGCGGCTACTGGCGATCGGCGATCGCAAGGTCGGCGCCGCGGACTATCCCGACCAGCGCGCCAAGCGGCTGGTGGAGCGCGAGTTCAACCTCTCCTGGGCTGACAAGCCGCGGCCCGACAACAAGGTCGTGGCGGGCAGGTTCTGGCCCGAGGGCACGAAGGAGCGCGAGTTCTCCGTCGAGGAGGGGCTCGCCAAGTCGCTCGGCATCAACGTGGGCGACGAGCTCGCGTTCGATGTCGCCGGCTCGCGCTTCGCGGCGAAGGTGACCAGCCTCCGGAAGCTCGATTGGGATTCCTTCAAGCCCAACTTCTTCGTGATCGCGAGCCCGCCACTGCTGAAGTCGTACCCGGCGAGCTGGATCACGAGCTTCCACCTGCCGCAGAGCAAGGAAGAGGTGGTGAGCGGGCTGGTGCAGCGCTTCCCCAACGTGAGCGTGATCGACCTTACCGCGATCATGGCGCAATTCCAGCGCATCACCGACCAGGTGTCGCGCGCCGTGGAGTTCGTGTTCCTGTTCGCCATCGCCGCGGGCCTGGTGGTGCTCTTCGCCGCCATCAGCTCGACCCAGGACGAGCGCGTGTTCGAGGGCGCGATCCTGCGCACCCTGGGGGCGAGCCGCCGGCAACTCACGATCCTGCAGCTCGCCGAGTTCCTCGCCATCGGACTGCTCGCCGGCACGATCGCCGCGGGGGGCGCCGTCGGGACCGCGATGGTGCTTTCCGAGCGCGTGCTCGGCGTCGCCTACGACGTTAACTGGGTGCTGCCGATTATCGGCGTGCTGGTGGGTGCGCTGGGCGTTGCCGTCGCCGGCTTGCTCGGCACGCGACGCGCGGTGAATTCGCCGCCGCTGCAGACGATTCGCGCGGTGACTTGATTAGCGAGGCAGCGCCAGCGGGAATCGGGTCACGGACGTGTGCGGCAAGGGCCTGCTACGAAGAGGCAGCGTGATCACGCACGCCGAAGTCGGCATAACCGGTGATCGCTTCAGCTTCACGCTGCACTGCCCGAACGACCGCTACATCAACGACGAGAAGATCTGCGTGGCGGTCGCGGCGATGTGGGCCAGGATCGGAGTGAACCATCAAGCAAGGCATGGCATCGGCGCCCCGGGGTCGCCAGACTGCACCTCACTAAGCGGCGCGCAGCATGAATTCCACCCTCACGGACTCGTAGGGAAACTCGATCCCGCCGGCTTCCGTGCGCCGAATGAGACCGGCCGCGATCAAGGCGGTGATGTCGCCGTGAACGGCCTTGACGTCGCGCTCCAGGCGCCGAGCCGCTTCGCGGATGGACATCGGGCCCGCGCCGGTCATCGCCTTCAGGAGCTCCCACCGCTTCGCGCTCAGCACCTTCCACAGAAGCTCCGGGCTGGCAAAGGCGATCCTCGCTTCGTCCTCGCCGCGGCGCGACTTCATCGCCGCGGCCACTGCACGCAGGGATTCCTTGAAGGGCCTCACTTCAAGAACGACCGTTTTCATGATCCCACCTCTCGATGTCTGCGCTGAAGTCCCGGATCAGATGGTCCGGTGAAATGAACTCATGGCGTTCTTCCTCGCCGTCATAGTGGCGATGATCGCCTTTGCCGCGCTCGTTGTCATGGAGAAAGACGCATTCGTACGCCACGACGTAGGCCTATGGATTCTGCTGGTCTCGCCGGGGATACTCAGCGAGCGGGAGGGTGCCTGGCGATGAAGCGCGAGACCCGGGGCGGCCCCTCGCCGAGATGGAACGCGTGGCGCATCGACTGCAGCCGCTCGTCCATGGCGGTGAAGCGCTGGTAGCGCCGCAGGTAGTCGGCCCAGGTGTCGCACGCGAAGTACTCGACGAACCGTCCCGGCCGCTCCACGTCCTCGAAGAGCCCCCAGGAAACCGCGCCCTGGCGCAGCCGCGCGCTGCGGCTCTCGGCCATGATCGACTCGAACTCGCCGCGGCGGCCCGGATCGATCAGGTATTCGAGCGTGATCATCACCGGGCCCGCGTCGAGCGCGATGGGCAGCGTCGGCACCGGCTCCGGCCAGGGATGGGTGGGCGTATGGTCCTCCTCCTGTGCGCCTTCCAGCACGCGTTCCCGCGTGAGGAAGAGCGCCACCAGCAGGCTCACCGAGCAGAAAGCGAGGCTTGTCGGCACGCTCGTCGACTCGGCGAGCCGGCCCCAGATGAAGGCCCCCAGCGCCGTGCCTCCCATGATCGCCATCTGATAGATCGCCATGCCGCGCGCGCGCACCCAGTTCGGCAGCGAAAGCTGCGCCGAGACCGACACCGAGTTGGCGGTGATGATCCACGCGGCGCCGCCGAGGAACATCGCCGGCATCGCGATCCACGCGTGATCCGAGAACGCCACCACGAAGGTGCTCACCGACTGCAGCAACGATCCGCGTAGCGCGAGCTGGTCGCGGTCCCAGCGATGGCGCAGCTTCGGCAGCTGTGTGGCCGCGACCACCGCGCCTGTGCCCAGCGCGGCCAGCAGCAGCGTGAAGATGCCGGCGCCGCCGTCCACCATCCGCTTGGCCACCAGCGGCAGCAGCGCGATGAGCGCGGTCGCGTGCAGGAAGAAGGAGCAGGTGAGGACGATCGCGTCCTTCATGCGGCGCGACTCGCGCACATATTGCCACCCGAGCCGCATCGCGCCCAGGAACCGCTCGCCCGGCAGCACCGACGGCGGCTTGGTTTCCCGGCGCCAGCGGAAGAGCACCAACGCGCATGCGATGGAGAGCACCCCATTCATCGCGAACACATACTCGCTGCCGAAGGCCGCGATGATGGCGCCGGCGACGAGCGGGCCGACGATGCGCGAGACGTTCACCGCGATGCCGTTCAGCGCGAGGCCGAGCGGCAGCTGCTCGCGCGGCAGCAGCTCCGGGATGATCGCCGCGTACACCGGCCAGCGCATCGCGAGCCCGATGCCATTGGTGAACACGAGGAGCAGCAGCAGGGTGGGCGTGAGCCCCACCGTGATCGAGACCAGGTAGAGCACCGCCGCGTTGATCGCCACCCAGATCTGCGTGACCATGAAGTACTTGCGCCGGTCGACGATGTCGGCGAGCGCGCCGCTCGGCAGCCCAAGGAGAAACACCGGCAGCGACGAGGCGGTGGTCACCAGCGCGATCAACGTGGCCGAGGTGGTGAGCGAGGTCATGAGCCATGCTGCGGCCACGTCGTTCGCCCACATGCAGATGTTGGACGTGGCCCAGACGAGCCAGAGCATGCGGAAGGTCGGCAGCTTCAGCGGCTCCCACGGCGACAGCGGGGGAGGGCGTGGCCCTGCGGAGGGAAGCTCCGGGGGAGGCTCCGGCGGGACGGGGATTTCCTGGAGGCTCATTCCTGCACCGCGGGTGCGATGGGCGTTAGTATCGCACCCGATGGCATCCGCGTCCGCGAAGTTCCACGCTTCGCCCTATCTCCTGCTCAGTCTCACCGCGTTTTTCTGGTCGCTCAACTGGGTGATCGGGCGCGCGATCGTCGGCCACGTGTCGCCGTTCGCGCTCACCTTCGCGCGCTGGGTGGTGGCCGTCGCGGTGATGATGCCCTTCGCCTGGCCCGCCATCCGCGCCAATTGGCCCGCGATCAAACGCAACTGGAAGACGATCGTGTGGCTCGGCTTCTGGGGCACGGGCCTGCACAACGCCTTCGCCTACGTGGGGCTGCAGTACACCACCGCCACCAACGGCGTGATCCTCAATAGCTCCATCCCCATCATGATCATCGTGCTCGGGTGGGTGCTGTACCGCGAGACGATCACGCGCATGCAGGCCGTGGGCGTCGGCATTTCGGCTGCGGGGATTCTCGCGATCATCTCTCGCGGAGATGTTGCGGTGCTGGCCGCGCTCTCGCTCAACAAGGGCGACCTGATCGTGCTCGTCGGCATGGGCTTCTGGGCCGCCTACACGGTCTTCCTGCGGATGAAGCCCGCGGACCTTCCGGGCCTGGCGCTGCTCGCCTGTTGCGGCTCGGTGGGCGTGATGTTGCTGTTGCCCTTGTTCCTCTTCGAGATGTTCTTCCTCGGCGGACAGGTCCAGCTCACGGTGGCCACGGTGAGCGCGATGTTGTACGTGGGGATCTTTCCTTCGTTCGTCGGGTACGTGTTCTGGAACCGCGGCGTGGCGGAAGTGGGACCCACCATCGCGGGCATTTTCGTGCACCTGATGCCGGCCTTCGGGGCGCTGCTGGCCTGGCTCTTTCTCGACGAGCGCATCCGGGCCTACCATCTCGTCGGCATCGGGCTCATTCTCGCCGGGATCGCGCTCACGACGCGCGGCCATCGCGCTGATCCCGCGCCCGGACTGGAATAGCGCAATTGTCCGCGGAGCCTCTGTGGGGCAGAATCGAACTCCACCGGTCGTCGTCCACTCATAAGGGGCCGCGAAATCATGAGGGTGCGTTTCTGGGGAACCAGGGGATCGATCGCCACCCCCGGGCCAAGCACGATCCACTTCGGCGGTAATACCTCGTGCGTCGAGCTGACCACCGCCGGCGGCAACCTGCTGATTCTCGACTGCGGCACCGGAGCGCACCCGCTGGCCGCGATGTTGATGGCCCAGCACGGGAAGGCCATTGACGCGAGCATCCTCCTGGGGCACACGCACTGGGATCACATCCAAGGCTTTCCGTTCTTCGGCCCTGCCTTCGTCGCGGGGAACACCGCCGCGATCTATGGCCCGGAAGGCAGCCGCGGCTCGCTGCAAGACGTGCTGGCGGGCCAGATGGAGTTCACCTATTTCCCCGTCGACTTGAGCGAGCTCCCGGCCGCGATCACCTTTCACGAGCTCACCGAGGGCATCCACGACATCGGTGGCTTGCGGGTCGCTACGCAGTTTCTCAACCACCCGGCCATGACACTCGGCTTCCGGGTCGAAGCCGACGGCGTGGCGATGGTCTATCTGGTGGATCACGAGCCGTTCTCCGCTGAGCTCTGGCGTGCGGGCGCGGTGCCGGGCCTCATCGAATCGATCCTGCACGAGGGGGATCGCCGGCATGCCAGATTCATGGCCGGCGCCGACCTGGTGATCCACGACGCCCAGTACACTCCCGAGGAGTACGCCCGGAAGAAGACGTGGGGACACAGCCCGTACGATTACGTGGTGCAGCTCGCAGCCGCTGCCGGCGTGCGCCGGCTCGCGCTCACCCACCACGACCCGAGCCACGACGACCACTTCGTGGCGGACATCGAGCGCAGGGCACGTCTCCTCGCCCTGGAATGCGGGACGGGCCTGGATGTCTTCTGCGCCTATGAAGGCTGCGAGCTGGTGCTGGAGCCGCGCTCCAGCCTGCAGCCGTTTGTCGCACCGGACCCCATCCAGGCGTCGGTCGCGCAGCGCCGCTTCCACATCCTGGTGGTCGATGACTACCCGGATTCGCTCGAGCTGATCGCGCGCGCGCTTGGGGACGAGGGTCAATACCAGGTGAGCCAGGCCGCCAGTGGCGCGGAGGCGCTCAGGATGATAGGCGAGCACGTGCCAGACCTCGTGGTGCTGGATTACAAGATGTCCGGCATGGACGGCATGGCGGTCACCAAGGCGCTCCGCGCCCGGCCCGAGACGCAGCCCCTGCCGGTGCTGATGCTCACCGCCATGACCGATGAGCCCAGCACCCGAGCCGGCTTCGACGCGGGGGTGACGGATTACCTGACCAAGCCGTTTTCGGTCCCGCAACTCATCGCTCGCGTCCGCGCCTGCCTCGCCAGAGCCAGCCTCCCGTAAATGGAAACACCGTGGAACTGATCCTCTGGCGACACGCGGATGCGGAGGACCCGGGCCCGAAAGGCGACTTCGTGCGCGAGCTTACGAAGAAAGGCCGCAAGCAGGCCGAACGCATGGCCGATTGGCTGCGGCCGCGCCTCGAGGGCGAGTGGGCCGTGCTCAGCAGTCCCGCGGCGCGCGCGATCCAGACGGTGACGCCGCTCGGCATGGAATACGAGGTGCGTCCCGGCCTGGATACGTCCAGCAGCGTGGACGACATGCTGCGCGAATGTGGCTGGCCCGATGGCGACCGCGTGATCGTGGTCGGCCACCAGCCGACGCTGGGCGAGGTCGCGGCGCGCCTCATCGGTGGCGGCGCGGGGGATGTCGCGGTGCGCAAGGGCGCGATCTGGTGGTTCGCCACTCGCCGCCGCGAGGGCCGCCACGAGACGGTGCTCAAGGCGACGATGAACCCCGACATGCTCGAAGAGGGGCGAAACGGCGCAAAATAGCCCGACGCCCGCCGTACCCCGAGGACCCATGAGACTCAACCCCGAACAGCTCGCCGCCTTCGACCGCGACGGCTACCTCTTCTTCCCGTCGCTCTTCACCCCCGCTGAGATCAATACCCTCACCGAAGAGGTCCCGCGCATCTACGCCATGCAGCGGCCCGAGAACGTGCGTGAGAAGGGGCGCGACGCCGTGCGCACCAACTTCGCCGCGCACCTGTACAGCGAGCCTTTCGCGCGCCTTGCACGCCACCCCCGCATGGTCGATCCGGTGGTGCAATACTTCGGCGAGGCGGTGTACATGCATCAGTTCAAGGTCAACGGCAAGATGGCCTTCGATGGCGACGTCTGGCAGTGGCACCAGGACTACGGCACCTGGATGAACGACGACCTCATGCCGGAGGCGCGCGCGATGAACGTCGCGATCTTCCTCGACGAGGTGAACGAGTTCAACGGCCCGCTGATGTTCATCCCCGGCAGCCACAGGCAGGGTGCGCTCCCCGCCGGCCACGACACCAGCACCACCAGCTATCCGCTGTGGACTCTCTCCAGGGAAACGATCACGGAGCTGGTGGCGCAGCGCGGCATCGTGGCGCCGAAGGGGCCGGCGGGTTCGATGATCCTCTTCCACGGCTGCCTCGTGCACGCGTCCACTTCGAACCTGTCGCCGTGGAATCGCGTCGCGGTGTATCTGAGCCTCTGCGCGGTCTCCAATCACATCCGCCGCTTCAAGCGGCCGGAGTACATCGCGCACCGCGACTTCACGCCGATCGCGTGCCTGCCCGACGATTGCCTGCTGAAGAATTATCCGGTGGAGCTGCCGTGGAAGGACGGCACGCCGGCGTCGGCGATGAAGACCGAGATTGCCGCCTAGGGGTTCGTCGCTCCGGGCGCCGCTACTTGTCGTCCCGGGCGCCGCGCGGGGCGATGGACCGGGCCCAATTTGCTCGCGATGCATTGGGCCCCCGCCTACGCGGGGGCGACGGTTGCGCGGGGCGACATCTTTGCGGTTCTACTCCGCTTTGCAGTTCTACTCCGCCGCCACTTCCAGCGCGTAGCCCACCGACTGCCACTCGTCCTTCTCGCGCTCCAGCGCCACCGCGGCGAGCGAGTTACGCTCCAGCCACTCGGCAGGCAACTGCACGCGCCAGCTTCGTCCCTCACCGCGCACCACGAGCTTGGGCAGCTGCAGCGAGCGGCGGCTGCGGTAGAAGATGACCGCCAGGCGCAGGCAAAACGCGAGGCGCGCCAGGTACGGGTCGTCGTCGAACGCCGCGTGCATCTTGGCGAGCTTGCCGCGCTGCGCGAGCACCAGGTTGGAGAGCCACCCCTGCTCCTGGCGCGAGAAGCCGGGCATGTCGGCGTTGGCGAGGATGTAGGAGGAATGCTTGTGATACGCCGCCTGCGCAATCGAGATTCCGATCTCGTGCAGCCGTGCCGACCAGTCGAGGAACGCGTCGCTTGCGGTGGGGCTCGAGCCCGGCTCGCCGAGGCCTGAGAGCAGCCGCTTCGCGAGCGCGGCGACGCGCTGTGCCTGGGCGGATTCGACGTGGTAACGGCGCGCGAATTGCTCGACGGTCACCTCGCGGATATCGCGATGGTGCACGCGCCCCAGAAGGTCCCAGAGGACTCCGTCGCGCAGCGCCCCGGCGGCGACCGTCATCTCGTGGATGCCGAGCTCGTCGAAGATCCCCGACATGATCGCCAACCCGCCCGCGACCACCGGCACGCGGTCCTCGCGCAGCCCCGGAAGCTCCACCCTGCGCAGCTCGCCCGCGGCGAGGAGATGCTCGCGCAACCATGCGAGCCCCGCGGCGGTGATGGTGCCGTCGGCCTGGCCGTTCTTCTGCAGGACTTCCGCGATAGAGCGCGCGGTCCCGGAGGAGCCGACCGCCTCCTTCCAGCCCTCGCGCTCGTAGCGGGCTGCGATCGCCTGCACCTGCTCGCGCGCGGCGAGCTCGGCCTGCTTGAAGGCCTTCTTGTCGATCCGACCGTCGCCGAAGAAGTGCCCGGTGTAGCTCACGCAGCCCATGTAGAGGCTCTCGACCGCCTTGGTCTTCAGCTTGTGGCCGATGATGAACTCGGTCGAGCCGCCGCCGATGTCGACCACCAGGCGGTTGTGGCTCGCGAGCGGCAGGGAGTGGACCACGCCGAGGTAGATGAGGCGCGCCTCCTCGCGGCCGGGGATCACCTCGATCGGGAACCCGAGGGTCTTCTCCGCGAGCCGGAGGAACGGGCCGGAATTCTTCGCAACCCGCAGCGCGTTGGTGCCGACGACCCGGACGGCCCCGCGGGGCATCCCGGCAAGGCGTTCGGCGAAACCCTTGAGCGCCGCGATGGCGCGTTCCTGCGCCTTGTTGTCGAGGTTCTTGTCGGACGTGAGGCCGGTCGCCAGCCGCACCGTTTCCTTGAGCGAATCGAGCGGATAGATCTGATCCTCGACGACGCGCCCGATGGCGAGGTGGAAGCTGTTGGAGCCGAGGTCGACTGCACCGAGGGTGGTATATTCCATTCAGCTGGAAGTATGCCATTCGCATTCGTCACAATTCCGTCACGCAACGAGGCTAGCCTTGGCGCATAAGAAGACCAAGGCGGCGGCCAAGCGCGTGTCGCGTCACTCTCCCGAGCACTTCTTCAACCGCGAGCTGCAGGCGCTCGAATTCAATCGCCGCGTGCTCGCGCAGGCCGAGGATCGCGCGGTGCCGATTCTCGAGCGGCTGCGCTTTCTCTGTATCGTCTCCTCGAACCTCGACGAGTTCTTCGAGATCCGCCTGTCGGGCGTGAAGGAGCAGATCAAGCTGGGGGCGGCGGCGGCCGGTCCCGACGGCATGACCCCGCTCACGGTCTTCCGCCAGGTCGCCGCGCGCGCGCAGGGCATCGTCGAGCGCCAGTACCGCCTGCTGAACGAGGAGATCCTTCCCGGGCTCGCGAAGGAGGGCATACGGTTCCTGCGCCGCGGCGAGTGGAGCCCGAGCCAGCAGGAATGGATCCGCGACTACTTTTTCCGCGAGATGATGCCGCTGCTCACGCCCATCGGCCTCGATCCCGCGCACCCCTTCCCGCGCGTCTTCAACAAGAGCCTGAACTTTGCCGTCGAGCTCGAAGGGCGCGACGCCTTCGGGCGCGACTCGCGCGCCGCCATCGTCCAGGCCCCGCGCGTGCTTCCGCGGGTGATTCGCCTGCCGACGCACGTAGCCCAGGGCAACAACGACTTCATCTTCCTCACTTCCATCCTGCACGCGCACGTGGGGGAGCTCTTCTCGGGCATGACGGTGCTCGGCTGCTACCAGTTCCGCGTGACCCGCAACTCCGATCTCTTCGTCGAGGAGGAGGAGGTGAAGGACCTGCGCCAGGCGCTGCAGGGGGAACTGCCGCAGCGGCACTTCGGCGATGCGGTGCGGCTCGAGGTCGCCGACAACATGTCGGAAACGATGACGCGCTTCCTGCTGTCGCAGTTCGGGCTCGAGGGCGACGACCTCTATTCGGTCGCCGGCCCCGTGAACCTGGTGCGCCTGATGAGCATCCCGGAGCAGGTGAACCGGCCCGACCTCGAGTTCCCGGCGTTCCAGCCGGGGCTGCCGAAGGCGCTCTCCAAGGGACGCGACCTCTTCCAGGCGTTGCGCAAGGGTGACGTCCTGCTCCACCGGCCGTTCCAGTCGTTCGCGCCGGTGATCGACTTCATCCGCGAGGCGGCGCTCGACGCCCAGGTGGTCGCCATCAAGCAGACGGTGTATCGCACCGGCACCGA